>JBKQSL010000520.1:0-3798 GCA_052143655.1 Streptosporangiaceae bacterium | reverse complement strand
CGATTGAGAGCGATTCCGGGTCGGCGGTGACGGTGCGCCCGTACTCGATCGCGGCCAGGACATGCTGGCCGCAGCCGAGGCATGTGGTGAGGCGGGCTGGCCTGTGGATGAGGTGGTCATCGCTCATGGCATCAGCTCGCCGAAACTGTTGAACTGCGGTTCAGTGCAGGGTGATGTAGGGGCGTCCGTATGACCAGATTGCGTGCGCGCGTCATGGAGCGAACCGGCAAACCCTGCACTACCCTGCACTGAGTCGTCATCCGAGCCACTGAGCAGCATGAATCCCTTCCACGTCATCCCGCGGCCCGTCCGGACCTTCCGGTAGCCACGCCGGGACAATTCCTCACTAAACGCCTTCTGGGTGACCGGCTCCTCACCGTTGGTGACACACCACTTCTGCCACTCGGCGAACAGCTCAGCTGACTGCGCGGTCCCGAACTCGGTCACGTGGAACCGCTCCTCGATGAACCGTCCCACCGCGTCGCTGTCCGCCTTGTAAGCCTCGGTGGCGGCGCGGACGCCATTCGGGATCTGCAATCCGTGCTCGCGGTAGGCAATCCAGCCCCGGATCATCCACGAGAGGATCGCGTCAGGCTCGGATTCGAGCCGGTCCTTCAGATCAGGCTCGGCATTATCGCCGCTGAATTTCTGGTCGAACGGGACGACGACAAGCCGCCGCCACAATGCCTCGTCGGATCCGTCGACGACGGGCTTGTGATTAGTGACCATGAGAATGGTGTGCGACGGCTCGAAGGAAAAGAAGTCCTTTCGCATGTACCGGGCGGTGATCGTGTCACCGCCGGTGAGCTGCTTCGCGGTGGGCGCGTCGAGGTGCCGTCCGTGCGCGGTTTCCATGCAGACGGCGAGGCGGCGGGACTGCAGCGCGGCCTGGCCGGTGGGGTGCGCGTCGTGGCGGGATGCCATGAGCAGGGTCGGGTCGGCCTGCATGCCGTAGTCGCCGAGGGCGGACAGGATGGCCTCGACGAACGTGGACTTGCCGTTGCCGCCGGTGCCGGTGAGGATCGGCAGGACGTGCTCGCGGACCTTGCCGGGCAGCGCGGATCCCATGAGCCGCTGGGTGAAGTCGCGGATCTCCGCGTCGGGCAGGATCTCGGCGGCGAATTTTGCCCACCTGGTCTCGCCGAGATCGGGGATCCACGCGCCGCGGCAGACCTTCGTGATGCTGGAGTCCATGTTGTGGGCGGTCAGGGTCATGGTGTCGAGGTTCAGGGTGCCGTTGGCGCAGTTGAGGAGCATCCGGTTGGAGTCGAGCGCGGATGCGGCGACGGCCATCTCGGGGCGGCTGGCGGCGAACCAGAGGGCGCCCTCGGCGAAGTTGCGCCGCTCGGCGGCGAGGAGGTCGCGGAAGGCTTTCTTCCGCTCGTCGTCGTCGTCGATGTGGCCGAGTTCGGCGTAGGCGTCCTTGACCATGTTGGCGTAGACGCGGCCGGCCTCGCCGTCGTCGTCGGGACGCCACCGCTTGTCGTCCCAGACGTGCCAGCCGATGCCGTGGACGTAGCGGAGCCAGCTTTCGCGGGCTGCGTAGCGAAGTCCCCAGTCGAGCTGCGTGCGGGGCAGGGTCACGCTGCACCTGCCGGGATGTAGTCGCCGGGGTGCGGCTGGCCGAAGGTTTCGCGGGTGCGCGGGTCGCCGCGGAGTTCCCAGCGGGCCTGCTCGATGGCTTCCGTGGCGTCGATCCATGCGGCTAGCTGGACGGCTGCCCGGTGCGTGTCGTGCTGGGCTCGCTTGAGGTCTGCTGCTGCGGCGGCGTACCCGGCTTCCCAGGCGTCATCCTGGGCGGCCTCGCAGGCTTGCCAGCCTTCCTGCCAGGCGCGCCAGCGGGCTGCCAGGTCGCGGTCGCGGCGGTCGCTCTCGGCGAGCCACCAGGCGCGTACGGCTTCACTCATGTCGCTGTCGTTCACCTGCAGCGCCTCCGTGCCTGGTTCCGGGATGGTGGTGGTGCTCCCCGCCGCGGCGGAGCGTCCTGTCACGGCGGGGAGCACGTCAGGGTGCCGTCAGGCGGCGGTGATGGCCCCGTTCTGCTGGAGCAGGGCGACGACCTCGGGCGGGAGGGTGGACAGGTCAACGGACGCAGGTGAACCCTGTGCTGCCGTCGTTGCCGGGGATGGGGTAGCAGCCGCGGCCGGTGCGGCTGCGGCAGGGGTGGCGGGTGCCTGGAAGGGCTTCGGCCTGCGCTCGATGTACCCGGTTGCCACCGCGGCGTCAGCGTCGGTGAAGGGCAGCAGGACGAACGGCGCGGACTGGCCGGGCTTGGCGATGCCCTGGCCGATCCTGGCGAGCACCGGATCGCTGTGGCTGGCTGAGCGGAGGGAGCCGACGATGGCACGCTGGAAGAGCAGCGTGTTCTCGAAGATCTCGCCGCCCTTGGGGCCGTCGAGGAAGTGCAGGTCGACGGCGACGGCGTCGGACTCCCCGTACGGGGTGGGGACGCCCTCGCGGAGCTCGCGGACGTAGATGAGGGCGAGCGAGCCGAGTACCTCGGTGAGGTTGACGCGGTCGCCGCCTGCGGATGGCTGCTGGAACATGGTTCACTTCTCCTTAGATGGTGTTGCGGTGGCCTGATGGCCGGGGCAGCCCTGGCTCAGGTCGGCTGAGCCGGGCAGGAACCAGGGGCAGTACGTGCAGTAGGCGTCGCCTGTCGGCAGCAGCTGCCACCGTTCCGGGTGGGCCTCGGGGTCGACGGTGACGTGGAACTCGCGGACGGCGAGGTACCGCTCGATGGCCTGGACGGCGATCTGCGGCTGGTAGGGCTCGGACCAGACGTGCAGCCCGTCGATCCGGCCTCCCCTGGGCAGGAACACGATCGACACCGTCTCCGGTTTCTCCCCGGCCAGCTGCATGCCCAGGGCGTACAGGTGCCCCTGGATGCGGTACTGCTGGCCGGGGCCGTTCTTCCGGTATTTCGCGATGTTCGCCGGTGACGTGATTTTCCAGTCGATGACCCGCCCGTGCCACCGGTCGTACAGGTCACAGGACCCGGAGATGCCGGCGGGAAGCTGGACGCGGTGCTCGATGAGCCACTGCTCGCCGCCGGGCTCGCCGGCCTGGCCGTTCCAGGTCGTGAACAGGTCGGCCATCCACGCGTGCACGGACGTGCCGATGACGGAGGTCCACGGGTCGGTGTCCGCGTTGGGCTTCGGCTGCCAGTCGAGGACCTTGTAGGCGAGCCTGCGGGTGCAGGGCGTGCCGAGCTCGGACGGCCCGACCTTGACCTGCAGGGACCGGGGCGCGCGGGCGGCGGTGTGGCGGACGGCGTCGATGACCATCGTGGCGATCTCGCCGGCGGTCCCCTCGATGGGCGGCCTGACCCATCCGGCGTCGGGCTGGCGGAAGCTACTCATCGCCGGCCAGGATCCTGAACGGTCTCGCGGGCTTCGACTCGACCAGGTACTTGCTGACAGTGTCCGGGCCGAGGTCGGCTTCGAGGGCCTTGCGGTCGAGGCGCATGGATGGCTTCGACCAGGCCCAGGTGATGACCGGCTTCCCGTCGATGCGGGCCTCGGCGTGGTCGCCCATGGCCTGCTGGATGAGGTCGACGGCGCGGGCGCGCTTCTCCTGCAGTTCCGCGATCTGGGTGTCCCAGGTGCGGATGGCGCCGAACCAGGCTGCGGTGACGGGGTTGGCGTCGAGGTTCACGTAGTCACTCATGGGTGGTCTCCTCCTGTCCGTAGCCGGCGTCGCGGAGCAGCTGCGTGAAATCAGCCAGCCGCAAAGTGACCGGCCACTGCCCGACGCTGGCCAGGCCGATGCCGTCGGGGCGGTGGACGACGAACGGCA
>JBKQSL010000519.1:0-15102 GCA_052143655.1 Streptosporangiaceae bacterium | reverse complement strand
TCAGTCCAGGCAGCTCATCCCAGGCAGCTCACCCCAGGCAGCTCAGCCCAGGCAGCTCAGCCCAGGCAGCTCAGCCCAGGCAGCTCAGCCCAGGCAGCTCAGCCCAGGCAGCTCAGCCCAGGCAGCTCAGCCCAGGCTGCTGAACCCGCGGCCGCCGGGGCAGCCCGGGGGGTCAGCAGCGGATGTCGGCCGGGCTGACCTCGGCAAGGCCGTCGAGCACCTTGGGCAGCGGCCCGGCGTGCACCACGCCGAGCTGCTGCGTGGCCCGGGTAAGCGCCACGTAGAGGTCGGACAGCCCGCGCCGGGACTCGGCGATGATCTCGCCGGGCTCGGCGATCAGCACCGCGTCGAACTCCAGGCCCTTGGCCTGGTGCACGGTGAGCACCACCAGGGGGCTTTCCAGGTCCGGGGCCTCGCCGACCGCCGCGGCCGGGATCAGTGCGGTGACCGCGCGGCCGAGGTCGGCCAGCCGCCCGGCGGGGACGATCACCGCGACCTTGCCGTCACCGGCCAGCGCGGCCGCCCGCTGTGCGGCGTCGGCGACGGTGGCCGCCAGCGCGCCCGGCGCGGCGGCGAGCCGCCACGGCACCGAGCCGGAATCGCGGACCGAGCGGGGCAGCGTCAGCGCAGGGTCGATCGCGGCCAGCACGTCCGCGGCCACCGCCATGATCTCGGCGGGCGTCCGGTAGTTGATGGTCAGCGCGGACAGCTGCCACCTGTCGCCGATGTGCGGGCGCAGCGCCTCGTCCCACGAGCCCGGGCCGGCCAGGTCCCCGGTCTGCGCGACGTCGCCGACAATCGTCATCGACTTAACCGGGCACCGCCGCATCAGCATCCGCCAGGCCATCGGCGACAGCTCCTGCGCCTCGTCCACGATCACGTGGCCGAATGCCCAGGTCCGGTCGGCCGCCGCGCGCTCGGCCGCAGTCAGCCCCAGGTCCTCGTCCTGCCGGGCGGCGAGCCGGCTGGCGTCCACCATGTCGGCGCCCATCAGGATTTCCTCGTCGTCCTCGATGTCGCGGGACATGATGTCCAGCACGCCCTGCGCGTAGTCCTCGCGGGCCCGCCGGGCCCGCTCCTGCCGGGCCCGGCTCGCCCGCTCGTCCTCGCCGAGCAGTTCGGCAGCCTCGTCCAGCAGTGGCACGTCGGCGGGCGTCCACGGCCCGCCGGGGTCGCGGGCTAGCGCTGCCCGCTCGGCGCCGGTGAGCGCGGGAGCCGCCGCCCTCAGCCGCTCCGGCGCCGCGAACAGGGCCCTGAGCAGCTGTGCCGGGGTCAGCGCCGGCCACATCCGGTCGATCGCCGCCCGGACGGCAGGGTCGGCGGCGAGTTCCCGGCGCAGGTCGTCGATCTCGTCGTCGCCGAGCAGGTTGGGGCCGCCGAGCACGTTCGCGCCCAGCCGGCCGGCGGCCACCCGGGTGAGCGCGCTGATGATCTCTCCCGCGAACACCTGCCGGGCCTGGTTGTGCGGCCGCCGGGAGCGCCGGGCGCGCTCCCGGGCCCGGGCGATCACGCTGCGCGGCAGCCGCAGCGGCTGCCGCTCGAACTCGACTTCCAGCCCGTCGGCCGGCGCCCGCTGCCGGTCCCGGACGGCCGCGGCGATGATCCCCGCGAACTGCGGCCGGCCCTTGATCTCGGCGGTCAGGGCCGGCTCGGTCCCGGTCGCGCTAACGCCGGGGAACAGGTCGCCGATCGTGGACAGCAGCACGCTGGTCTCGCCCAGCGACGGCAGTACCTGCCCGATATAGCGCAGGAACGTGGCGTTCGGCCCGACCACCAGCACGCCTCGCTGCTCCAGTTGCCGGCGGTGGGTGTAGAGCAGGTACGCAGCCCGGTGCAGCGCCACCGCGGTCTTCCCGGTGCCGGGGCCGCCCTGGACCACGAGCACGCCGGACAGCGGCGCGCGGATGATCATGTCCTGCTCGGCCTGGATGGTCTCGACGATGTCGCCCATCCGCCCGGTCCGGCTGGCGGTGACCGCGGCCAGCAGCGCCGACTCCCCCGTCAGCCCGTCGTGCCCGGAAGGGTCGGCCAGCGCGAGGTCGAGCACCTCGTCGTCGAGGCTGAGCACGGTGCGGCTGCGGGTCTTGAGGTGGCGGCGGACTTTCACTCCGTCCGGCGCGGCCGCCGTCGCCAGGTAAAACGGCCGGGCCGCGTCCGCCCGCCAGTCCATCAGCAGCTGCTCGTAGGCGTCATTGTCGGAATGAATGCCGATCCGCCCGATATACCGCAGCGCCCCGTCGCTGAATTCCAGCCGCCCGAAGCACAGGCCCTGCTCAGCCGCGTCGAACTGGGCCAGCTGACGGCCGTACAGCACCAGGAACGCCTCGCGCTCGGTCCGCGCCTGATGGGTCCCGCCGGACTGGCGCAGCACTTCCGCCAGCCGCCCTGCTGCCCGCTGCCGCAGATCATCCAGCCGCCCGTACAGCATGGACACATATTTCTGCTCGCGGTCAATTTCCGGTTTTGACAACCAGGCCCCTTCTCCGGTATTCTGAATTAGAAAGCCTTTATTCAATTCTTCATTCTGAAAATGACCCGGCGTTAACCGAGCGCGCTACTCAATGTAGCGCGTTTTATTGTGCCCGGCCAACGCCGGGCTGCCGGAGCTACGGTGCAAGGCGGCGGTCGGTGCCGCGCGGGCCGAAGGAGACCTCGGCCTCCTGGACCGGGTCCCAGTCGAAGACCACCGCGTTGTCGTCGTCGCCGATCAGCACCTCCGCGCCGGGCTGTGCGCCCGCCTCCGCCAGTGCCTCCTCGACGCCCAGCTTGGCCAGCCGGTCGGCCAGATAGCCCACGGCCTCGTCGTTGCTGAAGTCAGTCTGCACGATCCAGCGCCGCGGCTTGGCACCGCGGATCCAGAACCGGTTCTCCCCCGCCGGGACCACCTCGAAATCGGGCCCGGCGACCGGCTCGGGCCGCAGCACCAGCCGGGTGGGCTCCGGTGCCGGGGCCGCGGCCCGCGCCCGGGCGATGATCTCCGCCAGCGCGAAGGACAGCTCGCGCAGGCCCTCGGTGCTGGCCGCCGAGACCTGGCAGACGCGCAGGCCGCGGGCGGCCAGGTCCGGCTCGACCATCTCGGCCAGCTCCCGGGCGGCTGGCACGTCGATCTTGTTCAGCACCACGATGCGGGGGCGGCTGGCCAGGTCGGCACCGGTCAGCTCGGCATAGGCGGCCAGCTCGGCCTCCAGCGCGTCCAGGTCGGAGAGCGGGTCGCGGCCCGGCTCCTCGGTGGCGCAGTCGAGCACGTGCACCAGCACGCTGCACCGCTCCACGTGCCGCAGGAAATCCAGGCCCAGGCCCTTGCCGAGGCTGGCGCCCGGGATCAGGCCCGGCACGTCGGCCACGACGTACTGCACGTCCCCGGCCTCGACGACGCCCAGGTGCGGGGTCAGCGTGGTGAATGGGTAGTTGGCGATCTTCGGCCGGGCCGCGGACAGCGCCGCGATGAGCGACGACTTGCCGGCATTGGGGAACCCGACCAGCCCGGCGTCGGCGACCGTCTTCAGCTCCAGCAGCAGGTCGCGGTGCTCGCCGGGCTCGCCACGGAGCGCGAACCCGGGCGCCTTGCGCCGGGCGGATGCCAGTGCGGCGTTGCCGAGGCCGCCCCGGCCGCCGCGCGCCGTCACGAACCGGGTGCCCGCGCCCGTCAGGTCGGCGAGCACATCTCCGCTGGCCGTCTTCACGACCGTGCCCTCGGGCACTTGCAGCACCAGGTCGGCGCCCTCGGCGCCACTGCGGTTCGAGCCCGACCCGGGCTTGCCGTTCCCGGCCCGGCGCACCGGGCGGCGGTGGAAGTCCAGCAGCGTCGCCATCCCCGGGGCAACCTCGATGATCACGTCGCCGCCGCGGCCGCCGTTGCCGCCGTCCGGCCCGCCGAGCGGCTTGAACTTCTCCCGGTGGACCGAGGCGCAGCCGTGACCGCCGTCGCCGGCCTGCACGCGCATCTCGGCCTGGTCGGCGTACTCCGCCACGGAACTCTCCTTCCTGCCCTGCCGGTGCCACGCCCGCCGGGGCCGCCGCCGGGGTCCGCCCCGCCGGTGCCGAGCCCGCCGTGACCACGCCGCCGAGGCCGCCGCCGGGGCCCCGGCGGCTGGTGCTCCCGCCCGCGGCTTCATGATCCGGAAGACTTCCCGCCGTCTGCGGACCGGCAAGTCTTCCGGATCATGGTGGTCACGTCCCGGCGCGGCCGAGCCGAACGGGCAAAACAGCAGATCCGCGTATCCGGGCTGACCGGCCCCGGGTACGCGGATCCGTCGTACTGCTGAGCCCGCTAGCTGACCTGCTCCGGCTCGGCCTCGATCACGCTCACGGCGCGGCGGCCGCGCCGGGAGCCGAACTGCACCTTGCCCGGAACCAGCGCGAACAGCGTGTCGTCGCCGCCCCGGCCGACGCCGACGCCGGGGTGGAAGTGGGTGCCGTGCTGCCGCACGATGATCTCGCCCGCCCCGACCAGCTGGCCGCCGAACCGCTTGACGCCCAGCCGCTGGGCGTTGGAGTCACGGCCGTTGCGGCTGGAGGAGGCGCCCTTCTTGTGTGCCATCTCAGCCCTTCTTCCCAGCCGCGGCAGCCTGGCCGGCCCGGATGCCGGTGATCTTCACCTGGGTGTACTTCTGCCGGTGGCCGACGCGCCGCCGGTAACCGGTCTTGTTCTTGTAATGAATCATGTTGATCTTGGGACCGCTGGCCGAGCCGACGATCTCCGCCGTGATCTGGTACTTGCCCAGCTCGGCCGGGTCGCTGATCACGTTGCCGTCGTCGACGACCAGGACCGCGGGCAGCGTCACGCTGGAGCCGACCTCGCCGGCGAGCTTGTCCACGGTCAGGACGTCATCGACGGACGCCTTCTCCTGCCTGCCGCCGCAGCGCACAATCGCGTACACCGTAGAACTCTCTCTCCCTTGGGCCAATCCGTTAACTCTCCGGGACGCACACCTGAGCATCGCCGGGACGGGGCTGGCTGCGGTGCGCACTGCTCATGTCAGCGGCAGGGCCACTGAAGTCCATCCGGTGCGCCGACCTCAAAGAGTATCAGACCCGGCAAGGGCTCAGTGCTGGACCGCCGACGCCTGCGACTCCCCGTCCCCGGGCTCCGGATTGCCCTGCTCAGGACCGCCCGGCTCCGCTGCCATGGCAGCATCCCCGGCAGGAGCAGCGTCCGCACTGGCCGCGTCACCGGCCACCGCCAGGGCGTCATCGCCGACGTCGGTCACCGGGACTTCGGCAGCGGCCGGCTCGGCCTGCCCGGCAGGCCCAGGATCGGCGGCGCCGCCAGCGGCGGGCGCTGAGCCGTCATCGCCGGCTGCCAGGCTGCCGGAAGCCGGAGCATCACCCGGGCCGGGCCCGGCCTCGCCATCGGCCGCGGCCGGGTCCTGCGGGCCCGAGGCATCCGGAGCAGCAGTCGCGGCATCGCCGGACCCCGGAGCCGTGGCACCGGGATCACCAGCTCCGGTCACCCGGACCGACACGGCCGGACCGTCCGGGACGGCCGGACCGTCCGGGACGGCCGGCAGGTCGCCCGGTTCGTCGCCGACCGTCGCCGCCTCGGCCGCTGCGGTCTCCTGGGCCGGGCCGGCGGGCCGGGTGGCGGCCCTGGACCGGCCGGACCGCGACCGGCCCGACCGCGACCGGCGGCCCCCGGTGGACTCGCTGTCCGGCGCGGTCACCGCGGTAACCGTCACCGCGCTGACCACCGCGGTACCCGGCGCGGTCGCCGTGGCTGCCGTGCTCTCGGCTGCCGCGCTGTCTGCCGCCGTGCCGTCGGCTCCAAAGACGGCACCGGGCGCCATCTCATCGGCGGCGGGGACCTCGGCAGGCTGGCCGTCGGCCGTCGCCACATCAGCGGCCAGGGCTTCCGCCGTGGCCTCACCGCGCTTGCCGCCACGACCAGACCGGCCCGAGCCGCCCTTCTTGCCGGTCCGCTCCGGCTCGGCCGGACGGGCGGCGGGCGTGTGCTCGACCGGCTCAAGCGAGATCAGCACGCCGCGGCCGTTGCAGTGCTCGCACGGCACCGAGAAGGCCTCCAGCAGCCCCGACCCCACCCGCTTGCGGGTCATCTGCACCAGGCCGAGCGAGGTGACCTCGGCCACCTGGTGCTTGGTCCGGTCCCGGGCCAGGCATTCAAGCAGCCGACGCAGCACCAGCTCGCGGTTGCTTTCCAGCACCATGTCGATGAAGTCGATGACGATGATGCCGCCGACATCGCGCAGCCGCAGCTGGCGGACGATCTCCTCGGCGGCCTCCAGGTTGTTGCGGGTGACGGTCTGCTCGAGGTTGCCGCCCTGGCCGGTGAACTTGCCGGTGTTGACGTCGATGACCGTCATGGCCTCGGTGTTGTCGATCACCAGCGAGCCGCCGCTGGGCAGCCACACCT
Organism: Streptosporangiaceae bacterium; assembly: GCA_052143655.1. Lineage (GTDB taxonomy): Bacteria > Actinomycetota > Actinomycetes > Streptosporangiales > Streptosporangiaceae > CAVSUR01. Next base: position 8,732 of record JBKQSL010000519.1, on the reverse strand, counting down.
TGCGCTCGAGCGCCTTGCCCAGCTGCTCGTCGATCCGGTACGCGGCGAAGATGTCACCATCGCCCGCCCAGCGCTCCATCCGCTCGGTCAGGGTCGGGGCCACGTAGCGGACGTACTCATCCACCATGTCCCACTCGCTGCCGCCGGACACGACGAGCTTGCTGAAGTCCTCGTTGAAGATGTCGCGGATCACCCGGATCGTCAGGTCCGGCTCGCTCTGGAGCAGTTCGGGCGCGCTGGCCGTCTTGGCTTTGCGCTCGATCGCCTCCCATTGCGCCGCCAGCCGCTTGACGTCCGAGGCCAGTTCCTCCTCCGAGGCCCCCTCGGCCGCGGTGCGGACGATCACGCCCGCGTTCTCCGGCATGACCTTCTTGAGTATCTGCTTCAGCCGCGACCGCTCGCTGTCGGGCAGCTTGCGGCTGATACCGGTCATCGAGTTGCCCGGCACGTACACCAGGTACCGGCCGGGCAGGCTGACCTGGCTGGTGAGCCTGGCGCCCTTGTGCCCGATCGGGTCCTTGGTGACCTGCACCAGGATGGACTGCCCGGACTTGAGCGCGGACTCGATCCGCTTGGACTCGCCCTCCAGACCGGAGGCCTCGAAGTTGACCTCGCCGGCGTAGAGCACCGCATTGCGGCCCTTGCCGATGTCGACGAACGCCGCCTCCATCGAGGGCAGCACGTTCTGCACCCGGCCGAGGTAGACGTTGCCGACGTAGGACTGATGGCTGGCCTTGTCCACGTAGTGCTCGACGAGAACGCCGTCCTCCAGCACCGCGATCTGGGTCCGGTCACCGGTCTGCCGGACGACCATCACCCGCTCGACGGCCTCGCGCCGGGCCAGGAACTCCGATTCGGTGATGATCGGCGGCCGCCGCCGGCCCGAGTCGCGCCCCTCCCGCCGCCGCTGCCGCTTGGCCTCCAGCCGGGTCGAGCCTTTGATCGAGCGGACGTCATCGGTGTCCACCGGAGCCCGCGGCGGGCGCACGTGCACCACCGTGTCCGCCGGGTCGTCGGGGCTGGGCTGGTCCGTCTCGGCGGCCGCGCCGCTGCGGCGCCGCCGCCGGCGTCGCCGGCCGGACCGGCTCGACGCGTTGCCGGCCGTGCCGTCATCGTCGCCGGGTGCGCCGTCGTCGGCGCTGCCTGCGCTCGCCTCGTCCCCGGCCGCCGGGGCGTCCTGCCCGGCGCCGGCGGCCTGGCTCTCGTTCTCGGCCTGGCCCGCGTCAGCCGGGTGCTCGTTACCGCCCCGGCCACGGCTGCCGCGGCGCCGCCGCCGGGTCCCGTTGCCCGCCTCCTCGGCGTTGCGGTCAGCGGCCGTGCCCTCGTCGTCTGCCCGGCTGGCATCGTCAGCGGCCCCGGCCGCGGCCGGGGCCGCCGCCCGGCTGGCGCGGCTGCGGCTGCTGCGGGCCGGGCCGTCACTGCGGGCCGGGCCGTCACTGCCGTCCCCGCCGGGCCGGTCAGCGCCTTCCGCGGCGTCGCTGCGACCGCCAGTCCCGGGCGTCCGGCCCGGGGACAGGTCCGGCGGCTGGAAGATCACGACCGGCGGCTGGAAGGCCACCGGCGGGGCCGCCGCAGCGTGGGCGGCCCCGCCGCCCGACGATGCCGCCCCGGCCGGGCCCACGGGCACCGGCGGAACCGGCGGAACCGCGCCGGTGCTGTCGGCCACGGAGCCGTTCTCCCCGGGCGGCCCGGCCGGGCGGGTCACCGCGCGGCGGACTCGGCCGAGCAGGCCGCGACGCTGGCCTGCGGCATCCTGGCTATCCTGGCTATCCTGATCGGCCGATCCGGGGCCATCAGAATCTGATCCTGTGCTGTGTCGCTCGGTCTCGAGCATCCGGGCAATCTCTTCCGTCAGGCTCCCGGGCGCCGCGGTCCGGATTTTCCGGATCCAGACCGTCCGCGCCGCGCGGGAGGAACTCGTACGCGCTCACCGGGGCGGCGGCCGCCGGTAGGGCGTCCACCGCTCCCTGGCACGTTGCCTTTACCTGTCTGTATTCCGCGCCCCGCCCGCTCGGCTGGGGCACGTGCGCCGCGGGCCCGGCAGGCCCGGCGCCGCTGCTGCCGGTCACCCCGGCATCGCCGGTCCCGGCGGCAGCGGCTACCTCATCGAGCGGTCCCTGTGCCAGTCGCGTCACCAGCGGTGGTGACGACGGCGCAAGGCCCGACACGTCGCGCAGCGCGGTCAGGATGTCATCGGGCCGGACGGCAGGTGTCATCTGCCGAACAACCATTCGAAGTATCGCACATCCGGCGTCCCGGGCCGGCCCGCCGCGCCGGTCAGCGGCCAGCGCCACCACGGCGGCCCTGGCATCGAACCGGCGGATGCCCTTGCTGGTGAGGCGCTCAACCTCGACAGCCGGGGCGGCCAGGAACGCCGCCGCGGCCGCAGCCGCTTCGGCGGCCGCCACCCCGGGCAGCACGGCCTCCCATGCGGAGGCCTCCAGCTTCGGTCCGGCCTGGCCGGGCCGAAGCTCGGTCACCTCGATCACGTCAATCCCGTCTGGCAGAGCGGCGTTCAGCCGCTCACGCACGTCGGACGGCTCCCGCCAGCCGGTCAGGGCGATCTCGAGGTACTCCGCCTCGCTCGCCACCCCGGTCGGGGCGCCACCCGGGTAGGAAATCCTCGGATGCGGCGAGAAGCCAGACGAGTAAGCGACCGGCAGCCCGGCCTTGCGCACTCCCCGCTCGACCGCGCGGGCAATGTCCCGGTGGCTCGCGAATCGCATCCGTGCCCGCTTAGCGTACCGGACAGTAAGCCGCTGGACCACCGGCGGAGCGGGCGGCCCGGCCGGACGGGGCGAGGGCATGACGCTACGCTCCGCTCTGCCCGGGACCACCGGACGACGAGAACGCGGGCTGCCCGGCCGCGGCCGGCGCGGCAACCGGCGGTGCGGCGGGGGACGGCGCAACTGGCGGCTGGGCAACTGGCGGCTGGGCGGCGGCGACCGGAGTCAGCGGGAGCAGCCGCGCCCCCGTCGGGCCGGTCTCGATCTCGGTCCCCATCGCCGGGCACACGCCGCACTCGAAGCACGGCGTCCACCGGCAGTCCTCGACTTCCGCCGGGCCCGCCGGGCCGACCGCAGCCAGCCAGTCCTGCCACAGCCAGTCGCGGTCCAGCCCCGCGTCGAGGTGATCCCACGGCAGCGTCTCGCCGTAGGGCCGCTCGCGAGTGGTGTACCAGTCCAGGTCCACGCCTTCCGGCGCAAGCGCCGCGACGGCGCAGCGCTCCCACCGCTCGAACGAGAAACCCTCGCTCCAGCCGTCGAACCGGGCACCATCCGCCCAGGCGGCCCGGATGACCCTGGCCACCCGCCGGTCGCCTCGCGACAGCAGCCCCTCGATGATCGACGGCCTGCCGTCGTGGTAGCGCAGGCCGATCGACCGGCCGCAGGACCGGTCGGCGCGCAGCGCCGCCGCCAGCGCGCGCAGCCGCGCGTCCACGGTCGGGTGATCGCACTGCGCGGCCCACTGGAACGGCGTGTGCGGCTTGGGCACGAAACCGCCGATCGACACCGTGCAGCGGATGTCCCGCCGGCCGGACGCCGCCCGGCCGGCCTCGATCACCCGCCGGGCCAGGCCCGCGATCGCCAGCACGTCCTCGTCGGTCTCCGTCGGCAGCCCGCACATGAAGTACAGCTTGACCTGCCGCCAGCCGCTGGCGTACGCGGTGCTGACGGTCCTGATCAGGTCCTCCTCGGAGACCATCTTGTTGATCACCCGGCGGATCCGGTCACTGCCGCCCTCGGGGGCGAACGTCAGCCCGGACCGGCGGCCGTTACGGCTCAACTCGTTGGCCAGCGTGACGTTGAAGGCGTCCACCCGGGTGGAGGGCAGCGACAGGCTGGTGTTCGTGCCCTCGTACCGGTCTGCCAGGTCAACGGCGATCTCGTTGATCTCGCTGTGATCGGCGCTGGACAGCGACAGCAGCCCCACCTCGGCGAAGCCGCTGGCCTCCAGGCCCGTCTGCACCATCGAGCCGACGGTCGTGATGGACCGCTCGCGCACCGGCCGGGTGATCATGCCCGCCTGGCAGAACCGGCAGCCCCGGGTACAGCCGCGGAAGATCTCGACGCTGAACCGCTCGTGCACCGTCTCGGCCACCGGCACCAGCGGCCTGGCCGGATACGGCCAGGCGTCCAGGTCGGTCACGGTGTGCTTGTCGACGCTGCGGGGCACGCCGGGACGGTTCGGCACGACCCGGCTGATCGCGCCGTCCGGCCGGTACTCGACGTCGTAGAACCGGGGCACGTACACCCCGCACCGGCCCGCCAGCGTCACCAGCAGGCCGTCCCGGCCGCCCGGGCGGCCGGCCCGCTTCCACTCCCGGATCGCGGCGGTGATGTCCAGCACCGCCTGCTCGCCGTCACCGAGCACGGCGCCGTCGATGAACTCGGCGATCGGCTCGGGGTTGAAGGCGGCATGGCCGCCGGCCAGCACCACCGGGTGCCGCTCGTCCCGGTCGGCGGCCGACAGCGGGATGCCCGCCAGGTCCAGCGCGGTGAGCAGGTTGGTGTACCCGAGTTCGGTGGCGAAGCTGACGCCGAGCACGTCGAACTCCCCGACGGGGCGGTGCGCGTCGACAGTGAACTGGGGGATGCCGTGCTCGCGCATCAGCGCCTCAAGGTCGGGCCAGACGCTGTAGGTGCGCTCGGCGAGGACGCCGTCGCAGCCGTTGAGCACCTCGTAGAGGATCTGGATGCCCTGGTTCGGCAGCCCCACCTCGTAGGCGTCCGGGTACATCAGCGCCCACCGGACCTCGGCGGCCTCCCAGTCCTGCACCACCGAGTTCAGCTCGCCGCCTACGTACTGGACCGGCTTGCGGACCAGCGGGAGCAGGGGCTCGAGTTCAGGGTAGACGGACCGGGCTGACATCCCACCAGCCTACCGACGGACGCCGGGCAGCCTGGCCATCGGCCCGCCGAGCCGAGCCGGGCCGCCTGGCCGGCAGGCCTGATCATTACCAAACCTACCGGCTGACTATAGGGACAAAACCGACCGTCTGTATAGTCTGGGCTCTGGATGCGCGACCTGCCCGCCGGCCTGGCCATCCGGGTCGCCCGGCGGACGCTCGTGGCGCTGCAGACAACGCTTGCCCGGAGGTGGCCGTGCACGTTGATCCTTATATCGTCCTGGGCAGTGCCGTAGTCGGCCTGCTCGTCGGGCTGACCGGCGCCGGCGGCGGCGCGTTGATGACGCCCATGCTGATCTTGCTGTTCGGTGTCAAGCCGTCGACCGCGATCTCCAGCGACCTGGTGGCCGCAGTGCTGATGCGGCCGTTCGGCGCGGCCGTGCACCTGGCCAAGCGCACGGTGAACCTGCGGCTGGTCGGCTGGATGACGCTGGGATCGGTGCCGATGGCGTTCGTCGGGGCCTACCTGCTGCACCTGATGGGCGGCGCGACCGCGGACCAGAAGAACATCGAGCTGGCGCTGGGCGCCGCGCTGCTGGTCGGCGCAGGCGCCATGGTGCTGCGCTACTTCCTGGACCGGCGCGGCGGCAATACCCGCACCGCCGTGGTGCACGAGGTGGTCTGCCGGCCGGTGCCCACGGTGCTCATCGGCATGATCGGCGGCGTGATCGTCGGCATGACCTCGGTCGGCTCCGGCTCGCTGATGATCGTGCTGCTGCTGTTCCTGTACCCGGTGCTGAGCGCCGGCCAGCTGGTCGGCACCGACCTGACTCAGGCGGTGCCGCTGACGCTGGCGGCAGCGCTGGGCGCGCTGGCGTTCGGCCACGTCGAGTTCGCGGTCACCGCCTCGATCGTGATCGGCAGCGTGCCGGCCGTGCTCGTCGGCTCGTTCCTGTCGTCGCGGGCACCGGACCGCTACATCCGGCCGATCATCACGTTCGTGATCTTCGCGTCCGGCCTGAAGTACGTCGGCGTCGGCACCACGGCACTCGGCTGGATCCTGTGCGCGGTGCTGCTGGTGGCCGGCGCCGCCTGGCTGGCCATGGCCCGGCCGTGGCAGGGCGGCTCGCGTCCGGCCCGGCTCGCTACGGCGGCTGCCAGCCCGGACGGCATCGCCGCCGTCGGCACCAGTCCGCCCGCGGTTCGTCCGGACGGGGCCGGGCCAGACTGGGCCGGCGTCGAGCAGGACGGCAGCAGCGTGACCGGGACCGGCCGGCCGATGGAGCACTAGTCCGGTGGCTGACCTGCGAGTTCACTTGGCCACTTGTCACCGGATGTTAGTCCGGCCGTCACGGCACCCGGCCGTGTTGTGCACGATCGCCGGCCAGCCTGTGGCCGTGCGGATCGCGTATGTCACCGAGTCCTTCCCGCCAGACGTCAACGGCGTGGCGCACACGGCGCTGCGAGTCACCGAGCAGCTGGCTGCGCGGGGCCATGAATTGCTGATCGTCGCCCCGCGCCCGGCCCGCGGGCGGCCGGCACCGCAGGTCAGCCCCGGCGCGCGCGTGGTCCGGGTGCCGTCGGTCGGGTTGGGTTATCCCGGCTTCCGGGCCGGGCTGCCGCTGCCGCGGCTGCGTGCGATCCTCGCCGCGCACGGTGCCGAGCTGGTGCACCTGGCCGGCCCGTTCCTGCTGGGAGCAGCCGCAGCCACGGCGGCCAGGCGGCTGCGGCTGCCGGTGGTGGCGGTATTCGCCACCGACCTGGGCGCGTTCGCCCGCACCTACCACGCGGGGCCCGCCGGCCAGGCCGCAGCCTGGCGGCGGCTGCGCCGGATCCACAACGCCGCCGACCGCACGCTCGCACCCTCGACCGCCACAGCCAGCCAGTTGCGCAGCCACGGCTTCGAGCGTGTCTGGGTGTGGGGCCGGGGTGTCGACACCAGCCGGTTCAGCCCGGCCCGGCGCAGCGACCGGCTGCGGGCCGCGCTGGCCCCGGGCGGCCAGGTCATCGCCGGCTACGTGGGACGGCTGGCGGCCGAGAAATGCCTGCCGCTGCTCAGCGAGGTCGCCCGACTGCCGGGCGTCCGGCTGGTCATCGCGGGATCCGGGCCGGCCGAGGCCGCGGCCCGGCGGGCGCTGCCCGGTGCGCTGTTCCTGGGCCCGCGGCACGGCGACGACCTGGCGGCCGTGTACGCCAGCCTGGATGTGTTCGTGCACAGCGGGCCGCACGAGACCTTCGGCAACACGCTGCAGGAGGCGGCCGCGAGCGGCGTGCCCGTGGTGGCGCCCGCGGCCGGCGGCCCGCTCGACCTGGTGGAGCACGGGCAGACCGGGCTGCTGGTGCCGCCCGGTGACGGCGGCGCGCTGGCCCAGGCGGTGGCGCTGCTGGCCGGCGACCCGGCCTGGCGCGGCGCGCTGGGCCGGGCAGCGCGCAGCCGGGTGCTGTGCCGCAGCTGGCCGGCCGCCTGCGACGAACTGCTCGGCCACTACGCCGCAGTGCTCGGCGGCGACGGTGCCCGCCGGGCCGGTGGTCCCGGCGGGGAAGACAGGACCGGCCGGACGGGCACGGCGGTGCCGGCATGACGAGGTTCGCGGCGCTCGGTGACTCGATCACGCTCGGCGTCGGCGACCCGGTCCGGCGGCCGGGCGGCCGGCCCTGGCGGGGCTGGGCCGAGCTGCTCGCTGCCAGCCTGCCCGACCCGGAACTGTTCGTCCTGGCATCGAACGGCGCCTGCGCCTCGGACATCGCGCACCGCCAGCTGCCCCAGGCGCTGGCGCTGCGGCCCGATCTGGCCAGCGTGGTGTTCGGCGTGAACGACACGCTGCGCGCGGGCTTCGACCCGGGGCGGATCGGGGCCGTGGCGACCGCCGCGGTCGGCACGCTACGGGCCAGCGGCGCGCAGGTGCTGACGATGCGGCTGCCTGACCCCGGCCGGATGCTCGGGCTCCCCCCGGCCCTGGCCCGGCCGCTGGCCCGGCGCGCGCACGCGGTCAACGCCGCGCTGGATGCCGTGGCCCGCGAGTACGGCACGCTGCACTTCGACGCGGCCTGCGACGCGGAGGCCTACGAGCGGCAGATGTGGGCGGTGGACCGGCTGCACCCGAGCGAGCGCGGGCACCGGCTGATCGCCCGGCGGTTCCACGCCCAGCTGGCAGCGGCGGGGTTCCCGGTCGGGCCGCCGCCCGGAGCCGAGCCGGTCAGCCCGCCGCCTGGCCGCCTGGCCGAGGTGACCTGGCTGGCAACCAAGGGAACTGGATGGGTCGTGCGCCGGTCCGCCGACCTGGTGCCGTACCTGATGTTCATGGCCGTGCGTGAGGTGCTGGCCGGCCCGGCCGAGCAGGCGCCCCCGATTCAGCAGGCCGGCTCGGTTCTCCAGGCGGGCCCGGCTCAGCACGCGGCGTCAGCGGGCCAGCCGCGCTGATGCACCACCCGGCGGGCCCGCCTCATCGCGTGCCCGCCTGACCGGGAGCCCGCTCCCCTGCCTGACCGGGAGCCCGCTCCCCCGGCCTGATCAGCCCGCTCTCGTAGGCGATAACCACGAGCTGGGCCCGGTCGCGCAGGCCTAGCCTGGCCAGCAGGCGGCTGACGTGCGTCTTGACCGTGGCCACGCTGAGGTGCAGGCCGGCCGCGATCTCGGCGTTGGACTGCCCGGCGGCCACCAGTGCCAGCACCTCGCGCTCGCGGTCGGTAATCCCGGCCACCGGGCCGGGCTCGGGTGCCACCGCCACCGGGTGGCGGGCGAACTCGGCGATCAGCCGCCGGGTGATGCGCGGGGTCAGCAGCGCCTCGCCGCCAGCGGTCACCCGGATCGCGTCCAGTAGCTGCTCCGGCAGGGTGTCTTTGAGCACGAACCCGCTGGCACCGCTGCGCAGCGCGGCGAACA
>JBKQSL010000518.1:0-5190 GCA_052143655.1 Streptosporangiaceae bacterium | reverse complement strand
TCGCCGACCTTTCAGCAGCGGAAGCCGAAGCCATCCTGGATTTCCTGGCCACGATTCGGGACACCCACGGGGAGGACTTTCCCTTCGACGAGCCACAGGTCGCCATCGACCGGTACAGGGCACGCCGGCCTGCTGGTTAGACCCTCTGCCGGGCCCTTGAAATTCCGGGACTGTCAGGAAGATGGCCGGGACGGCGGCCGCGGTCAGCGCCCAGCCGCTGAAGCGGGGGCCCTCGGGCCCGTTCCCGCACGACCGCTGCTCGAGCACCGCCTCTTTGAGAGCCTGGCCAGCGCGGATCGCCGTGCCGGACGGCAAGGTGGCCTGGCAGTCGCACGGGATGATCGCCACGTACGCCGGCCCGGCCTTCGCGGCCTTCTTGCGGAGCTTCTCGCTGCGGCCGCAGGCCTCGTCGGATGCGGCCCGCCTGGCCGGCCGCCCGGCCGCGCGCAGCCGGGCTGGCTGATTCATCGCCGGCTGCGTTTTCGCGGCGAACTCCAGATCGTCCGGGATCCCGGCGGCCCGGCGCCGGGGCAGATCCCGCGCCCGCCGCCCCGGGCATGTGCACGCCGAAGTCCGCCCGGGCCTGCCCGGTCGCGGTGACGCAAGCGGCGATGCGGACACGACGGCGCTGGTTGCGGAAGGAATAGGCCTGGGGCGGCAGAGCAGGTCGATCAGCCGCAGCACCGACGGGACGGGCGCCTGCCCCCGGTCAGCAGCTCGGGCCGGTCCTGCAGGGCCCACGCGAGCTGCTGACGCTGGCCCGCCCGGGTCGCCGCCCCGGTCACGGCAGTGGCCACGACACTGGTCGGCAGGCCTGGATCGGTCATCGCGACGACCTCCGCCACGATCTCCGCCGGGTCCTGTCCGTCGCCGGGCGGGCATCGGATGCACCGAGGCTGCCCGTCCCGGTCACGGGAGCTTCCGGGTGATCATCCGTTGAAATGAACAGACTGGCCGATCGGTGCGCCAGTTCTATCCTTAGCGGACAATGCGCAGCGCGAGCCTGCGGTTGCCGCCGTTCTGGCTGACCAGCGCGAACCACAGCGGCAGCAGGGCGTCGACGGTCGCCGTCGCGGTCGCGTCGCCGACGAAGGCCGGCTCGAGCCCGACGGCGCTGATGAGTTCCTCAGCCGGCGCCCGCGCCTCGGGATCGGCGGCGAAGAAGAGATTCGCGCCGGACACCGGGACGGCGAAGTTCTCCCAGCCCAGCGTGTTGAACGCGCGCACATACCGGGCCGACGGCGCGGCGCCCGCGATCAGCGCCCGGCTGTCGAACTCCGCCGCGCCCATCCGGTTCACCGCATCGATCACCACCTTGCCCGCGAGCGCCGCGCCCTGCTCGCTCACGACATCCGGCACAGCCTGACCGGGGACGGCCAGCAGTACCACGTCGGCGTCTTTCAGCGCCTCGCTGATGCTTCGCACCGGCGCCCCGCCCGGGCCTTCGCCGGAGCCGTCCCGGGCTCCGTAGACCACGTCGTGCCCGGCCGCGCGCCACCTGGTCCCGAGCGTCCCGCCGATGTTGCCCTTGCCGATCACCGCTATCCTCATGCCCGCCCGCAACCAGTGGGACGCCCGCCTCATTCCCGCCCTTGCTACCCTAGTCCTAATAGGACTAGGGTAGCGCCATGGCAGGCATTCCCAGGCTCTCGGCGACCACTCACGTGGTGCTCGGGCTCGTGTCGATCAGGCCGATGACCGGCTACGAGCTGACTGCGTACGCGAAGCGGTCAATCGGCAACTTCTTCCCGCTGACCCGCAGCCACATCTACGCTGAGCTCGACCGGCTGGGCCGTCTGGGCCTGCTCGACGCCACCGAGATCGAGCAGGAGAACGCGCCCACCAAGCGGGTGCACGAGATCACCCCGGCCGGGCGCGAAGAGCTGCGCCGCTGGCTGGAGAACCCGGAGATCAGGGAAGACCGCGCGCGCAGCCAGTTCCTGGTGCGGATCTTCTTCGGAGACCGCCTGTCGCCCGGGCAGCTGGCGGCCCTGCTCGAAGACTTCGAGTCACGGACCGTGATCCGCCGCGACCTGCTGGCGGCGATCTCGGACAAGCTGGCCGAGCGGCCCGCCTCGGTGTTCCGGCGGTCGACGGCAATGTTCGGCGTGCGCCGCGAGCAGGCGATGCTCGACTGGGTCGCCGAGGCCCGCCCGATGCTCCTGGCTGCGTCCGCCGCAGGAGCGCGGACGCCCGGCCGGGCCGACTGACATGCTCGGTGCGCTGGCCAGCCTGGCCCTCCGCCACCCGCGCCGGATGCTCCTGGTCGCGCTGGCGGTCTTCGCGGTGGCCGGGGTGTTCGGGGCCACGGCCACCGGCCTGCTCAACGCTCGCAACCCATTCAGCGACCCGAACTCCGCCAGCGCCCGCGCCGAGGCCCTGATCGAGCAGGCCACCGGCAAGGAGAGCAGCCCCGGCGTGCTGGCTCTGGTGTCGGCACCGCCCGGCAGCCCGGCCGTGGCTTCGGCCGCGCAGGAGATCGCGCGCGTCCCGGGCGTCGCCACGGTCACCGCCCCTGCTCCCGGCCATCTGGCGGGCTTGGTCTCCGCCGACGGCCGCTCGTCACTGGTGGTCGCGACGCTGCGGGCCGCGCCCGACCCGAACACGGTCGTCTCGGGCATCCAGACGGCGCTGCGTGGCCGGACCGACGTGCTGCCGGGCGGTGCGGATGTCGCCGGCCAGCAGCTGGGCAAGCAGGCCCAGGCCGACCTCGGCCTCGCCGAGGCGATCGCCTTCCCGCTGCTCGCCATCCTCGCCTTGCTCATCTTCCGCGGCGTCGCGGCCCTGCTGCCCATCGCCGTGGGAGGGACGGCGGTGCTGGGCACCTTCCTGGTCCTGCGGCTGATCAACATGGCGCTGCCCCTGTCGATCTTCGCGCTCAACCTGGTCATCGGCCTGGGCCTGGGGCTGGCCGTCGACTACAGCCTGTTCCTGGTCTGGCGGTTCCGTGATGAGATGCGCCAGGACCCCAGCACCGAACGTGCGCTGCGGGTCACGCTGGCCACGACCGGCCGGACGGTCGTGTTCAGCGCGGTAACGGTGGCGGCCGCGCTGGCCGCGCTGACCGTGTTTCCCCAGCGCTTCCTGGTCTCCATGGGCCTCGGTGGCGTGGTTGTCGCCCTCGTCGCCGCGGCCAGCGCCCTGCTGATCGTCCCGTCCCTGCTGGTCCTGCTCAGCCGCCGGATCAGCCGCGCCAGGCCCCCGAAGCCCGCGGGCGGCTGGTACCGGCTGGCCAGCGGCGTGATGCGCCATCCGGTCCTGGTGGCCGCCGGCACGGCGGCGCTGCTGCTGGTCGTCGCGTCCCCGGCGCTGGCCGTCCGCTGGAGCGGCATCGACGCCACCGTGCTGCCCGCCAGCCAGAGCGGCCGGGTCGTCTCCGACACCATCGCCCGGCAGTTCCCCCGGCCAGCAATGCGAACCCGATCATCGTCGTGGCCTCGGCGCCCGCCTCAGCGCAGCCGGCGCTGGCCAGCTACACCAGACGCCTGGCCAGGTTGCCCGGCATAACCCAGGCCAGCGGCCCGGCCCAGCTGGCCCCCGGAACCTGGGAAATCAGGCTGGCCAGCCCGGCCGACCCGATCTCCGCGGCCGGACAGCGGACGGTGACAGCAGTGCGGGCCCTCCCCGCGCCCGTCCCGGTCCTGGTCGGCGGATCAGCCGCCGCCTTCGCCGATCAGGGCGCCACCATCGCCAGCACACTCCCGGTCGCGATCGTGATCCTCGTCCTGGTCACCGTGGTGTTGCTGTGGCTGATGACCGGATCGGTGATCCTCCCGGTCAAGACACTGCTGATGAATGCGCTCACCGCGGCCGCCGCCACCGGCCTGCTGGTGGTCATCTTCCAGGACGGTCGGCTCACCGGGCTGTTCGGCTATACCAGCCAGGGCGGAATCGAGGAGACGGATTTCCTGATCCTGGCCGCCCTGGCCTTCGCACTGTCCACCGATTACGGCGTGTTCCTGCTGGCCCGCATCAGCGAGGCGCGGGGTCCCGGCGTGCCCGAGCGGGAAGCCATCGCGGCGGGCATGCAGCGCACCGGCCGGCTGATCACCTATGCCTCGATCCTGCTGGCGGCGGCCCTCGGCGCGTTCGCCACCTCCAAGCTCGTGTTCCTCAAGGAGGTCGGCGTCGGCGTCGCAGCCGCCGTCCTCATCGACGCGTTCATCGTCAGGGCGCTGCTGGTCCCGTCTCTGATGGCCCTGCTCGGACGCTGGAACTGGTGGGCGCCCGCCCCGCTGGCCAGGCTGCACCGGCGGCTCGGCCTCGCCGAGACCTGAGCCGCCGCTCCGCGCGGTGTTACAGCTCGCCGGACACACGTATCAATGACCCCGAGCGCGAGCCCAGGGAGGGATCTCAGGGCAGCGCGAGCGCAGCAGCGTGTCACGGCGCGACCTGACCGATAGGAGAGCGGGTCAGCTGGCGAGGGCCGCGGCGGTGAGGTTAGATCCGCCGGTGCACTCCAGGACAGTGCCGGTAAGGAAGCCGGCTCCGGCCAGATAGACGACGGCGTCGGTGACGTCATCCGGCTTTCCGATCCGGCACGCCGACCCGCGCACCACCAGGTGCTGGCGGGCGACATCACCGTGTCCTTCCTGCTGTGGCGCCGGCCCGGAGTGCGGCCGGGTGGCCGGTACCCCGCCGGCCCGGCGCAGACCGAGGTCGACTCCGTGGAGCTGAGCACTTTGCCGCTTCTGCCTGGCCCCTGGTGAGCCAGCCGCGCTGCTACTGCGGCCGGATGGCGACCATCGGGGTGAGCTGCTGGATGTCGTGCCTGGCCCGCACCTCCGCGATGGCCGCCGGGTCGGGCGGCCCGGGCTGGCCGATCAGCTCGCCGATCTCCTCCAGGTAGCGCTCGTGCCCCGGCGGGGAGACCAGGAACAGCATCCGGGCGGGCGCGGCTCCGGGATTGGCGAACGCGTGCGGGCAGCCGACCGGCACGAACATCGTGCTGCCCGGCCCGCCGCGCACCACCCGCGCGCCGGCGGCCGATTCCCAGCTCTGCCAGCCGCCCGCGGTCCGGATCCGCGGCTCGAAGGCGAGCAGGTCGAGCTCGCCCTCCAGGATGTAGAACAGCTCCTCGGCCTCGCCATGCAGATGCGCGCCGACGTCGAAGCCCGGCGTGACCTCGGCCTCGAACGCCGACCAGGCCCGGGACTGCCCCGCGCCCACCTTGAGCGTCATGCCCGCGCC
>JBKQSL010000517.1:0-4982 GCA_052143655.1 Streptosporangiaceae bacterium | reverse complement strand
GAAGGGCGTGCTCCACATCATCAACAACTACACGGGCGATCGCATGTCGTTCGACATGGGCCGCGAGCTGGCGGAGGCCGAGGACATCAAGATCGCGACGATCGTCGTCGACGACGACGTGGCGGTGAAGGACTCGACCTACACGGTCGGTCGCCGGGGCGTGGCCGGCAACTTCTTCGTGATCAAGGCTGTCGGAGCGGCGGCCGAGCGCGGCGCCGAGCTCGACGATCTCGTCAAGCTCGGACAGCGCGTGAACTCGGTGACGCGCACGATGGGGATGGCGCTGACTTCGTGCACGCCCCCGGCGAAAGGGTCCCCGCTGTTCGAGCTCGGCGACGACGAGATGGAGATGGGCGTCGGCATCCATGGCGAGCCCGGCCGCCGCCGGGAGAAGCTGGCCAGCGCCAGCGAGATCGTGGACGAGCTGCTGGAGGCGGTCGTCACCGACCTGCCGTTCCAGTCCGGCGACGATGTCGCGCTGATGGTCAACGGGCTCGGCGGCACCCCGATCAGCGAGCTGTACCTGCTGTACGGGTACGCGCACGAGCAGCTGGCCCAGCGCGGCATCAACGTGCGGCGCAACTACGTCGGCAACTACTGCACCTCGCTGGACATGGCCGGCACGTCCATCACGCTCAGCAGGCTGGACTCCGAGATCGAGGAGCTGCTCGCAGCACCCGCGGAGATCGCCATCCGGACGTTCTGACCTGCAGCCCCTGGCCGCTAGCCGCCTATGCCGTCGCCGTCGGCGTACAGGCCGCGCTTGCTGATGTACTGGACGATGCCGTCGGGCACCAGGTACCAGATTGGCTCGCCGGCCTGGACCCGGTCACGGCACTCGGTGGAGGAGATCGCCAGCGCGGGGATCTCGATCAGGCTGACCCGCTCGTCTGGCAGACCGTGCCCGGACAGCCGGTGCCCCGGCCGGGTGCAGCCGACGAAGTGCGCCAGCTCGAACAGCTCCTCGGTGTCCCGCCAGGAGATCATCCGGGCGAGCGCGTCGGCGCCGGTGATGAAGAAGAACTCCGCGGACGGCCGCTGCGCCCGCAGGTCACGCAGCGTGTCGATGGTGAACGTCTCCCCCGGCCGGTCGATGTCCACCCGGCTGACCGAGAAGCGCGGGTTGGAGGCGGTGGCGATGACCGTCATCAGGTACCGGTCCTCGGCCGGCGAGACCGAGCGGGCGGACTTCTGCCACGGCTGGCCGGTGGGCACGAAGATCACCTCGTCGAGCGCGAACACGTGCCCGACCTCGCTGGCCGCGACCAGGTGGCCGTTGTGGATGGGGTCGAACGTGCCGCCCATCACCCCGATGCGCTTGCCCGCGCCGAGCTGGGTCATAGGCCGACTGTAGAGGGCCGGGCTGCTCGCCGCGCGCACGGCGCCAGTCCGCGCCGCCGGCGGGCCGCCCTACAGCGGGTAGCTGACACCGGTGAGCTTCTCCGATTCCGTCCACAACCGGTGCGCGGCGCCGGCGTCGTAGGACCGCGCGCTGGAGCGCATCCGCACCGGCGGGCCGGTCATCTGGAGCGGGCCGGACGGGCCGAAGTAGTCCCCGCCGGCCGCGCCGGGATCGGTGGCCGCGCGCAGCGTCGGCAGTGCGCCCATCCCAGCATCCTGCACCCACCAGGACGTCAGCGGGCCGAGCCTGGGCGACATGAAGCCGGCGGTCCAGGACGGCATGTACCGGCTCAGCTGCGTACGTGCGGTGCCGGGGTGCGCAGCGACGGCGATCGTGGTCGTCCCGGCGGCGGCCAGCCGCCGCTGCAGCTCGTAGGTAAACAGCAGGTTGGCCAGCTTCGACTGGCCGTAAGCCGACGCTCGGTGGTAGCCGCTGGCGGAGTTCAGGTCGCCGAACCGCATCCGGCCCGCCCGGTGCCCGTTACTGCTCACGGTCACCACCCGCGAGCCGCCGGTGGCCAGCAGGCTGGGCAGTACCAGCCCGGTGAGCGCGAAGTGCCCCAGGTGGTTGATGCCGAACTGCAGCTCGAAGCCGTCGGCGGTCTGCTGGTACGGCGGGAACATAACGCCCGCGTTGTTGATCAGCAGGTCCAGCTGGCGGAACCGGCCGGTGATCTCGGCCGCGGCGGCCCGCACCGACTCCAGCGAGCCCAGGTCCAGGGCCACGATCTGCACCCGGCCGTCCGGCAGCCCGGCCCCGACGTCCTGCGCCGCGGCCTGCGCCCGGCCCGCGTCCCGGCAGGCGAGCACGACGGTCGCGCCGCGGGCGGCCAGCACCCGCGCGGCCTCCTTGCCGATGCCGGAATTACCCCCGGTGATAACCGCCGTGCGATCGGACTGGTCGCCCACATCGGCTGCGGTCCACGCCCGGCTGGCCGCGCTGGTCTGCGCCATCTGCTGCCCTTCGCTCGGGCCGGCCGCGGCGGGCCGGCGCCCGGCCGGGTCAACCACCGGGATGGTCAATCAATACCAGGCAGCGGCGGCTCACCGCCCGCCCAGCGCACGATCCGCCGGGCCTTGCCGACCTCGGTGCGCGGCACTGTGCCCGGCGGCACCACCCGCACCTGGATGTTCAGGCCCAGCGCCCGCGCCAGCCGGGCCTGCAGGTCGCTGACCCGCGGCAGCGGGAACGGCCACCCGGCCCGGAACTCGCAGCACGCGATCAGCTGCCGGCCCGGCGCCCGCTCGTCGACTACCAGCAGGTAGTCCAGCGACAGCGCGCTGTCGGCCAGCAGCACCCGCTCGACCTCGCTGGGGTAGACGTTGACACCGCGGATCACCAGCATGTCGTCGATCCGCCCGGTGATCTTGCTCATCCGCACCAGCGTCCGGCCGCACTCGCAGCTGCCGCGGCGCAGCGCCGCGATGTCGCCGGTACGGTAGCGCAGCAGCGGCAGCGCCTGCTTGGTCACGGTGCTGAACGCCAGCTCGCCGTCGGCGCCGTCGGGCACCGGCTCGGTGGTCTCCGGGTCCAGCGTCTCGACCAGGAAATGGTCCTCGTTGACGTGCAGCCCGTCGGCCGCCGGGTAGCACTCGGCGGCGACGCCCGGGCCGATCACCTCCGACAGCCCGTAGATGTCCAGGGCGCGGATGCCGAGCAGCTCGTTCAGCCGGGCCCGCATCGCCTCGCTCCACGGCTCGGCGCCGAAGATGCCCGCGCGCAGCGCCAGCCCGTTGCCGGGGGTGACGCCCGCGGCCGCCAGCGCCTCGCCGAGCCGGACCGCGTACGACGGCGTGCAGGTCAGGATGTCCGGCTTGAGGTCGGCGATCAGCCGCACCTGCCGGTCGGTCATGCCGCCCGACATCGGCACCACGGTCGCGCCGAGCTCCACCGCCCCCTGGTGGATGCCCATGCCCCCGGTGAACAGGCCGTAGCCGTAGGCGTTGTGCACGATGCTGCTCGTGGTCGCGCCGGCCGCCGCGAGCGCCCGCGCGCACATCCGCGCCCACAGCTTCAGGTCGCCGCGGGTGTAGCCGACGAGGGTCGGGCGGCCGCCGGTACCGCTGGAGCCGTGCACCGCCACGACATCCGACTGCGGCACGGCCAGCATGCCGAACGGATAGGAGTCCCACAGGTCGCGCTTGCCGGTCGTCGGCAGCCGCGGCAGGTCGGCCAGCGTCACGTCGCCGCCGCCGGTCACCCCGGTCTCCTTGAGCCGGGCCGCCTGGATCCCGCCCGCGGCCAGCAGCCGGTCGATCAGGCTGCGCAGCCGCTCGGCCTGCAGCGCGGCGAGCCGCTCGGGCGGCATCGACTCGGCGTCGGGCTCGAACATGGCCGCCGCTGGGGCTGGCTCAGCTGCCATGCGTGTCCACCTCCGGCTTGCGGGACCTACGATGACGGTATGACCTCTGTCCCCGACCGTTCCCGGGTGCGCCTTCCCGGCATCAGCTCACGTGCTTACGAGCACCCTGCCGACCGCTCCGCGCTGGTTGCGCTGCGCAAGCTCACCGGTTTCGACGTCATTCTCCGCAACCTGGCCGGTCTGTTCAATGACCGTAGCCTGCGGCTGGTGTTCCTCGCCAGCGCGGTCCGGGCGTCGGAGGACCAGTTCCCCGAGCTGTACCAGATGATGCTGGACGGCGCCTACATCCTCGACCTGCCCCGCGTGCCCGAGCTGTACATCAGCCAGAACCCGCTGGTGAACGCGATGACGCTGGGCACCGACAAGCCGTTCATCGTCGTCACCACCGGGATGGTGGACCTGTTCGACGCCGAGGAGATGCGCTTCGCGATCGGGCACGAGCTCGGGCACGTGCTGTCCGGGCACGCGGTGTACCGGACGATGCTCTACTACCTGGTGAACCTGGCGGCCCGGCTGGCGCTGGTGCCGTTCGCCTGGCTCGGCCTCAAGGCGGTGATCTGGGGCCTGGAGGAGTGGTACCGCAAGTCCGAGCTGTCCGCCGACCGGGCCGGGCTGCTGGCCGGGCAGGATGTCGACGCGGCCCGGCGGGCGCTGATGAAGACCGCGGGCGGCGCCCGGCTCAGCGAGCTGTCCAGCGACGCGTTCCACCGGCAGGCGCACGAGTACGACGCGGTGCCGGACGTCCGCGAGGGCCTGCTCAAGCTGCTTCAGCTGCAGGGCACCACGCACCCGTTCGCCGTGGTGCGGTTCGCCGAGCTGGACCGGTGGGCGGCCGGCAACCAGTACCGCGACATCCTGGCCGGGAACTACCCGCGCCGCGAGGACGACCCGGACACCTCGGTGGGCGAGGAGTTCAAGGCCGCGGCCAAGTCCTACCAGGAGTCGTGGAACCGCAGCTCGGACCCGCTGATCGGGGCGGTGCGCGGCGCAGCCGGGTCTGCTGCCGACGTCGGCAGCCGGCTGATCAAGGGCTTCGGCGGCGTCCGCCGTGACAACGACGACAGCTGAGCCGCCCAGTCCAGGCAGCCCAGTCCAGGCAGCTCAGTCCAGGCAGCTCAGCCCAGGCAGCTCAGCCCAGGCAGCTCAGCCCAGGCAGCTCAGCCCAGGCAGCTCAGCCCAGGCAGCTCAGCCCAGGCAGCTCAGCCCAGGCAGCTCAGC
>JBKQSL010000516.1:0-3494 GCA_052143655.1 Streptosporangiaceae bacterium | reverse complement strand
CCTGCCAACCGGCCGTGCGCATCGGACGCTGGCGGGATACCTCGACGTGCGGCTGGCTGCATCTCAAGGAAAGCGGAAGGACTGTGGGTGACTAGTGCGTTGGCGGTCGTCCTGGGTGCGGTCATATCCGGCCTCGTCGGCATTCTCGTCGTGTTCTATCAGCAAAGACTGGCGGGCCGTCACGAGATCGATACTGCGCGGGTGGCGCGCCTTAAGCTTGTCGTTTAACCTGCCCGACTGAGGCCTGGGTGTTTTGCCGATCTTGAATCGGTGTGCCCGGCGTGTCGCGGTGCGTGAGTGCGGCCTCCGCATGATCATGTGTTCTCGCCAAAGGACCATGATCACCACGAAGGCCGTGATGGATAGCTTGCTAGACCGTGCTGCTGATGTCGAGTCCCTCGCCGTGCTGTCGCGGTTCCGCCGGGAGTTCCATGCCTGCCTGACTGCCCGCAGGGACGAGATCTTCGAGCTGGCGGACTCGGTGCTGTGCGCAGACGGGCCGGTGAAGACGCTGGCCGGGCTGTCGCTGGCGGCGGAGCACCGGCGTGGCCATGGCGCCTTGTATGACGCGGTGAGCCATGGGCGGATCGGCATCAGGCGGCTGCGGCGTTCTGTGACGGGGCTGCCGTTACCGCGGGCCGCGGATGGGCGGCTGATGCTGGCGGTGGACGTGAGTAACTGGCTGCGGCCCGGTGCGGGGACCAGCCCGGAGCGTTTGTTCTGCCATGTCTACGGGCGGGGGAAAGGGCAGGCGCAGATGATCCCGGGCTGGCCGTACTCGGTGATAGCGGCGCTGGAGCCGGGCCGCACCTCGTGGACTGCCGTGCTGGACGCGGTGCGCCTGGGCCCTGATGACGACGAGACCGCGGTCACTGCCGTCCAGGTCCGCGAGGTCATCACCCGGCTGATCGAGGCCGGGCAGTGGCGCGAGGGTAACTTGCCCATCCTGGTCATCTTCGACGCCGGCTACGACGTGACCCGGCTCGCTTACCTGCTTGCGGATCTCCCGGCGGAACTGCTGGGGCGGCTGCGCAGCGACCGGGTGATGCAGCTGCCCGCACCGCCGCGCCAGCCTGGCACCATGGGCCGGCCCCGCAAGCACGGCGGGGAACTGGCCCTCGCGGACCCGGCGACATGGCCGGCCCCGCAGGTGGCAGCGACCACGGTGACGTCCCGCTACGGGACGGCGGTGACTGCCGCCTGGGACCGGGTGCACCCGCGGCTGACCCACCGTGCCGCCTGGCTCGATCACGATGGCCCGCTGCCGGTGATCGAGGGCACCCTGATCCGGCTGCAGGTCGATCACCTGCCCGGGGACCGCGACCCCAGGCCCGTATGGCTGTGGTGGTCACGGACCGGGGCGCTGCCTCATGACGTGGACCGGCTGTGGCAGGCGTTCTTGCGCCGTTTCGATCTGGAGCACACCTTCCGGCTGTTCAAGCAGGTCCTCGGGTGGACCGCCCCGAAAATCCGCGACCCTGAGGCCGCGGACCGGTGGACCTGGCTGATCATCGCCTGCCACGCCCAGCTGCGACTTGCCCGTCCGCTGGCCGCGGACCTGCGCCTGCCCTGGGAACGGCCCGCCCTGCCGGGCCGCCTGACCCCGGCCCGGGTCCGCCGGGGATTTAGGAACATCCGCGCGACAGCCGCCCAGCCAGCCGGTGCACCGAAACCCGGCAAACCCGGCCCCGGCCGCCCGCCAGGGTCGAAGAACCGTCAGCCGGCACCGCGTCATGACGTCGGCAAAACGACGAAGAGGGAACTCACGCTCAAGATACGGCGCGAACGCGCAGGTTAAACGACAAGCTAAGCGAGTACTCGGCCGCAGGATGGGCGGCGACCCTGGCGATCAGCGAGCTAGTGCCGTGTCAGGCTACGTTTGCCCGGTTGATGATGCGGCGGAGTCGTTCGTCGTAGGCGTGGTTGTTGCGCCAGATGATGTACCGGCGGATCATGCTGCCCTGCTCGCGGTGGCTGGCGTGGTCGGTGCCGTCGAGTGCGAAGTACCGCAGTGCGGTGAACTGCGCTTCGATCCGGTTTAACCACGATGAATTTGTCGGCGTGTAAGCGATTTCGACGTTGCTGGCCGCGGCCCAGTCTCCGACCCGGGTGTCGCGGGCGGTGGTCAGGTGCGGGCTGAAGTTGTCGCAGATGATCGCGATCCGGGTGCTCGGCGGGTAGCGAGAGCGCAGGTAGCGGCAGAATTCCAGGAACCGGGTCCGGGTCTTGCGCGGCTTGACGTGCCCGTAGAGCTTGTCTTCGCCCAGCTCGTAGGCGGCGAATAAGTGCCGCACCCCGGCGGTGCGGGTATACGTGGCGCGCATCCGGCGGCGAGGTGCGCGGCCGGGCTCTTTGCCCTTGCCGCTGACCGCTGCCCATTGCCGGCCGGGCCGGGGCTGCAGGTTGAGCGGCCCGAACTCGTCCACGCAGAAGATCACCTCCGGCTCGCCGGCCTCGGGGCTCACCTCGCCGTCGGCGATCGCGTACAGGTGCTCCACCCGGGCCTTCTTCACCGCATAGTCCGGATCCTTCGACGCCTTCCAGGTTTTCAGGCGCTGAAAGGTGACGCCCTCCTCGCGGAGCAGCATGCGCAGGCCCTCGTGGCTGATGTCGTCGACCACCCCCTCGGCCACCAGGAACTCCGCCAGCTTCGACAGGCTCCAGGCGGAAAACGGCAGGTCATGCTCGGCCGGGCGGGACCGGGCGATCTTCTTGATCTCCCGCCGCTGGCCCAGAGTGAACTTCGGCAGATGCCCGCCACGGTATCTGGGGCAGAGCGAGCTGAACCCGTCGGCGTTGAAGTTGCGGATCACGTCCCGGACCCGGTCCTCGCTGGTGAACGCGACCCTCGCGATCGCGGGCACATCCATGCCCTGCGCCGACAGCAGCACCATCTGCGCCCGCCGCCAGGTCACCACCGACCCCGTGCCCCGGCGCACGATCCGCACCAGCCGCCGTCCCTCATCATCATCAATCTCACGCACCCGCAGGCGTTCGCTCACCCGGCCAGTCTCAAGGATCAGCAGCGCCCGCGACAGCTACCCGGCCAAGGCCGTCCGCGAGGCAAACGTGATCTGCTACGGCACTAGCTCGAGCACCGACCGCACAAAAGGCGAGTATCGAGAACGGTGCGCGCCATCAAGCTCTAAACGATCGGTTCAACTTGGCGCTGGCCCAGATCCAGCTGCTAGACACCGGCGACGTCTACACGACGGCGCACCGCATTCACGCATACCTGGTCGCCCTCGAGCACGAGGCACTGTCGGCGCAGTTTGATCGAGACACGTGGCGCGCACGACGCGCCCAGTTATCGAGTGCAGTCGCTGAGTATCAGCGGGCAGCCCGCATGGCCTTGAGATCTCCCGCGATCGTTGGGCCGGAGCCTTGGCTAGAGCGGCCTATGGATGAAGAACACGCGACCACAGACGGTAATCCGGCCGCCGACTAGACGCTTACCGGGATCGTCATCACCGCTGTGCCATGCACTCACCTGC
>JBKQSL010000515.1:0-11570 GCA_052143655.1 Streptosporangiaceae bacterium | reverse complement strand
TCCTGGCGCCGGCCGATGCCGGGATGCGCTACAGCCACGACGCTCTGGCGGTCAGCAGCCTGCACGGCTGCTACCCGGCCGTCCGGTGGCGTGATCACTGGGGAACATGCTGGGAGCACAAGCAAGGAATCGTCCAGGCGATAGCCGAGGACGAGGAATGGAAACCCTGACTTTCCCGGCAGCCGAGGCGAGATGTTGGCCGGCCGACCTTACTTACAGGTGACAGTAATGCCGGTGCCGGGAATGTCGGCTTTACCGGCTTTGCCGGTTACGCTGCCGATCATGACAGGCAAGCTCGCCCGGTTGCTGGAGAACTACCCGGCCTGGCAGATCACCTGCTCCGCCGAGCCCCGCTGCTGGGCAGCAGTACGGCGCAACGGCACCGAGATCAGGGTGCTGATCGCCTTCGATCTTGACCAGCTTCGCGACAAGATCGCCGCCGTCGAGCAAGAGTGAAGTCCCGGCTGGCAGGTGCTCCGTCTGACAACGCTGACCTGCCGCGCGATCATCGCGCGGCAGGTCAGGCAGCCAGCGGCGTCCGCCAGAGTAATGTATCGACCGGCCCAAGGGCATCGACTGGTTCACCCACCTCGCCCAGGCACCGGCCGAGACCCAGCGCAGCGTGCTCGAAGCAAGCCTGCCGAAACCCGCTCACACCGAGCCAGATGACCGAGCTGTGGCCAGCAGGCCCAGCCTTCGGCGGACCAGGACCGAACCCTAGGACGCCGCTGAATAACCCTGTGCCCTGACCGACGTTTTGCCGGCAATGTGTTCGATCATCTGGGATGATCTTCCTATGCAGGGAAGAGCGCGGATGGACCGGGATCTGTGGGACGCCGGGGAGATCACCGGGAGCCTGGTGCCGGCCGGCAGTGTGTTCGCGTTCCTGGCAGAGCACCGCCGGGAACTGTTCCCCGACAGCTTCACCGCGGACCTGTTCCCCTCACCGACGGGGCGCCCGTCGCTGCCCGCGGATCTGATCGGGAGCGTGCTGGTGCTCAAGGAGCTGTACGCGCTGTCGGACGCGCAGGCCGCCGACGCGCTGTGCTTCGACATCCGCTGGAAGGTGTCGTGCGGCCGGTCGCTGCTGCAGACGTGGTTTGATCCCTCTGCGCTGGTGTACTGGCGGCGGCGGATCGCCGCCTCGCAGCGCCCGGGCCGGGTGTTCGACGCGGTCGCGGAGGTGATCGCGCAGACGGGGATCTTGCGGGGCCGGCGCAAGCGCTGCGTGGACTCGACTGTTTTCGACGACGCCGTGTCCACCCAGGACACAGTTACTCAGCTGGTCGCGGCGATCCGCCGGGTCGCCCGGGTGGTTCCCGGCGCGGCGCAGGTGATCGGGCAGGTGTGCCAGCTGGACTACTCCCGTGCGGGCAAGCCGCCGATCGACTGGGACGACCCGCAGGCGAAGCAGGCACTGGTCAGCGATCTGGTGAATGACGCGCTGGCGGTGCTGGAGGAGCTGACCGGGCCTGACGCGCCGCAGCGGGACGCTGCCGCCGCGGATGCCCTCGGGCTGCTGGCCCTGGTCGCCGGGCAGGACGTGGAGCCGGCGGAGGACTCCGACGGGACCGACGGGCCGCGGCGGATCGCAAGGAAAGTCGCCCCCGGCCGGGTGATCAGCACCGTGGACCGCGAGGCCCGGCACACCCGCAAGTCGAAGTCGAAGCGCCGGGACGGGTTCCGGGGGCATGTGGCCGCCGAGCCGGACACCGGGCTGATCACCGACTGCGAGATGACGATGGCTGCCGGGCCGGGCAGCACCGACGCGGAGAACGGCGTGAAGATGGCCGGCCGCGACCGCTTCCGCGCCAGCCCGCCCGCAGCAGCCGGCGGCGACGCGGGCACGGCGGAGCAGGAGAACGCGGCGGCGGGCGGCGGGGACGATGCAGAACCGCAGGCCGGCCCGGATGCGGAAGCCAGTCCAGGGCCGGACCGCCGGCTTGAGGTCTACGGCGATTCGGCTTACGGCAGCGGGGAGGCGCGTGCCGCCTACCGTGACGGCGGGCACGACACCTTCATCAAGCCCGGCCCGCTGCGCCCGGCCGTGCCCGGCGGGCTCACCGTCGATGACTTCACCGTCGATGAGGACCAGGGCACGGTCACCTGCCCGAACGGCCTCACCCGGCCGATGAGCCCGGCCAGGGCCGTTAGCTTCGGTGCCGCGTGCGCCGGCTGCCCGCTGCGGGACCGGTGCACCACCGCCAAAGATGGCCGGTCGATGTCCATCCACCCGCATGACGGCCTGCTGCGCGCCGCCCGCGCCCAGGCCCGCACGCCGGAGTTCCGGCGCGCCTACCCGACCCGGTCGAATATCGAGCGGGCCATCGCCTGGACCGCCACCCAGAACGGCCGCCGGGTCAGGCTGCGCTACATCGGGACCAGCAAGAACAACGCCTGGCTGCATACCAGGTGCGCCGGGCTGAACCTGCGGACCCTGGTCAAGGCCGGCCTGACCCGCCCGGGCGGGGCCTGGGTCCTGGCCTGACCGCCCGGCACCGCCTCAGTGCCGCCCGAAAGCCTCAGGCCCGGTCGGGCCGCTGCGGACACGCTGGCTCCGGGACTCGCTGGCCTGCCGGAAGGCCGGGGAGGCCCACCAGCCGGCCATGCCCGTCATCACGAGCGCCTAAGGCAGCCGACGTATACAGGTTGTTCAGCGGCGTCCTAGACTCGCGTAGCCCTTCTGCCCGACGGTCCTATTTCTGTCAAGCGGACGGCACCGTCCCCTCGCTCAGGCTATGGCCGGGCCGGTGTCGGCGGGCTGGCTGGCAGCTGAGTACCGGGTCACTCAGCAGGTCAGGCCGATATGTAAAGGGTGCTTGACCTAACCGGAGTGTTAAGTTACCTTGACATCATGCGGAACCGGGTCCGGGAACAGCGCACCCAGCGAGGCCTGTCCCAGGCAGAGCTGGGAGCGGCGCTCGGGGTCTCCCGCCAGACGGTGATCTCGATCGAGAGCGGCCGGTACCTCCCGTCACTGCCGCTGGCGTTCCGGATCGCGCGGTTCTTCGACATGCCGGTCGACAAGATGTTCGACCCGGAGGACGAGGTGACAGGGTCATGAACAGCAGCAGGAACCGCGGCTTGCTGATGGCGTCGCTCGTGCTGGCATGGTTCGGCGCGTTTGCCGCCGCCGACGCCATCGGCCAGGGATGGGGCGCCGCCGTGCCACTGGCGGTGGCGGCGATCCCCATGGCAATCGTCTACTACGTGTGGGGCGGCCGAGACAGCGACTTCACCGCGCTGCTGATCGGCCGCCGGGCCGATGAAAGGCAGGCGCTGGTCAGGACGCGGGCACGGGCCCTGGCCGGGAACGCGATGTACGCGGCCGCGGCGATCAGCGGCATAGCCGCCCTCGCGCTGCCCGACACCGGGGGCTGGGGCAGGAACTGGCCGTTCGCGGTAGTAGTCACCGTCGGCACCATCAGCTACTGGTGCGCCGGGCGCGCTAGCGGCTTGCGCGTGCTGATCGGCAGGCGGGCGGACGAGCGGCAGGCACTGATCAGGACACGGGCGCGGGCCCTGGCCGGGAACGCGATGTACGCGGCCGCGGCGATCGGCGCCGCCGTCGAGCTCGCGCTGCGCGACGCTCAGCACCGCGGCAGCTACTGGTCGTTCTCACTGGTTGCCGTCGCCGGTGGCGTCGCCTGCCTCGTCGGGCTGCGGCGATACGGCGACCACGACGAGGGCGAGGGCATGGAACAGCGCGCACCGGAGCCCATACTGACCTGGTGGGGAGGCAACCGGCGGACGGCCAGCGCACCTGACCGGAACCGGCACGCGGATCAGACCGGCTAGCCGAGGCCCGGCCCGAACAAGCCCGAACAGACAATCCCTGTGAAGACTTTCCCCACGAACTGCTTCAAGGGCACGCCTCCGACACGCCAGGCCGGACGGCCAGGTCCCGCACTCTGGGCGCGGCGCTGGCTCACCGGGCACTTGGATCGGCGCGGCATCCCGCCGGAGGCGGCTGAGGTAGCGGGGTCCTGCCGCTGCTGGGCGGCAGCTTCGCCGCTCCTTCGGGCGCGAGCCCGCGTCGCAGCGGCTGTCGCGCATCGCCTCCCCGCACCGGGCCGCAGGCGGTACCGGCCGTAACGCGCCAGGCAGCCACGCCTGCAAGAGCGGGAAGTTCGACTACACGTTGCGGATCAGGCCTCCGCACTGGCGTTCCACGCAGTTTACCCCCCAGCGGCCCCGCGCATCGACCAACGAGAGCACGAGGAAGCGACCCGCCAGACATCAGCGCCAGACCCCGACTTTTCTAGTGTCCTGCGTCTGAAGTCTCGGGGTTTAGTTCTGCCTGCTTGGCTGTGCGGCTCGTTCCGAGTTTGGTGAGATAGCCGGCGAGGGAGTTCAAGATCTCGTCGGCGGTCTTGGTCCAGGTGAAGGGCCGGGGGTTGTCGTTCCAGGTGGCGATCCAGGCCCTGATGTCGTTCTCCAGTGCCTGGACGGAGGTGTGGACGCCGCGGCGGATGAGCTTGTCGGTGAGCAGCCCGAACCATCGCTCGACCTGGTTCATCCACGATGAGCCGGTGGGGGTGAAGTGGACGTGAAAGCGCGGGTGGCGCTCCAGCCAGGTCCTGATCTCGGGCGTGTTGTGGGTGGCGTAGTTATCGCAGACCAGGTGCACGCCGAGCCCGGCGGGCACGGCCTTGTCGATGGCGGTCAGGAACTTGCGGAACTCGATGGCGCGGTGGCGGCGGTGCAGTTCGCCGATGACGGTGCCGTCGGCGATGTTGAAGGCAGCGAACAGGCTGGTGATGCCGTGCCGCAGGTAGTCATGGGTGCGCCGTCGGGCATGCCGGGCATCATCGGCAGCACCGGCTGGGACCGGTCCAGGGCCTGGATCTGGCTCTTCTCATCCACTCTCATCCACGCACAGCACCACCGCGCGCTCGGGCGGGTTGTGATACAGCCCCACGACATCGACGACCTTCTCCACGAACAGCGGGTCGGATGACAGCTTAAAGGAGTCCTGCAGGTGGGGCTTGAGATCGAACTTGCGCCAGATCCGCCGATAGTGGACTTCGACAGGCCATGTACGCCTGCGCTGCCGGCGACGGCAGGAAGTGCCGCGCTGCAGACCGCTGGGCGTCATATGCCTTCTGCTGGTCCTTCTTGGTGGGACTCATTCCGTCCTTCTGAATATGGGCAAGATCATCCTCAGATCCGGATTCCGCTGGCGAGGATGATCTTGCCCCCACTATGGAGTTCTCAAGGATCAGTCATGCAGTGCCGCCGGCCGGCGGGCTTGGGTCTAGCAGTAACGCGTCCGCTAGGCGTTACCCCATCAATCTCCCTGGGCCACAATCGGTCATCGGGAGCGACGGAAGCGGGACCAGCGCCTAGGTAGCCGCGCTCCCGCCGGTGAGGTCAGTCCCCAACGTGGCCTGCATTCAACCACGTAATCGGTGATAAATCGGACTGAGATACGTTAGACCATGACGGGGCTGGCGGCCCAGTGATTGAGCGTTGAACCATAACGTATCGGCCGCCGGTTCCGTCCTTATTACGTCAGAAACGCCGGACTGATACGGAACGCACTCAGATCGCCTTTGACGCCTGAATACCGGCTGGTATGGGGGTCTCATATGCAGGCGCCACAGGATCGCTCCTGGGGTGTCTGGGCGCCGCGCCCTACGCCGTGGCGGCCAGGTCGCGAAGGTCGGCCACGCCGCCGAGGTCCACGGTGACCAGCCGGCCGCCGGCGAAGGACAACGAGATCATCCGGTCGCTGAGCGTGGCGGCATCCATCGGGACCGCGCCGGCCGTGACGCCGTCGACCACGACGCGCACGTTCGAGTTAGTCAGGAAGGCGTGCCGCCCGGCGTCCGTCAAGCCGGACCAGTGCTCGCCGAACGTCTGGCCGGTCGGCACCATCACCACGCGCTCCGGGGTCGCGGGCAGCGCGCCGAGCCGCTTCTGCCGGGTTTCCAGCTTGCCCGCCATCGTGGCGAATATCTCAGCGGAGAGCTTGTCCCTCATGAACTGGTCCTGCAGTCCCGCCAGCTGCTCGGTAACCTTCGCCAGTTCTGCCTGGTGATCTTCGGCCGGGATCACGATCCGCTCCTGCATCGGCACCGTTCCGGCCGCGTCCAGCAGCGTGCCGGTCACCAGCTCTTCCAGCACGTTCATGCGGACCGACCTGCCGGTGCAGGAACCGCCCGCCCGCGCCGTGGCGCAGCGGTAGTAGCGCTGGCCGGTGCCCTTCTTGTTCATCTGGTACATCGGCGCCCCGCACGCGCAGAACGCCACCTGCAGCAGCAGCGCCGC
The DNA here is from genome assembly GCA_052143655.1 of Streptosporangiaceae bacterium. Lineage (GTDB taxonomy): Bacteria > Actinomycetota > Actinomycetes > Streptosporangiales > Streptosporangiaceae > CAVSUR01. The sequence goes on along the minus strand of JBKQSL010000515.1, from coordinate 5,297 downwards.
GTCGCTGTTGCTGCCGCTGCCGGGGCTGGAGTTGGCGTCCAGAGCCCGCTGCAGCGCGCGCCAGGTGCCGTCATCAATAAGGCCCTCGCGCTGGACCGGCATGCCATCGCTGTCGCGGACGATCTCTCCGTCGCTGACCAGGTAGCCCCGGATGACCGGCGAGCGCAGGATGCGCAATAGGACGCTCGTCTTCCATGCCTTGCCGCTCTGGCTCTGGATGCCATCGTGCTTCAGCCCAGCGCATACTGCCGTGACGGACTTCCCGCCGATCGCCTCGGCCGCCGCGCGCTGCACGACTGCCTGCTCGGCCGGGTCGGGCACCAGCACGTAGCCGTGGCCGTTCCCCTCGGCCGCATATCCGTAGGGCACCCGGCCGCCGCCCCACCGTGCCGACTGGCGCAGCGTAGCCGCCGCCTCGCTGCGCCGCTCGCTGATCCGCTCGCGCTCGAACTCAGCAAACAGAGCCAGGAACTTGACGAACAGGCGGCCGGTGGAGGTCGCGATGTCGATGGACTCGGACACGCTGACGAGCACCTTGCCGTGGGCCAGGCACCACTTGACCAGCCGGTCCAGGTCGCTGGTCGACCGTGACAGCCGGTCCAGCTTGGCCACGATCAGCACGTCCCACGCGCTGATCGTGGCCGGCTCCGTCAGCCACGGTCCCAGGTCGTCACGGTCGAACGGGCTGACCGCGCCGGACACATCCAGATCCTCCGTAATATGGATGACCTTGTCGCCGCGTGCCGCCGCCGTGTGCCCGATCGCCTCGCGCTGCCGCTCCGGGCTGGTCGTCTCGTCTGTCATCGCGCTGAGCCGGACTGCGCCCAGAACCCGCATCGTGCTCCTGACCGGCTGCTTTATCTTGAGATTTCAAGCTATCAGGTCTGGAGCAATCTGACACTATCGACATTTGAGCAGCAGTGCTCCATCGACACTATTGAGCCCGGGCGGGGAGCGGGTGAGCCTGGGACGGGGGAGCGGGTGAGCCTAGGCGGGGGAGCGGGCGGTGGGCGAGGGGACCGGGAGCGGCCTCGGTAGAGTCGGGGGGCGGAACTTTCCGGTCTCGCCCGGTGGCCGCCCGGTGGCCGCCGGGCGGCCGGGGCTCCGGGTGCTGCGCCGTCGGCCGGCGGCCGTCGGCACCGGGCGGCCCGCAGCCTGCGCAGTTCCGCCAGCCATGAACCTGCAGCGAAGGAGTGCTCATGGACGTGCCCGGATACATCGACCAGAACGCGCCGGAGTTCTTCGCCGCGCTGAAGCAGTGGCTGGCGATCCCGTCGATCTCCGCCGACCCGGCCCGGCATGACGATGTCCGCCGGTCAGCGGAATGGCTCGCCGATCACCTGCGCGCCAGCGGGTTCCCGCAGGCCGAGATCTGGGAGACCGGCACCGACGCCGAGCCCGGCCTGCCCGCGGTCTTCGCGCACTGGCCGGCGCAGGACCCGGCCGCTCCGGTGGTGCTCGTCTACGGGCACCACGACGTGCAGCCAGTCGAGCCGCTGGCCGAATGGTCATCGCCGCCGTTCGAGCCGGCCGAGCGGGACGGCGAGCTGCTCGGCCGCGGCGCGTCCGACGACAAGGGCCAGGTGCTCTTCCACGCGCTCGGCACCCGGGCCTGGCTGGCAGCGGCCGCCGCGGCCGCGCCGCCGGTGACCATCAAGCTGCTGATCGAGGGCGAGGAGGAGTCCGGCTCGCCGCACTTCGCGGCACTGCTGCGCAGCCGCGCGCCGGAACTGGCCTGCGACGTCATCGTGGTGTCCGACACCACGATGTGGTCAGCCGAGGTGCCGTCGATGTGCGTGGGCATGCGCGGGCTGGTCGACGCGCAGATCGACGTCACCGGGCCGGAGCGGGACCTGCACTCCGGGTCGTTCGGCGGCGGCGTGCCCAACCCGCTGCACGTGCTCGCCGGCCTGCTGGCCGGGCTGCACGACGCCGACGGCCGGGTCACGCTGCCCGGGTTCTACGACGACGTGCTGCCGCTGTCGGCAGCCGAGCGGGAGCTGTTTGCCCGGCTGCCGTTCGATGAGAAGGCCTGGCTCGCCGAGGCGGGCAACAGCGGCGCCGCCGTCGGCGAGGCCGGGTTCAGCACGCTGGAGCGGATCTGGGCCCGGCCCACAGCGGAGATCAACGGCATGTGGGGCGGCCACACCGGGGCCGGCGGCAAGACGATCATCCCGCGCGAGGCGCACGCCAAGCTGTCGTTCCGGCTGGCTGCGGGCCAGGAGCCGGCCATGGTGGCCGACTCGCTGCGCCGCTACGTCGCCGAGCGCATCCCGCCGGGCGTCAGCGCCAGCCTGCAGGCCGAGGGCCCGGGGGTGCGGCCGGCGTTCTCCCCGGTCGACTCGGTCGCCGTGCGCGCGGGCCGGGCGGCGATGCAGCGGGCGTTCGGCCAGGAGGTGCTGTTCACCCGCGAGGGCGGCAGCGGGCCGGAGGCCGACCTGACCGAGATCCTCGGCGCGCCGCTGGTCTTCGTCGCGGTCGGCCTGGACTCCGACCGGATCCACGCCCCGAACGAGAAGGTGGACATGCCCCTGCTGCTGAAGGGAGCGGAGGCGGCGGCCTACCTGTGGGACGAGCTGGCGGCGGCGGGCGCCGATCTCACGGGGCGCCAGTGAGCGACGTTCCCGCCAGCGGCGAGCAGGTGCCCGGGCTGGGCCAGCTGACCCTGGCCCGGGGCGAGGTGGACCGGGCCACGCACCGCCGGAACGACACGGCGTGGCTGGCCGCGGCGTGGGCCGACCCCGGCACCCGGGTGCTGGTCGTCGACGACGGCAAGGCCCTGGTCCGTGACGCCGCCGATGCGGGCGGTGCCGGTGACGCGGGCAGTGCCGGTGACGCTGGCAGTGCCGGTGACGCTGCGGAACTGGCGCTGCTGCCGCCGGGGCAGGCCCCCGGCGGGCTGCGGATGCTGCTGGGGGTGGACGCGGCCGGGGCGACCTACTTCGCGGTGATGGGCCCGCTGCCCGCGGCCGCCGCCCCGGCGGCCCGCCCGGCCAGCCTGCGCGAGGCCGGCCCGCTGCTGTCCGACCGGGACGCCGGGCTGATGACCCACGCGGTGGCGCTGGCCAACTGGCACGCGGTGTTCGTGCACTGCCCGCGATGCGGCGCGGTGACCCGGCCGGAGGCAGCCGGCTACTCCCGCCGCTGCCCGAACGACAACAGCGAGCACTTCCCCAAGGTCGACCCGGCGATGATCGTCCTGGTCACCGACCTCGGCGACCGCTGCCTGCTGGCCCGCAACACGCAGTGGCCGGCCCGCCGGCGCTCGATCCTGGCCGGGTTCGTGGAGGCGGGCGAGTCTGCCGAGCAGGCGGTCCGCCGCGAGGTGGCCGAGGAGACCGGCCTGGTGGTCGACGCGATCACCTACCTGGGCAGCCAGCCGTGGCCGATGCCGCAGAGCCTGATGCTCGGGTTCCGGGCCCGGGCGGCGGGCGGCCAGCAGATCTACGTCGACGCGGACGAGATCGCGGAGGCGAACTGGTACAGCCGCGACGACCTGCGGGCGGCCATCGGCAGCGGCCAGATCCGGCTGCCGCCGCCGGTGTCGATCGCGCACCGCATCATCGAGTCCTGGTACGGCGCCGCGCTGCCCGGCGCCTGGTAGCCGCTCGGCCGGGCCCGGGCCGGGCCCGGCCGCTAGCCGGCGGCCTCAGCGGTGATGCCATCGCTACCTTTCGATCCGGTACTCCTCCAGCAGCCGGCGACCGATGATCATCTTCTGGATCTCCGCCGTGCCCTCGCCGATCAGCAGCATAGGCACTTCCCGGTACAGCCGCTCGATCTCGTACTCCTTGGAGAAGCCGTAGCCGCCGTGGATGCGGAACGAGTCCTCCACGACCTCCTTGGCGTACTCCGACGCCAGGTACTTGGCCATCCCGGCTTCCAGGTCGTTGCGCTCGCCGGAGTCCTTCTTGCGGGCGGCCACCGCCATCATCTGGTGCGCGGCCTCGACCTTGATGGCCATCTCGGCCAGCTTGAACATGATCGCCTGGTGCTCGGCGATCGGCTTGCCGAACGCGTGCCGCTGCTGGGCGTAGGTGATGCCCAGCTCGAAGGCGCGCAGCGCCACCCCGCAGCCGCGGGCGGCCACGTTGACCCGGCCCACCTCGACGCCATCCATCATCTGGTAGAAGCCCCGGCCGGTGCTGCCGCCGAGCACCCGGCTGGCGGGCACCCGGACGTCGTGCAGCACCAGTTCGGTGGTGTCGACGCCCTTGTAGCCCATCTTCTCGATCTTCCCGGGCACGGTCAGGCCCGGCACGGTGGGATTGGCGCCGAACCCGGGCTCCTTCTCGATCAGGAAGGTGGTCATGTTCCGGTGCGGCGCCTCGTGCCCCTCGTCGGTCCGGCACAGCACCGCGACCAGGTTGGACGTGCCGCCGTTGGTCAGCCACATCTTCTGCCCGTTGATCACGAAGTCGTCGCCGTCGGGCACGGCCTTGGTGCGCAGCGCCGAGACGTCCGAGCCCATGCCCGGCTCGGACATGGAGAAGGCGCCGCGCACCTCGCCGGCCGCCATCTTGGGCAGGAAGTACTCCTTCTGCTCCTGCGTGCCGTGCTGGCTGATCATGTAAGCGACGATGAAGTGAGTGTTCACGATGCCCGACACCGACATCCAGCCGCGGGCGATCTGCTCCACCACCAGGGCGTAGGTCAACAGCGACTCGCCGAGGCCGCCGTACTCCTCGGGGATCGTGAGCCCGAACAGGCCGAGTTCCTTCATCCCCTCGACGATGTGCGCGGGGTACTCATCCTTGTGCTCCAGCTCGGTGGCGACCGGGATGATCTCCTTCTCGACGAAGTCCCGGACCGTCGCGAGAATGTCCCGCTGGATTTCGGTGAGGTCTTCGGTGTGCGCGAGGCGCTCCATGGGCGCGGCTCCGTTTCTGCTGGTTGTTTCCGGGCCCGGGCGGCGGCAGCGGGCCCCCGGGCGGGCTGGCTCAGGAGGTCGGCTCGGGCCGGCCCGGCTGCTCGCCGCCTCGCTCCTTGATGTAGGTCGCCGTCGGCACCATGACCTTGCGCCGGAACACGCACACCAGGGTGCCGTCCTGGTTGTAGCCGCGGGTCTCCACCTGGACGATGCCCCGGTCGCTCTTCGACGTCGACGGCCACTTCTGGTGCTCAGCGCGCGGCGCTCCGCGGTCAGCTTCCTCAGCTGCGATGCCAGCAGCTGCTGCTGGACTTCCAGCAGGCCGATCTGGCGCCGCTCGGAGATGTACTCCCGGACCGGGTACGCCATCGTGCATCCGAACTCGATCGCGCGATGCACGTTCCTCTACACCGCCGAAGTCTATGGT
>JBKQSL010000514.1:0-12664 GCA_052143655.1 Streptosporangiaceae bacterium | reverse complement strand
GGCCTCCCGCACGCTGGGCTGCGCGCAAGTCCTATCCGAAGACCTGAACGACGATCAGGACTATGCGGGTGTCCGTGTCACCAACCCCTTCCGCTGAGGCGTACAACCTGACCCGGAAAATGGACCTCAGCCGGGCGCGCGGCAGCGCCGGCGGAGCCGGCTTGTCGGCCCGCCGGTGATTTCGGGGAGTCGTCAGGCGGCCTGGGTGGTGCCCGCTTCGCCTGGTCCGGGTTCGGGGAGGCGGCAGAGGGTGACCTCGAAGCCGAGGGCGCCGAGCTTGCCGACGTGGTGGGCGATCTGCCGGCGGGTGCTGGCCTGAGCGTCGTAGTAGTCCGGGCCGAGGTCCTGGTGGCGGGTGCCGGGGTGAGACAGCAGGGCGTGGCAGGCCTTCAGCTGGGTATTACCCACGGCGACCAGGGCTTTGGCCTTGCCGCGGCGGCGGGCCAGCCGCCGGCAGCGGGCGCCCTCGCGGGTCTGGGTCTTCCCGGCGGCGACGGCGGTCTCGCCGAGCAGGCCGCCGAGGTACCGGTTGCCTTTCTTGGACTTGGCCTTCCCGGTGCGCTTGCCGGAGGAGTTGTCCAGCGGGGTGCGGCCTGCCCAGGAGGCCAGGTGCGCGCCGGTGGGGAACCTGCTCATGTCGGTGCCGGTCTCGGCGAGGGCGTCCTCGGCGGCGCGGCGCCCCCAGCCGGGCATCGACCCGGCCTGCTGCAGCTGCTCCTCATACCGGCCAGCAGCCGCTCGACCACCTCGGTCAGCCGGCGGGCGTCTGTGACTTCCCGGGAAGCTACGCCTTCCCGCCTGCCGGGTGCGGGGGTATCGAACGGTGGCTGTGGGCAGCGGCTATCGGGGCCCGCCGGGCAGGCGCCGACGTTCATCTCCTCGGTCCCTTGTGGCGGTCCGGCCTGGGCGATGGCTGGGCCACCGATCCGGTGCGCCTATGCTCGGCCGCCGGATCCGGGTCATCGGCCCGGTCTTCGACACCGTGTGCCCAGGGCAGCGATGACGAAGCAGCATCAGCGCTGGCCGAGGCCATCGAACAGGCGGCACTGCTCAAGCCGGCGAGTGCGCAGGAGATCGGGCAGGCACGCTTCGACCCCGTCAGGCATTTCCAGGCGCTCGCGTCGCGCCACGATGACTGATCCTGGTGAGCTGGTGACCGCACTGCGGCGGACACTTGACGCCGTTGTCACCGGATCTTGATCTGCCATCCTGTGCGCGGGTGGCTAGGATCGCAGCCCGCCACGTCATACGATTGTGTTATGACACAACCGTATGACGTGGAAGGGCTGCCATCGCCGTCTTCGGCGCTCCTGCAGCTCGCCCGGCTCAAGGCCGGTATGAGCCAGCGTGAGCTGGCCGAACGCGCCGGGGTCCCCGTCACCATGATCTCGGCGTATGAGCGCGACCAGCGGCAGCCGACCCTGACTACTCTGCTCAGGCTGCTGCACGCGGCCGGGTTCGACCTCCGCCTGCACCTGGCCGCCTACGACCCGCATGACGACATTCTGGCGGGGCTGGAGGCAGGCCGCTCCGAAGCCGAGCGACTCCGCCGTGATCGTCAGCTTCAGGCATGGCGCCAGGCCACCCCCGCGGAGGATGTGGCGTGAGCGATCAGGAAGGTGCCGGTGAACCGGAACTGAACGCTGCGGCCATAGTCGCTGCACTGAACCGGCACCAGGTGCGCTACGTCGTTATCGGGGCCTTCGCCGCTATCGCGCAGCAAGCCCCGATACCAGCAACCAGAGACATCGATCTGACGCCGGACGCAAGCCAGGAGAACCTGGCCCGGCTGTCGCTCGCGCTGAAGGAGCTTGGCGCGCGGATCCGGACCGAGGGGGTACCGGACGGGCTGCCGTTCAGCCACGATGCCACGTCCCTGGCGGCGGCCGAGGTATGGAACCTGATCTGCGCCGATGGCGAGTTCGACATCTCCTTTCATCCCTCAGGCTTCACCGGCGGCTACGCCCAGCTCGTGGTCAACGCGCATCGCCTTCGCGTGGGCGAGGCGGAAGTCGTCGTCGCTGACCTCGCCGACGTGATCCGGTCTAAGGAGTCGGCCGGCCGCCCGAAGGATCTGCGCGTGCTGCCGATGCTCTACCGGCACCAGTCCGCGCGCCGCAGCGGGAAGGGATAGCAGGTAATCCGGCCCGCCCCAAGCTTTTCGATCACACTATCGAGAAGTCTGACATTCTGCCGCCCCCGGCGAGCTGAAGACCTTCCGCTCAGGCCAGTCGCCTGGCATGCGTCTGGCCGGGTGGGGTGCCCGGAGCTGCTGAGAGCCGGGAGACAGGCGCAGACCGTGCCGTCCTACGGTGGACAGGTGGCCATAGAGCTGGTCTTCGAGACGCATTCGATCACCGAGGACAACGAGCGGGGGGTGGCCACCGGCTGGCTGCCCGGCGCCCTGTCAGAACAGGGCAGAACCCTGGCCCGCCAGCTCGGTGCCCGGCGCCGTGACGACGGCATCGCGGCCGTCTTCAGCTCCGACCTGGACCGGGCGAGGCAGACGGCGTCGATCGCGTTCGACGGCACGCCGATCCCGCTGCTTTGTGACTGGCGGCTACGCGAGTGTGACTACGGCCAGCGCAACGGGATAGCCGCCGCGCAACTTCACGCGAGCAGGCGCGAGCACCTGGACGTGCCCTATCCCGGCGGCGAGAGCTGGCGGCAGGCGACGGCGCGGGTGGCCAGGTTCCTCACCGACCTGCCACTGCGCTGGAACGACCGGCGGGTGCTGGTCATCGGCCACGTGGCCACCCGGTGGGGCCTGGATCACTACCTGGCGGGAGTACCGCTCGAGCACCTGGTGGATGAGGATTTCGGCTGGCAGGAGGGCTGGGAGTACCGGCTGACGTGAGGCGGGCGCCGGGCGGCCCCGGCTCATCCGCCAGGGAGGAGGCGGCGCCGCCCGGCCGGATGGGATCCTCAGGCCGTGCCGTCCGGCCGTGGCGTACCGCCCGGGCAGCCGGGACATGCCGCCCAGGCCCCGGCCGAAACGAGGGGAGCTCGCAGTGCGCGCGGACATGACCGACCGAGCCGATTTCGACAATGCCGGCCGCGGCCTGATCGCCCGCTTGGAACCCGGCATCGTGCGGAACGCCGACGGCCGGATCGTCTGGGACATCGACGCCTTCGTCCTGGCAATGCAAGGGCAGTGCCCCGGCACGGTGAATCAGAGCCTGTGGCGGCAGAGCCAGCTCACCGCCATCCAGGGCCTGTTCGAGGTCGTCCCGGGCATCTACCAGGTCCGCGGCGCCGACCTGTCGAACATGACCCTGGTGGAGTCCGACAACGGCGTGATCGCCATCGATCCGCTGGTGTCCGCCGAGTGCGCCGCCGCGGCCCTGGCGTTGTACCGGGCGCATCGCGGGGACAGGCCGGTGACCGCGGTCATCTACACCCACTCCCATGTTGATCACTTCGGCGGCGTCCTCGGCGTGGTGGGCGCCGATACTGACGTGCCGGTCGTCGCGCCCGAGCACTTCCTTGAGCACGCGGTGTCCGAGAACGTCTATGCCGGGATCGCGATGCTGCGCCGCGGGTTCTACTACTCGGGCACTCCGCTGCCGGTCGGCGCCGAGGGCCGGGTGGGGATGGGCCTGGGCCCGGCCGCCTCCACCGGAACCATCGGCCTGATCGCCCCGACCGTCGACATCATCGGCACCGAGCAGGAAGAAATCATCGACGGGGTGCACATCCTCTTCCAGATAACGCCGGGCACCGAGGCCCCGGCCGAGATGAACTTCCACTTTTCCGCGCACCGAGCGCTGTGCCTGGCCGAGAACGTGACCCGGAACATGCACAACCTGCTCACCCTGCGCGGCGCGCAGGTCCGCGACCCGCGGACCTGGTCACGCTACATCGCCGAGGCGACTGAGCTTTTCCTCGACGACACTGATGTCGCCTTCGCCTCGCACCACTGGCCCACCTGGGGCCGGCGCAACATCGCCAGGTTCCTCAGCGAGCAGCGCGACCTTTATGCCTACCTGCACGACCAGACTGTGCGGCGGATGAACCAGGGCTACACCGGGACCGAGATCGCCGAGGATTTCGAGCTGCCGCCGGCTCTCGCGGCCGCGTGGCACGCACGCGGCTACTACGGCTCGGTGAGCCACAACGTCAAGGCGATCTACCAGCGTTATCTCGGCTGGTACGACGGCAATCCGGCGCACCTGTGGCAGCACCCACCGCAAGCCGCCGCGCAGCGGTACGCGCGGCTGGCCGGCGGCACGGCTGAGCTGACGGCCCGGGCCCGCGAATTCCTCGACGAAGGTGACCTGCGCTTCGCGGCCGAACTCGCCAGCCACGCCGTATTCGCCGACCCTGGCTCGGCCGCAGCGAGGCAGGTCCTCGCCGACGCACTGCAGCGGCTCGGCTACGGGTCCGAATGCGCTACCTGGCGCAACTGCTTCCTCACCGGTGCCGACGAGCTGCACAACGGGATTTCCCCGACTCCGTTCAGCGCCAGCCCCGGCATGGCCGCCGCCATGACCGTGCCGCAGCTTTTCGACACCATTGCCATCCGCATCGACGGGCTCCGCGCCGCCGGGACCGCTCTGTCGGTGCTCTGGCGTTTCACCGACAGCGGCGAGCACTACCGGATGGAACTGTCCAACGGCGTGCTTATTCACTACCCGACCCGCCGCGAGCAGCAGGCGGACCTCACGCTCACCCTGACCCGCGCGCAGCTAGCCGGCCTGCTGACGTCCGGATCGCTGGAGGGTGTCAGCGCCTCCGGGGATCGCAGCATCCTCGCCACCCTGCTGAGCCTCACCGACCAGCCGGACCCGGATTTCGCAGTGGTCACGCCCTAAGGCGCGTGCTGACGGTCTAGTCCGCCCAGCGGAACGGCGCGAGGTCGGGCTCCGCCCAGCCGCCATGAGCTCATCCGCCGCCGACTCAGTGCCGGGCCATCCGGGCAGCTCAGGTTGACCGGTCATCGTGTTACTCCCGTTCCGCCGGTCAGCCGGGTCGAGTTCCCTGGCGATCAGGCCCCGGCCGGCGAGCCGGCCGGGCACGCTCGTCAGCGTGGTGGGCCGGGTGCTTAACGGCAGCAACGCGACGGCGCCGGGGACGTTGCGTCCCCGGCGCCGCCAGCTGCCGTCACCCGGTCAGGCCGGGTGCCTTGTTAATGACTGCCTGTCATCACCGGCCGGTGATGATCGCGGCCATCTTCGGCGTGCCGATCCCGGTCGCCAGGTCGAAGCCCGGCACCGACGGGAACAGCCCGTTATTGGTGGACTGGCGGGTCGCGACGATGTCGTGGAAGTACCGGCCCGGGTTCTGCCGGTACAGCGCGTACACCATCGGGTTGATGTTGCCGGTCCGGCCGCCCATGTAGCTGTCGCGGTCGGCGATGATCCCCGACCACAGCGGCGAGGACAGGCTGGTGCCGCCGATGCCGAACCAGCCGTGCGGCTTGGTGTTGATCGTCGCGCACACGCTGTACGGCGTGGCGCTGCTGCCGGTGCAGTACTCGGCGTACGGCGTGTACTCGTCGGCGTTCGCCGAGACGTCCGGCTCCTCGCGGCACGGCGTGCCCTTGGCGGCCAGCGCGCACTGCGTGGTGCCGTTGCCGTGGGTGGTGTACCGGTTGTTGATGCCGCGGCCGTGCTGGTACCAGGGACGGCCCCAGTACTGGCTGTTGCCGCCGCCGCCGGCGCCAGTCTCCGCGCACCAGAAGTAGCCCGACAGCGGCTTCTTCGCGGTGCCGCCCTCGTTGGCCTTGGTGTTGCACAGGTTGTCGACGTTCCACACGGTCTCGGTGCCGCGCGGGTAGGCCGGGTGCTTGGTCGCGCCCGGGTTGAACCCGGCGAACGAGGTGCCGCCGACGCTGGTCACCCAGGGCTGGGAGGCCGGGTCGAGCACGTTCGGGAGGGTCGTGCCGTTAGACCGGAGGCACTCGAACGCGCCGGTGTCGCCGGCCGAGGAGAACACGCTCTGGCCCTGCAGCGCCATCTCCTCGAAGACGACGTTCTCGGTCTGCACGTACGCGCCGGTCAGCACGTTCTCGCAGGAGGCCCAGCTGGAGCTGACCACTGCCGCGGCGTCGTCGTCGGCGATCCTGGTGTACTCGTCGAGCTCGGTCTGGCCGGTCTCGTCGTTCGGCGCGTTGTACACGATGATGTGCGCGGCGTCCGGGGACATCGCCAGCTGCGTCTCGATGTCCGCGTCGACCTCGATGTCACCGGCGTAGCCGTTGGCCGACGGCGGGCAGGTGTCGCCCGCCGGGCAGATCGGGTGCAGCGGACCGCCGTCGACGATCTTGTTGACCAGCGGCGGGCTGTAGGACGGTCCGTAGAACTCATGTGCCCAGGTGCGGATGTCCGACGCCTGGTAGGCCGACAGCTCGAACACGGCCAGGCTGACGCCCGCGCCCTTGCCCCTGCGGCCCGCGTTCGGCGCGCCATAGAGCGAGTTGGTCTGGCTCGGGGTCAGGCCGCTGCAGCCGGGGCCACCGCCGTAACCGTAGGGGAAGCCGATGCCCTTGTTGACCGCGTCGAAGAGCTGCTTGCGGGTGACATACGGCGTCTCGCACTTCTTGGTCGCGGCCGCGGAGGTGGTCGACCGGGCGCCCGTCGGGCGCTGCACGGAGTTGTGCTCGCGGACCATGTTGTTCAGCCCGATAACGCCGATCACGCCGCTGGCCAGGGCGCGCGGCATCCGCACGGCGCTGGCGTTGGCGAAGTAGCGCTCGCCTGCCGCAGACCGGAACGTGGCGAAGGAGGTGCGGAAGGCCGCTGCGACCTTCGCGCTCGACCCGGTGGCCCGGACCAGGAACGGCGAGCTGGAGCTGGTCACCGTCAGGCCGCTGGCCCGCAGGTACGCCGCGACCTTCGCGCCCGACGGCGCGTACCGGGCGTCGAACTGGCCCTTGGCCAGCCAGTGGTGGTACTGCGCGCTGCCGCGGGTGTAGACGGCCCGCAGCTCGCGGTTCAGCTGAGCCGCGTGGCGTGGCGCCAGCGCGACCTCTACCGACATCCGCGAGCTGCTGAACTGCCCGGTCTGGGCGGCGGCAGCGTTATCCGCGCCGCCGCGGACGGTCACGTACTGCGGACCGGCCGACGCCGGCGCCGCCGCGGCAGCCGACGCGAAGGCGCCCGTGCCCGCGGTGAGCGCGACGCCCATGACAGCGATCGCACCCGCGCGAATCGGGCGATGAAGCAGACCCATGCATGCCCTCCTTGGCTTCATGGTCATCCGGATTGTGCGCCCGATCTCGACTGCCTCGCGGCGCATACCCGGCCAAGCCTCGTTGCGGAAGATCAGCATGTCAAGGCAGGTAAAACGTTGATTTGCGATAGTTATCAACACTTAACGCGAGCCCCCGCAGTGGAATAGGAACATTAGCCCGGCTAACCGGCTTGGTGTCCGGTTCTGCCGTCCGGTGCCCGGCCCGGCCGGGGCTGTCCGGGCCCCGTGCGCCGGCCGGGACTGGCGCGGGTGACGGCGAGCGGCTTAACTGGCGGTCAGAGGCCGGCGGGGAGGGCATGTGACGGCGGTCAGCGAGCAGCGGCCGAGGCTGGCGAGCCCGGCCGACTTCGCCGAGTTCGGCGATTACGGCGACTACCGGCGGCCGCGTGCCGCGGCCGCGGACAGTCCGCCCGCGGCCAGCCGGGGAAGATTCGAGCGGGCGCCCTACCCGTTCCGCGGCCGGATCACCGCCGACGGCTCCAGCGGTTACCCAGCCCAGCCGGGCCGCTACCACCTCTACATCTCCTGGGCCTGTCCGTGGGCGCAGCGCAGCGCGATCGTGCGCCGGCTGCTCCGGCTGGAGGAGGTCATCTCGCTGTCGGCAGTGGATCCGATCCGGGACGGCCGCGGCTGGGCGTTCCGGCAGGGCGACGGCTTCGGGCCGGACCCGGTGAACGGGTTCGAGCTGCTGCGCGAGGCCTACGAGGCCAGCGAGCCCGGGTACGACGGGCACGTCTCGGTGCCGGTGCTGTGGGACCGGGAGACCCGGCGCATCGTCAGCAACAACTTCCCCGATATCACTATCGACCTCGAAACCCAGTTCGGCCAGTGGGCCGACCCGGCCGACCTGTACCCGCAGCCGCTGCGGGCGGAGATCGACGCGATCAACGAGATCGTCTACCACGGCCTGAACAACGGCGTCTACCGGGCCGGGTTCGCCGGCACCCAGGAGGCCTACCACGAGGCCGTGACTGCGGTGTTCGACACCCTGGACCAGATGGAGGAGCGGCTGGCCAGCCGGCGCTACCTGCTCGGTGACGCGCTGACCGAGGCCGACGTGCGGCTGTGGGTGTCCCTGGCCCGGTTCGACGCCGTGTACTACTCGCACTTCAAGTGCAACCTGCGCAGGCTGACCGACTACCCGAACCTGTGGGGCTACGCGCGCGACCTGTACTCGCGGCCCGCGTTCCGGCAGACCACGAAGTTCGGCCAGATCAAGGCTCACTATTACGGCACGCATCCGCGCCTCAACCCGAGCCGGATCGTGCCCGACGGGCCGCTGCTGGACTGGGACAGCCCGCACGGACGGGGGCATAACTAGCTCCGGACCATACCTGGCCAGCAGCCGCCTTACGTGCGAACGTGGTAAGAGCAGGCCCGGCCCATTTGACAAGCACGTGGAGGGTCCGATGGGCAGGGATGTCCCGGCAATCGTCGTCAGCCAGCAGGACCGGCGCGCCTACCGTGAGAAGGTCCGGCTGTGCCTTGACGTCTTCGCCCGGATGCTGGCCGAGTCCCGGTTCGACTCCGGGCCGCAGCAGGTCGGCCTGGAGATCGAGGTAAACCTCGTCGACCAGGACGGCTGGCCGTCGATGAAGAACACCGAGGTGCTGCAGGCGATCGCCGATCCGGCCTGGTCCAGCGAGCTGGGCCAGTTCAACCTGGAGATCAACCTGCCGCCGCGGCCGCTGGCCGGCGACGCGCTGACCCGGCTGGAGGACCGGGTGCGGCGCAGCCTGAGCCACGCGAACAAGCGCGCGCTGGAGGCCGGCAGCCGCCTGGTGATGGTGGGGATCCTGCCGACGCTGCGGGAAAGCGACGTGGGCGAGCAGGCCATGTCCGCCAACCCCCGCTACCGGCTGCTGAACGAGCAGATGTTCGCCGCCCGCGGCGAGGAGATGCGGATCGCGATCGAGGGGCCGGAGCGGCTGCTCGCCCACGCCGGCACGATCACCCCCGAGGCGGCCTGCACCAGCGTCCAGTTCCACCTGCAGGTGAGCCCGGAGGCGTTCAGCAGCTACTGGAACGCGGCCCAGGCGGTGGCGGGCGTGCAGGTGGCGCTGGCGGCGAATTCCCCGTACCTGTTCGGCAAGCAGCTATGGCGCGAGACCCGGATCACGCTGTTCGAGCAGGCCACCGACACCCGGCCGGAGGAGCTGAAGGAGCAGGGAGTCCGGCCGCGGGTCTGGTTCGGCGACCGGTGGATCACCTCGGTGTTCGACCTGTTCGAGGAGAACCTCAAGTACTTCCCGGCACTGCTGCCGCTGTGCGAGGACGAGGACCCGGAGGCCCTGCTGGACCGGGGGGTGGCCCCTGAGCTGCCGGAGCTGACGCTGCATAACGGCACGGTGTACCGGTGGAACCGGCCGGTGTACGCCGTCGTCGGCAACCAGCCGCACCTGCGGGTGGAGAACCGGGTGCTGCCGGCCGGCCCGACGGCGGCGGACGTGATAGCGAACGCGGCGTTCTACTACGGCGTGGTGCGGGCGCTGGCCGAGGCCGAGCGGCCGGTGTGGTCGCGGATGTCGTTCTCGGCGGCGGCGGAGAACCTGGTGGAAGGCGCCCGGCACGGCCTGGACGCGCAGGTCTACTGGCCCGGGCTCGGCCAGGTCCCGGTGACCGAGCTGACGCTCCGGCGGCTGCTGCCGCTGGCCGCCGACGGGCTGGCCGAGTGGGGCGTGGACGGCGCCGACGCCGGCCGGCTGCTGGGCATCATCGAGCAGCGCTGCCTGACCGGCCGCAACGGCGCGACCTGGCAGGTCGAGGCGGTGAACGCGCTGGCGAAGGCGGGTCTCGAGCGGTCCGAGGCGCTGCGGCAGATGACGCTGGGCTACATCGAGCGGATGGACGGCAACGACCCCGTGCACACCTGGGAGCCGATCTGAGCCGGCGGGCCGGTGAGACGATTGGCAGGTGACCGCGACCGGATCCGCAGTTCCTGACCAGATCACGCTGGGCAGCGCGGCGGCGCGCTGGGTGCTGGCCGCGACCGTGCTGGGCTCGTCGATGGCCATGCTGGACATGACCGTCGTCAACATCGCGCTGCCGGCCATCGGCCGGGGCCTGGGCGCCTCGCTGGCCGGGCTGCAGTGGACCGTCACCGCTTACGCGCTCACGCTGGCCGGGCTGATCCTGCTCGGCGGGTCGCTGGGGGACAGGCTCGGCCGCCGCCGGGTGTTCGTCACCGGCGTGACCTGGTTCGCGCTGGCCTCGGCGCTGTGCGGGCTGGCGCCAGGCATCGGCGTGCTGATCGCCGCCCGGGTGCTGCAGGGGATCGGCGGCGCACTGCTGGTCCCCGGCTCGCTGGCCATCATCCAGGCGTCGTTCGCGGCGGCCGACCGGCCGCGGGCGGTGGGTGCCTGGTCGGGCCTGGGCGGCGTGGCGGGCGCGGCCGGGCCGCTGCTCGGCGGCTGGATCGTGGACACGGCCGGCTGGCGGTGGGTGTTCCTGATCAACCTGCCGGTGGCCGCCGTGGTACTGGCCGTCGCCCTGCGGCATGTGCCCGAGACCCGGGACCCGGCCTCGCGGGGCGGCAGGTTCGACGTGGCCGGGGCGGTACTGGCAGCGCTCGCGCTCGGCGGGATCACCTATGCGCTGATCGAGGCACCCGAGCTGGCCGGCCCGGCCGGGGCCGCCGGGGCAGCGATCGCCGCCGCGGCAGGCGCGGCCGCGGCGGTCGCGTTCGTGCTGACCGAGCGGCGCCGCGGCCGCGAGCCGGACCGCATCGCGCCGATGCTGCCGCTGGAGATCTTCGCCTCCCGGCAGTTCAGCGCGGTCAACGTGATCACGTTCATCGCCTACGGGGCGTTCAGCGGGATGTTGTTCCTGCTGGTGCTGCAGTTGCAGGTGGTGGCCGGGTTCTCGGCCCTGGCGGCCGGCGCGGCGCTGCTGCCGGTCACCGTGCTGATGCTCGCGCTGTCCGCGCGGTCGGGTGCGCTGGCCCAGCGGGCCGGGCCGCGCTGGCTGATGACCGCCGGCTGTGCCTGCTGCGCGGCGGGAATGCTGCTGCTGACCCGGGTCGGCGCGGGCGCGTCTTACCTCACCGACGTGCTGCCGGCCGTGGCGGTGTTCGGCCTGGGCCTGACCATGATCGTCGCGCCGCTGACCGCGACCATGCTGGCCAGCGCCGACGTCCGGCACGCCGGGCTGGCTAGCGGGGTCAACAACGCGGTCGCGCGGGCGGCCGGGCTGCTCGCGGTGGCCGGGCTGCCGGCCGCGGTCGGCCTGTCCGCGGCCAGCTATCACGCGCCCGCCCAGTTCAGCGCCGGGTTCCGCAGCGCGATGCTGGCCTGCGCCGGGCTGATGCTGGCCGCGGCGGTCCTGTCCGCGACCATGATCGACAACGACGTGCTGCGGCCCACGCCGGACCACCCGGCGGCCCGGCCCGAGTGCCGGGTGAACTGCCCGGTCGGCAGCCCGCCGCTAGAGCCGGCCCCGGCCGATGAGCAGGACCCGCGCCCCGCCGCCCAGCCCGGTCCGGCGCAAGCGTCCCGCCCCGACTACCGCGGCTAGCCCCGGCCAGTCCGTGATCGTGGAGGGTTTGCCGCGGAACGGGGGGTGCCAAGACCGAAGTTCCCGCCGGTGCGGGGGCGGTGGCGGGGGTTTCGCCGTCGCGGATGATGGCGGTGAGGGTGTGGGGGTTGAGGGGGTACCGAAGGCCATCAGCCCGAGGAAGCTGGCACCTCGGCTGCCCGGTGCTGCTGACCGGCAGCACTCATCGGGGTACGCGCGTCATCTCACTTTCGCCCGGCGCTTGCCCGTCGTTCCGCCCGGGCTCGCGCGTCCCGCCCAGGCGCGGGGCTTCCGCGCGGAGCCGACTGCCTAGAGCCCCTGAGGGTGACCTATGCCCCTGGCCGGCAGGCACTGATCACGTTGACCATCGGGTTCATGGGCTCGGTTCTCGCCTATGCTGCCGGGGCGGTTGTAGCCGTCTGGGGCGCAGCGCATGCGGTCCCGACGCGCCAGGTCCTCGCGGGCTTCCAGCCGATCACCGCTGACAACCGGCGCATCCTCTTGCAGGAGTGGCTCGCGGAGGCCTTCACGATGTGGGGCATCGCCGCCATAGTCATCGCCGTGACCGCGGCCGGCGGGACAGATACCGCTGCCCGGGTGTGGGTCTACCGGGCTGCAGCCCTGCTGCTGGCCGCCCTGGCGGCGCTGACGGCGCTGACCGGCGCGCGCACTGCGGTGATCTGGTTCAGGATCTGCCCGGTGCTCCTGGCCGCGTCAGCAGTCTTGCTGCTGGCCGCCAGCATGCAGTAGCCCGCGCCGTGCGGCCGCACTCCGCCCTGCCGCCGGGCGGGCGCAGCTCAGCGGCGGCTGTGTCTTAGTTCTGGAGGCTGACTCCGCCGGGGCCGCTGATCTTGTGGAGTGCGGTGGTGGCGAGCCGCTGGATCTGGGGTGGCAGGGGGACGTAGCTGGTGGCGGCGGCGTCGGCCTGGCCCTGGTGGGTGAGCCAGGTCAGGAGGTT
>JBKQSL010000513.1:0-11757 GCA_052143655.1 Streptosporangiaceae bacterium | reverse complement strand
GGCCTCCCGCACGCTGGGCTGCGCGCAAGTCCTATCCGAAGACCTGAACGACGATCAGGACTATGCGGGTGTCCGTGTCACCAACCCCTTCCGCTGAGGCGTACAACCTGACCCGGAAAATGGACCTTAGCAAGGCAGGCGGGAGTCAGAGATCCGGTAGCCGATGCCGGGGGTCGTGGCTATGACCGGCGGGTCGCCGAGCTTACGCCTGAGCCGTCCGATGGTGACCGTGACCGTGTTGGTGAACGGGTCGGCCTGCTCGTCCCAGACCTGCTCAAGAAGATCCTCGGCCCGCAGGAACGCGGGAGCCGCTTGCAGCAGCGCCTCGAGTACCCCGAACTCCTTGACCGACAGGTCGAGCTGCCGCCCGTCGCGGCTCGCGGTCCGCCGTAGCGGGTCAAGATCGATCCCGGCAGCGCGCAGCACCCGCGGCCGGGCCGACGGCTGTCTGCGGGCCAGCGCCCGGATCCGCAGGACCAGCTCAGGAAAGTGGAACGGCTTTGCCAGGTAGTCGTCGGCGCCCAGACCCAGCCCGGTCACCCTGTCTCCAGGCGAGCCCGCGGCGGTGAGCATGAGCACCATGGACCGGTCGTTCCGGCCGGTGATCATCTGGCAGAGCGAGTCGCCGTGAATACCAGGCAGGTCACGATCCAGGACCACGACGTCGTAAGGATTGAGATCTAGCTTGGCCGCCGCCTCCAGGCCGTCGTGGGCGGCGTCGACCGCCATGCCCTGGTCTCGCAGTCCCTCGACCAGCACCTCGGCCAGGGACCGCGAGTCCTCGACGACGAGGACTCTCATGCCGGGGCACCTGCTGGGACGACCTCGGCCCGGGTAGCGGACGCGGGCAGGCTGATCGTGACGCGCAGGCCGCCTGCGGACCGCGCCTGCAGGTCGACCGTGCCGCCGTGGGCCTCGGCGATGGCCGCGACGATCGACAGGCCGAGGCCTGAACCCTTGTCTGAGCCGGTCCGGTCCGCCCCGATCCGGCGGAATGGCTCGGACAGCCCGGCTACCTGCTGCTGGTCAAGCAGCGGCCCGCCGTTCTCGACGATCAGGCGGGCCTGGCCGGCCGCGGTGCGGGACACAATCCGGATCCAGCCGCCTTCGGTGTTGTGGCAGACGGCATTGTCGATGACGTTCTCCACCAACCTGGTGATCAGCGCCTGGCTGCCGGTCACCCATGCGCTGCCCAGGGAGTCAGCCTCCTGCACCGTCAGGTTCATGGCACGGATCGCCGCAGCCTGATCGGCGAGGGCGGCGCCGACGACATAGTCCAGCGGGATGACCGCGCGGCCGGGCAGTGCCCGGTGCTGGGCGCGGGCGAGCACCAGGAACGCCTCGAGGAGCCTGTCGATCTTGTCCAGCTCGGCGCGCAGCCGCCCGGCCAGCGCGACGGTCTGCGGTGGGGCAGGATCCGGCTTCGCCAGCGCCACGTCCAGCGAGGCTCGCATGGTGGTCAGCGGAGTCCGCAGTTCGTGGGAGGCGTTGGCGACGAAACGGCGCTGGGCGCTGAAAGCGATCTCCAGCCGCTCCAGCAGGCCGTCGATGGTGTCCCCGAGCTCCGTCAGCTCGTCTTCAGGGCCCTGCACCGCAAGCCGCTCGTGCAGGCTGTCCTCGGAGATCCGCTGGGCCGCGGCCGTCATCTGGCGGACCGGCCTCAGTGCGCGCCCGGCCACCAGCCAGCCGAGTCCCACCGAGATCACCGTCATGATCGCCAGCGCGATCAGCGACGAGATCAGCAGCACATGCGAGAGCTTGTTCTGGTCCGGCGGTCCGGCCGCCTGGGACTGGAGCTGACCGATCCGGGCCTGCAGCTGGTGGATGCGCGCGTTGGCCTGGCCCAGTGCCGATCCGGGAGCGGAGTTGATGGCGGCCGGCGCGGCCTGGGACACCGAGGCGGTGCGGACGGCGACGCCGCTGGAGATTATCAGCAGCAGTGCGCCGGAGAACACGAACAAGGTCCCGTAGAGGATGGTCAGCCGCGTCCGCACCGTGCGGCCCGGCAGTCGTACCCAGCGCGGCAGCGGGGACCGGAACGGCGGGCGCGGATGGCTGGCCCTGACGGCGCTGCGGGGCAGGGTGGTGTCGCGGTGCGACGCGCGCATGTGCCCCTCCGTCCCGTCGGCGATGCCCGTGATCTGGGATTTCGGCTCTGCCATCCCACTTCAGCATGCCCGGCTGGACCTAACAACGGGATAACAGCATCCGTGCGGCCCATGTTATGGCCACTCCCGTAGAACTCAGGTCACAGCAAGTTCCGTAGCGAACGAGAAGGATCTGGAAATGCAAGCCACGATTGAGGTGAACGGCCTGCGCAAGCGGTTCGGGCCGACGCTTGCGCTGGACGGCATGTCGTTCGCCGTCCAGCCTGGCCAGGTGACCGGGTTCGTCGGCCCGAACGGGGCCGGCAAGTCCACCACGATGCGGGTAATCCTCAGCCTGGACGCGCCCGACGAGGGCAAGGCAACCGTCGGCGGCATGCCGTATGCGAGCCTGCGGCAGCCGATGCGAGTGATCGGGTCGCTGCTGGACGCGGGCGCGCTGCAGCCGAGCCGGTCCGCGCGCAACCACCTGCTCTGGCTGGCCCACTCGCAGGGCATGCCGGCCAGGCGGGTGGACGAAGTGATCGAGCAGGCGGGCCTGCAGGGCGTCGCCAAGCGGCGGGCGGGGGGGTACTCGCTCGGCATGCGGCAACGGCTCGGCATCGCCGCGGCGATGCTGGGCAACCCGGTCGCGATCATGCTGGACGAGCCATTCAACGGGATGGACCCCGAGGGCATCGTGTGGGTGCGGGGCTTCCTGCGCGGGCTGGCTGCCGAGGGCCGGGCGGTGCTGGTGTCCAGCCACCTGATGAGCGAGCTTCAGGACACGGCGGATCACCTGGTAGTCGTGGGCCGCGGCAAGGTCATCGCCGACACCACTGTGGCGAGCCTGCTGGCGGCGGCGTCGGGTGACCGGGTGATGTTGCGCACATCCTCCCGGCCGGAGGCGACGGCGGTGCTGGAGAACGCGGGGGCCACCGTCGTCGCGTCCGGGCAGGACGTGCTCACGATCTCGGGCCTGTCAGGCGAGCGAGTCGTCGCGCTGCTGGGCCCGGCGGCCGTGCCGTTCTCCGAGGTCTCCGCCCACCGGGCCACCCTGGAGCAGGCCTACATGGAGCTGACCAGGCAGGCCGTCGAGTTCCGCCCGGCCGGCTTCGACGCCGATGCGGGACAGGAGGTGCCCCGATGACGTCGCAGGCTATCTCTGTGCCGCGGCCCGAAGCCGGGTTCGGCGACGGACCCCGCGGCGGCGGCTTCGGCTCCCTGCTGCGCGCCGAGTGGGTCAAGTTCCGCAGCGTGCGCGGCTGGGTGATCGGCATGATCCTGGCCGCGCTGCTGACCATCTTCCTCGGCGTGTTCGCGGCCGCGAACGCGAACATCGGCTGCCAGATTAATGGCGGTCCGCCGAAAACCGGCAAGGCCTGCCTGCCCTACATCCCGCACGGGCCGGGCGGCGAGATCGTGACCGACAGCTTCTCCATCGTGCGCCAGCCGCTGACCGGGAACGGCACTATCACCGCGGAAGTCACCTCGCTCACCGGCGAGCACGCGAATCTCAGCTCGGGGCCAGCGCAGGTCGGCAGCGGCATGGTGCCCGGCCTGGCGGAGTGGGCCAAGGCGGGGATCATCATCAAGCAGAGCACCCACCAGGGCTCCGCCTACGCGGCGATGATGGTGACGGGCAGTCACGGGGTCCGGATGCAGTACAACTTCACCGGGGACACCGCCGGGATGCCCGGTGCCGTCTCGGCGGCGCATCCGCGCTGGCTGCGGCTGACTCGCTCCGGCGACACGATCACCGGCTACGACTCCGCCGACGGCACGCACTGGACCCAGGTCGGCACCGTCCAGCTGACGGGGCTGCCCGCGACGGTTCAGGTCGGCATGTTCGCGACCTCGCCGGGCTACACGGTGACCCAGAACTCGTTCGGCGGGTCCAGCAATAGCGGCGGCCCGGCCCAGGCCACCGGCGTCTTCGATCACGCCAGCCTGACCGGCACTGCTCCCGGCACGTGGACCGGCACCACAGTTGGCCGCGGGGGCCCAGCCGGGGGACCGGGGCCGGGCGGCGGTCAGGGCTCGGCGCCGTATTCCCGGGCCGGCGGCACCTTCACCGTGACCGGGTCCGGCGACATCGCACCGGCCACGCCGGGGCCTGGCAGCGGGTTCCCGACGGTGACGATCGGGCAGAGCCTGGTCGGCGCGTTCCTGGGGCTGATCGTGATCGTCGTCGTGGCGGCGATGTTCTTCAGCACCGAGTACCGCCGCGGCCTGATCCGCACCACGCTGGCCGCCACCCCGCGCCGCGGCGCGGTGCTGGCCGCCAAGGCCGTGGTGATCGGCGCGGTGGCCTTCGTCACCGGGCTGGTGGCCGCGGTGATCTCGATCGCCGTCGGTGTCCCGAAGGAAGAGAACCAGGGCCAGATACTGCTGACCGCGCCCATGCTGACCGAGGTGCGGGTCATCGTCGGCACGGCCGCAATGCTGGCCGTGGCCGCCGTCTTCGCCGTCGCGCTGGGTGCCATCCTGCGCCGCAGCGCGGCCGCGATCACGATCGCGGTGGTGATTGTCGTCATGCCGTTCCTGCTGACCGCGCTCAATGTCCTGCCCGCCGGGGTCGGCGACTGGCTGCTGCGGCTGACTCCGGCCGCGGGCCTGGCGATCGAGCAGAGCATCCCGCGGTACTCGCAGGTCACCACCGTTACCTCGCCCGTGCGGGGCTACTATCCGCTGTCGCCCTACGCCGGGTTTGCCGTGCTGTGCCTCTGGACGGCGGCGGCCCTTGCCCTGGCGCTGGTCATGCTCCGGCGGCGGGACGCATGAGCGCCGCCGCGGCGACGCAGCCAGCGGCGACGATGGCCACGGCGGCAGAGCGGGGAGCGAGCCTGCGCCACGCGCTGCACGCCGAGTGGACCAAGCTGCGCACGGTCTCCGGACCCGCCTGGCTGCTCCTCGGGGTCGCGGCGCTGACCATCGCGGTCAGCACTGCGGCCGTGGGAGCAACCCACTGCCCGCAGAACCTGACCTGCCCGGTCGACACGACCAAGCTCAGCCTGACCGGCATCCAGTTCGGCCAGGCCGTGGTGGCGATCCTGGCGGTGCTGGCGTTCTCCAGCGAATACAGCACCGGCATGATCCGGGTCACGCTCGCGGCGATGCCGAGGCGGCACGCGGTACTTGCGGCCAAGGCCATCCTGATCGCCGGCCTGGTGCTGGTCGCCGGAACGGTGGCCGTGTCCGGGTCGGTGCTGGCCGGGCACCTGATCCTGCCCGGCCACGGTTTTACTGCCGCGCGCGGCTTTCACCCGGTCTGGCTGAGTTACGGGCCCACGCTGCGGGCCGCATGCGGATCCGTCCTGTACCTAGCGCTGATCGCGCTGCTGAGCCTCGGTGTGGCGGTCATCGTGCGGGACTCGGCGGTGGCCATCGGGACCGTGCTGGCGCTGCTGTACCTGTTCCCGATCGTCCTCGCGTTCATCGGGAACGAGCACTGGCAGCACCGGCTCGAGCGCTGGACGCCCACGATCGCAGGGCTGACCATCCAGGACACGACCGGCCTGCGGGGCCTGCCGATCACCCCGTGGGCAGGTCTGGGGGTGCTCGCGATCTGGGCCGGCGCCGCGTTGCTGGCCGGCAGCCTGGTGTTCCGGCTACGCGACGCCTGACGGGCTGGTCATAAGGCAGCGTCCGGCCGGGTTCCCGCTCGTCCCGGCCGGACGCGCGCCGCGCTGGGGACTCGCCGGCGAACATCGCCTTCGGGCCGTCGCCGGTCATCCACGCCTGGTCGGCGACCCGGGCCGCGAGCTCCGACTCGACGTCGGCGTACGGGGTCAGGCCGTACTCACGCTGGATCTCCCAGGCGTGTTCGAGCTTGGTCTTCTCCCGCTCGGTGTACTGCTTCACGCACCAGGAGTCCTCGATACCCAGCTGCCCGGCGAGATAGTCGATCAGCTCCGGCGGTACGCCGAGCGGGCCGGCCAGGAACATGCCCAACTGACGGACGGTCACGACCTGGAGCGCGAAGCCCAGCCGGTTGCAGTCCCGGCGCCGTGCCGCGATCAATCGCCAGCGCCGGATCGGGCGGATCCGCTCCTCAACCCCCTTCTTGCTCGCTGCTGAACCACGAGGTCAAGGTTTCGCGCAGACGGTCATGAGGGTCGTCATCGCTCCACAGGTCGCATAGCCTCACCGACAGCGTCAGCCACGCCCTCCTTAGTCGAGTGGGCGAGCTCACCCAAGCGCCCGGCATCTGGAGGTGGGCGGGAGTCAAGGCCTTACACACTAGGGCCAGCGTTCGCAGCGGAACAGCGCTGGTGCCCTCCTGGGTCACCCATGCACCGATGGCCTTGCGGACGCGGCTGCCGATCTGCGGGCCGAGGCTGGCCATGACGGGAAGGTTGTGCGCATGCTCAGCAAGGTTCCGGTCCTCAGACCACTCGGCAGCGACCAGGCGCAGCAGCCGGGTAGTGCTGGTGGCTTGGGCATGGTGCAGGTGCCAGCCCTCACATCCGCACAGGGATGGCCGCTCTTAGGCATCTGGTAGGCGATCTTCGGCGGGGCAACTAGATAAGGCAGCCCTTCGGCATGCCCTCGCTGTCGTCGGCGCTCTTGCAGCTTGCCCGCCTGAAGGCAGGCATGAGCCAGCGGGAACTGGCCGAACGAGCGGGAGTCCCGGTCACGATGATCTCGGCGTATGAACGTGACCAGCGGCAGCCGGCCCTTACCACACTGCTGCGGCTGCTGCGCGCGGCTGGGTTCGACCTACGCCTGCATCTAGCGGCCTATGATCCGCATGACGACGTACTGGCTGCGCTGGAAGCTGGCCGCTCCGAATCCGAGCGGCTTCACCGCGACCGGCAGCGACGATCCGGGATCAGACGGCTCTGATCGTACTTCCTAGACATTCAGGCACCGTTCCTGAGCCACCCCATGGGCCGTCCTCATGGTTGATCACCATCAACCGATGGGACATCGATCTAGACGACCCACTCTCAGGGGCTGAGTCAAAGCAGGGTGGCCAGCTCGATCGTGACGGTGACTGGGTCGGTGACGGCCATCTTTCCCGTGTGCACTCCCGCTGAGGCGTATGCGCCGGTGGTGGGGTCGAGCCGGTAGCAGAAGACGGACGGGGCCTTTTCGACCGGGTCGTGTTCGACGCGCCAGTAGTGCGGGATGCGGGCCCCGGCGTACTCGGCTGGCTTATCGGTCTGGTCGGTGGTCACCGAGCCGGGGGACATGACTTCGACCACGAGGGTGCAGTGCTCCGGACGGAGCACTGCTTCGTCGGGAAGGGAGGCGTCATAGAGCACGGCGTCGGGACGGCGGTTGAGCAGTGGGACGTCCCGCAAGCGGAGGTCGACGTCCGTGGACACGGTAAGGCCCGGCCCGCAGGCTGCCTCCAGGGCGTTAGCGAGGCGACGGCAGATGTTCTGATGCAGGCGGCGTGGGGCAGCGTTCACGATGATGGCTCCGTCAACGATCTCGATACGCCGGCAGATTGCCTCCGGCAGCGCCTCGTAGTCCTCGACGCTCATGCCGTCCGGTAGGTCCATCCAGTCGGGCAGGGCAGTCATGGCCCTCCCTTCCTCGTGCGCTGTCAGGCTAACGGTAACCGGTGTCCCGGCGAGTGCATGCAAGGCACTGCCGAGGTGCGGGCACGTTCGGCCCAGTCGAGGCAGCCACGTGCGGCGAGGCCCGAGCCGGCGGCCAGCACGGCATGCCGAGAGCGACGGGCGCCACTGCGAGCACGGATAGATCCTGGCTGGCCGGCAAAGACTATTCGGTCGGTGCCCAGTGCGACACTGCGGGCTATGGTCACTTTCAGCAACACATCGGACACCAGCCGCGAGCTTCCATTTCGGCGACGCTGACCAGACCGCGCTGCGGTCAGCATTGCTGCATGACCTTGGGGCCATGCCGTTCAGACCCGGGGAGCTGGTCAGCCGCAGCCTCTGGATAATCTTTGCCGGTCCGTGGGGAGCCTGGACACATGCGACTCCCTCGTGCTCGCGATCATCCTCGCGAGCAGCGGCCGCGCCAGACCGTGGTCGTGGTCGGCGGCTGCCGCGTTCGCTGCATCGCTGGCGTTCACGCTCGTCGCAACGTCCGATCAACCGCGCGACCGGACGCTGGGACGCCGACCACCCGCCCCCGGGATGGGAACGCAGCCGCAGCCGCTGGGAGTTTTCCCAGGGCATCCGCTCCTGGCTGCTGCTGGCCGGGTTCATGTTAGTGTGCGCAGCCTCCACCGTGTTACCGACTGCAACGTTACCGACTGCAACCGCGCGATCGAAGGTAGCGGACTTCAAATGTGCTGTTCTCGGGGAGTCTGCCATCGTTGCGATCTGCGGGCATAGCGCAGGCTCCTTCGCTGCGGAGTCTGCGCGTTAACCTGTGTTGTTATAACTTGCACGTCGGAGCGTCGGCGCACTCACATGTGTTCGTACGTCAGTGAACCCGCTTGGGATTGATCCGAGCACGAACTGGGCCGCACCGCCCGACCCAGGCCAGCCGAACCCGTCAAAAGGGTGACAGACAGCGCCCCGCGTACACCTGCCCGCCGTTCGGGGCGACTGAGGAGTTCTCGACATTCCAGAGGTTCGCGATGATGCGGAGGGCGAGATGCTGTCCCGCCCGCTGATGACAGTGGCGGCAGGGGCGCGAGAGTCAACTGTTCAGTCCGGCCCAGGTGTCGAGCCCGAGGTAACGCACGACAGCAGTCTCGATCTCCATCAGTTCGTGGTGGCTCAGATAGTGGACAGGGTCACCGTGAATGAAGGAGGTGTCGATGCTGCGTACCTGGTCAACCAGATAGACGACTACCTGGCCGAGTAGTTCCATCTGGGGCCGGAACCTCATGGGCTGGGCGCTCGTGGATGTGGGCACGATGGTGGCGACGTTCCAGTCGGAACTGGGGGACAGCACAAGGCCGTAGCGTCGGCCGCGCTGCTCGTGGCCACGCTTTGCGTCGCCGAGGTCGACGCGGTAGACGGCTCCTCTGATCACCAGGCGTCCGGTTCGCCAGAGATGTCTTCGTCAGCGTTGGCGGCCATGTCGGCGCGGGCCTGGCGTAGCCACATCTCGCGGTCAAGAAGCCGCAATGCCCGCCGCAGCGCGTCACTGGCCGACTCGCCTGTCGCCTGCGTCACGGCATCAATGATGCGCTGGTCGTCCTCTGTAGGCCGGAACCCAATGGTTGATGGCATGGAATCAGTGTACAACATTCGTTGAACATCCCCCATCACGTTCCGCTCTGCAAGATCGTCCAGGTGAAACTCGGTTCGTTCTGACCAGTCCAGGCGCAACGGCAACCGGATGACACCGGATGACACCGGTCACCGGCCCCGCCAGCTCCCCGAGGGTCTCGGGCAGCAGGTACGGGCGGTTCTCCGCGTACGTTCGACCAGCCATGGCCGCCAGCGTAACCGGTCGGCTGCGCCACAGGGGCTGGCCGAGTCGCTGATGCGCCTCTCAGCGAGGCTCACCTCAGTGTGTGGTTACGACTTGCACGGTGGACCATGGCGCGGCGTCACCAGTTGACCTCCCGCCGGCGACGTGGCGCACGAGCGGGCGATGGCGGCCCTGTCAGTGCTGTTGTTGGGCGGCCTGCTTTGCGGGGTGGCGGGGGGCCGGTCATGTCCAGCAGGATCATGGCGTCGTAGTCGGGGGTGCCGGGTTCGGTGACGTAGACGCCCAGGCGCTGGCCGGGGGTGCCCTCCAGCTGCATGCCCTGGAAGCCGAGGTGATCGTGCCGACGTGGGGACGGTGGAAGGTCTTCTTCTGCGCGGAGGTGCGCCTGGTGACGTCGTAGCGTTCCCACAGCCTGGCGAAGTCGGGGCTTTTGAGGGAGCAGATGCCGGAGAGGGCACGGCATCCGACAACAAGCCGGCCGATAGTAGCGTCACAGGCATGACCGCGAATCCGTCCCTTGATGGCCAGCCGCGGGCGGTCGTTCTGGTTGAGGGACTGAGCGACCGGCTCGCGCTTGAGGTGCTGGCCCGGCGGCGCGGCCGTGACCTCGCGGCCGACGGCGTCGCCGTCATCGCGATGCAGGGCGCGACGAACCTCGGGCGCTGTCTGCAGCGGTATGGTCCGTGCGGACTTAACGTCAAGCTGGCCGGTCTCTGCGACGCTGCCGAGGAGGACTATTTCTGGCGCGCGTTGCGGCAAGCCGGGATCGGTGTCCAGGCGTCCGGCGCCTCGATGGAGGCGCTCGGATTCTTCGCGTGCACCATCGACCTGGAGGATGAGCTGATCAGGGCGCTCGGGACTGACGCGGTGGAACGGATCATCGAGGCGCAGGGCGAGCTCAGGTCGCTGCGGACCCTGCAGCGCCAGCCCGCCCAGCGTGGTCGGCCCGCACACGATCAGCTCCGCCGGTTCATGAGCGGCCGGTCCGGCAACAAGTACCGCTACGCGCGCTTGCTGGCTGGCGCCGTGGATCTGAACCGGGTGCCCCGGCCATTGGACGGCGTTCTGGCCCACGTTTAAATACACGCGTGCCGAGGCAACGTGACCTCGAACATGGTCACACCTCGTACCCGGTACGCGCCGCACACGATGAAATGCCCGGCAACAGTCCGCGAAGCTTATAGATCGTTCGGCTTACCCAGGGGCATAGCCAGCGGCTGGGCGAACCTGTCCGCCGATCGGCGCGGCTGGCGGGCTCTCGCGATCATCATTCCCAGGCGTGCAGATACAGACCTTCGGTGCGGCTGCCACCGATGTGCCGGGTGGCCGCGCGACATGTCGCGGCCCGGCGGTCGGTGGCGTGCTGGGAGCACCGGTGCGGCGCGTTCGGCGTGGCAGGTTCTCAGGCTTGCTCAGGATCCGGGCCGAGCGCGGACCGGCCGCCGTCGACCGGGAGGATGGCGCCGTTGACGAAACTCGCCTCCGCCGAGAGCAGATAGCTGACGGCCGCTGCGACCTCATCGGGACGGCCAACCCGTCCCAGCGGGTGCAGCGCGCGCATCTGCTCCTCGACCCGGGCCGCGGCACCGGGATCCTGGCCGGCGAGGAAGGCCCGGTACCGCTGCGTGCCGATGGACCCGAGCGCGACAGCATTCACGCGGATGCCGCGCGGGCCGTAGTCCACGGCCAGCGCCCGGGTCAGGCCCTCGATTGCGGCCTTGGCGGTCGCGTACGGCAGAGCGCCGCGGACCGCCCGCTGTGCCTGGTGGGAGGAGATGTTGACGATCGCGCCGCCAGCCCCTCCGGCGACGAACCGAGGGCGGCTGGGCCGGGGTCGCCGACGTCGGGCTCGCGACGGCGGACTATGCCGCCTGGTTCAGCAAGCAGCGGCGGCACTCGGCGTGTGAGCGGATGTCGCCGGCGCGGTTCGAGGCTGCCTGGCATGCCCGGCAGGAAAACCGGGCGGGACAAAAGCCGCGTAAGGAAGAACCGGGAACGGGGCCCCGGCCCCGCGCGGGGCCGGGGTGAGGGCTGGCGGCGGCCTGAAGGGTACGGCCCGGCCCCCCCGTGCCTCAACAGCGCTTCGCGTCCCCTTCGGGACCGGCCTTCGGCTGGCGGAGACCCGCCCTGGAAGAGGGGCCGCCAAACGTCCCAGCAGATGTGTAGTTATAGCCCGCCTGCTGGAGTTCGCAGGAATCCGCACGTCGCTCTGAGCGACGTGCGCCTACGGCGACTTCCGGTCGAGTGATGCACGGAAACTGTGTTACTGTGGAACTGTGAAGAACCTTACGGTCTCTGTTCC
>JBKQSL010000512.1:0-6387 GCA_052143655.1 Streptosporangiaceae bacterium | reverse complement strand
GAAGCCGAGCGCGAAGCCGAACGGAGCGTTGACCACGAAGTGGATCCAGAGAACCTGCGCGGGCGTGAACGGCTCGCCGGCGGCGATGTTGAACAGGGTCGCGCCCAGGAAGGTCAGGACGAAGACGACCAACAGCACCAACACGAACCGGATGTACTTGGTTAGGTTGTCGTAGATCTTGCGGTCCTGCTCCACCGCGAAGACGATCGTGGCGAAGTTATCGTCGGACAGGATCATCCGGCCGGCGTTCTTGGCCACCTCCGTGCCGGTGCCCATGGCGATCCCGATGTCGGCCGCCTTGATGGCCGGGGCGTCGTTGACGCCGTCGCCGGTCATGGCCACGACGTCGCCCTTCTTCTTCAGCGTGTCGGCCAGGAGGACCTTGTGCTCGGGGGCGACCCGGCCGACGACGCCGATCCCGTCGATGCGGGCCAGCCGCTCGGCCTCGGGCAGGGCAGCGAAGTCGGCGCCCAGGATGGCCTCGCCGCCGATGCCGACCTGCTTGGCGATGGCCGCGCCGGTGATCACGTCATCGCCGGTCACCATTCGGACCCGGATGTGGGCGGCCTGGGCACTGGCCACCGCGGCCGTGGACTCGTCCCGGGGCGGGTCAACCATGCCGGCCAGGCTGGTCATCTGCAGATCGGTGACGTAGCCGAGCAGGTCGCCGTCCGCGGTGAAGTCGGCCGGATCGAGGTCCCGGGTGGCCGCGGCCATCACCCGCTGGCCCGCGCCTTCCATGCGCTCCATGTGAGCCCGGGCCCGCTCGCTCAGGCCGGTATCCCACGGGATGGCCTTGCCGCCCGACAGGGCGGTGGCCGCGCGGGACATCACCGCCGGCGCCGCGCCTTTGACGAAGCACCGCACGACCGGGCGGCCGGACGCGTCAGCGGCTGAGTTGAAGGTGGCCATCAGCTTGTAGGTGGGGTCGAACGGGAGGGTAGCCAGCCGGGGCAGGCTCTCGCGGGTACCGTCGATGTCCAGCCCGGCCTTGTGGCCCAGCACGAGCAAGGCGCCCTCGGTGGGATCGCCGACCATCTTGCCGTCGACGAGCGTGGCGTCGCTGGCGACGAGATAAGGAAGGATCGCGTCCTCGACGGTGGCCGTGGCGCCCGCGACATGATGGACCTTGCCCTCCAGACCGTATCCGATGCCGGAGATCGTGAAGCGGTCGGTCGGGTCTACCACCTCGACGGCGGTCATCTGATTCATCGTCAGGGTGCCGGTCTTGTCGGAGTTGATGGCCGAGGTGAACCCCAGCGTCTCGACCGAGGGCAGGTCCTTCACGATCGCGTTGCGCTTGGCCAGGTCGACCCCGCCGAGCGACAAAATCGTCTGCGTCACCGTGGGCAGCGCCTCGGGAACGGCCGCGATGGCCAGCGAGATCGCCCTGACGAACAGCGCGTCCCACGCCTGACCGCGCTGACGGCCCAGGATGAACATAACGATCATGGTCAGGCCGGCCGCCGCCGCGATCCACAATGTGAGCCTGTTGAGCTCCCTGGTCAGGGGCGATTCCTCCCTGGCCGTGGCCGACAGCATCCCGGAGATCTTCCCTAGCTCGGTGCCGGCGCCCGTTCCGGTGATGATCACGATGCCGCTGCCGTGCGTGACCGGAGTGTTCATGAACGCCATGTTGCTCTGATCACCTGGGCCCAGCCGGTCACCGGCCAGTGTCTCGGCGTCCTTGGCTGACGGAGTGCTCTCCCCGGTCAGCGCCGACTCATCAATCTGCAGCGCGCTCGCCGCAATGATCCGGCCATCGGCCGACACCTGATCCCCGGCGGCGATCAGCACCACATCGCCGGCGACCAGCTGCTCAGCCGGGATCTCAGACTCGGCCCCGTCCCGCCGCACCCGGGCGGTCGCCTTCATCATCGACTTCAGCGCGTTCATCGCGCTTTCGGCCTTGCCCTCCTGCCGCAGCCCGACCACCGCGTTCAGCACCGTCAGCAGCACCAGCAAGACCCCGGTGCTCCACTCCTTGATCACCAGCGAGACCACCGCGGCGCCGACCAGGATGATCTGCATGTAACTGCGGTACTCCTCAAGGAACCGGCGCCACCCCGGCTTCGGCTTCTCCTCCGGCAGCGCGTTCGGGCCCTTCGCGCCCAGCAGCTCAGCCGCCCGCACGGCAGTTAGCCCCACGGCCGCATCGACGTCGAATGCCGCGATCACCTCATCCGGGGAGCACGAGTACCAGTCCCGGCTCGCCGTGGCTGACTGTCCCGTGGCGCCGGCTTGCACTGCCATGTCTAAGCCTCCGATCCGGACTTGGGCTAAGCCGGCTGGTCCTTGGGCCGGGCCCTGCGAACCCAGGACGGCGCCTGCGCCCTGTCCGGCTGGTGCCCGTCCCCGTCAGCCCGGCTGTCCGCCACTTTGGCATTCGTGGCCTGCTCCCTGGGGTGAACCTGCCCAGGCCGTCCGCCCAGCCCAATGGAACATCGGCGGTACTACATGGCTGATACGGGTCTCGTGGACGAGGACCATGAATACGAACGCCAAGAAGGCCGCGCCCACGGCCCGCTAGGCAGCTTCGGCTTTACCTCCGTACGCGGCGAGCGCGTAGATCACAAGGGCGCCGATGGCAATGTAGGTCAGCGACCAGATCGGGTAGTACGGCATCCACCAGATGGCACTGATGCATCCGATCGCTCCGGCGGCGAGCCCGACCCACCGGCCGACCTGCGACCCGGTGAGCACTAGGAACCCGCACAGCAGCAGCACGACTGCCACGACCAGATAGACCCAGCCGTAGGTCTTGAGGCTGTGCCCGAAGATCGCACCCTCGAGATTTTCCGGCAGCACCCCGTGATAGCTGAAGGCCCAGATCGCGTCGAAGAACCGCATCACGCCCGCCACGCTCAGCACGATGGCCGCGAAAACTACCCACCCTCCGCCACGCCTATCCATGATCGTTTCCTTCCTCGGACCCTGGCATTGTTCTGGGCGCCCTCACGAGGACCATGCGGCATATTGACGCGTGACCGTCATGTGCTGCCGCTCCTGTTCGTCACGCCTTTCCCGTATCCTGTTCCGGCCCTCTCGGGGTGTCGTCACCCTTTCAGGGGTGATTCCCGCCCATCCGGCGGCTTCGGCGGTCATGGCAGCACCGCTCGCCGTAGCAGACCTCAGCGCGGCACCATCTGGAGCCGTTGCTTCCCCGGTGGGCGCAGACTCAGAGCAGACGCAGGTCGACGGCCCGCTCGATGGCCTCGGAGCGCGACGTCACACCGAGTTTCTGATAGATCGACCGGAGATGGGTCTTTACCGTGTTGCGCGAGATGTACAGAGTGGCGGCCATTTGCAGATAGGTGCCGGTGGGCAGGAGCTTCAGGATGCGCAGCTCGGCAGTGGTCAGCGGCCCGGCAAGCACGTGACCGGACCGGAGCGCGTCCGCCTGGGCGGCGCGCACCTCGAGAGCCGCGGCGATCAGGTGCTCGATGAACGGGTCCGGTCGCATTCGTTTCGAATGCTCAACCAGGTAACTCGTCACCTGGGGCGAGGTCGTGACGACCGTGTTGAGGAAGCACTGCTGGCGGGCTGTCTGGAGGGCGCCGCCCAGGATGCTGGCCGTCATGGGGTCATCGCGCTCGATCGCGGCCGCAGCCAGGAGTAGCTGACACACCAGCGTGCGCCGCGGTGTCAGGTCATCCAGCGAAGGCGCCTGCAAGTACTCATGCGCGGCCTGGTGATCGCCCGCAGCCAGCGCAATCCGGGCCAGCAGCAGATCGCGGCGCCCGGCGGGCAGCCCGTCGGCCAGCTCAGTTGCGGAGCGCAGATCGCCGAGCAGCAGGCGCATCAGCGCCTCAAGCTCATCGGCCCGCGCCTGCAGCACCGGCCCGGTCCCGGCCAGGACGGCGCGGGCCGCCTCGACAGTGGCCAGCGCGTCGCGGATCTGCCCGCGGGCCGCCCAGATCCCGGCCCGGTCGAGCAGCGTGAGGAACTCAAAGATGGGCCGCCGCCGCTCCGTTATCGACAGCGCTCGCTCGGTAAGTTGCTCCGCCGTGTCGAGATCCCGCCGCTCCAGCGCAAGGCCGGCCAGGACGCGCAGGTAATCCACGGCGAAGAAATGCTGGTCAAATCCCAGCCGCCCGGCAGCTGCCTCGGCGGTTGCCGCGGCATCGGCGGCTTCAGCGAGGCGGCCGGACTCGAACCAAGCCAGCGCCTGCGCGCCGGGCACCAGCACCAGCCTGGCCGGTTCGCTGAGCTCGGGCATCGCCAGCGCCGCCGCCGCCTCACGCTCCACGGCCTGGAAGTCTTCCAGGCACGGATAGACACGCAGAAGGATCAACGGGACAGCAGCGTTCCAATCGTCGGTGAACCGCGTCCGCTCCTGGATGGCCCGGGCCGCGAGGGCCGCGCTCACTGCTTCGTTGAGCTGGCCGATCTGCCCGTAATAGTACGAGCGGGCCAAGATCGGCGAACGGTACCGGCGGGGCAAGCTGCTCCGCGCCCGCGCCGGCGAGGTGATCTCCTGGAAGGCGCCCTACGGCTACCGGCGCATCCCCCGCGGCCCAGACGACCCCGCGCACCTGGAAATCTTCGAGCCCGAGGCCGCGGTGGTGCGGCGGATCTTCGCCGAGCGGGCCGCCGGGACCACCATTCGCCAGATCTGCCGCCAGCTCAGCACCGGCGCCGTGCCCACCCCCGCCGGCAGCCGCGCCGTGCGGGGCACCTCGACCCTGGACCGGATGCTGCGCAACGAGGCCTACATCGGCCGCACCTACTTCAACCGCACCGAGGCCGTCCCGGACCGGCGGCCTGGCCACCACTCCCGCCAGGTGCCCCGCCCCCGCGCCGACTGGATCGCGATCAGCTGCCCGGCCATCATCGCCGACGAGACGTTCGAGGCCGCCGGCAAGGTCAGCACCGGCAACACCAAGTGGAGCCCGCGCCGCGCCGAACCCGGCGCCTGGCTGCTGCGCGGCCTGGTCAGATGCGGGCCCTGCGGCGTGGGCACCAGCTGCCACAAGATGCGCGGCCGCAACGGCACCTGGCACCGGTACTACTACTGCCACAACCACGACCCGCTGCGCGCCGGAGGCCAGGACCGGCGCTGCCCCGAGCGCAACATCCGCGCCGGCGCCCTCGACGAGTTCGTCTTCGGACAGGTACGCGCCGCCCTGCCCGGCCCCGGCCTGCTGCTGGCCGGCGAGCAGGCCATCGCGGTGCACGCCCCGGTCCCCGACGACCAGCTGCTCGCCGCCGAGCTGGCCCGCCTCGACCGCAAGCTCGAGGCCGCCCGCGGCGAGCACCGCCGGCTCGTCGACCTCTACCAGGCCGGGCTGATCGACATGCCCGAACTGCAGCGCCGCGCCGCCGCGATCACCGCACGGCAGCGCGAACTCGATCACAAGCGCGCCAGCCTCGCCGCCGAGCGCGCCGACCTCGCCCGCGGCAGCCGGCTCCGCCACGGCGTCGAGAGCTTCGCCACCCGTGTCCGCGCCGTCACCGACCAGCTCGACCCCGCGCAGCGGCAAGAACTACTGCGGCTGCTCATCGAAGACGTCCAGGTCACCGGCTGGCACGTGAAAATCCGGCTGCGCATCCCGCTCGACAACCCGCCAGACGGTGATCACACGCACCGCCGGACACCCCAGCTCGGGCCGACGCCAGCCAGCAGCGGCACGCCGCCACTGTCAACTGAAGACCGTTTGCGTTCCCTTCATGCCCAGCGGATGCGCCAGGTGCACCTCCGCCCCGGCAGCCGCCAGGGTGTCCGCCGCCCAGTACCACCCGTATGTCGCTTCGAGCACCACCCTCGGGTTCTCCCCGGCGCGGGCGAGCTCAGCGCGCAGCGCGGCCGGGCTGTTGCTGATCCGGGCGGTGCCCAGCTTCTGGCCATCCTCGCTCATCCGGACCAGCACACTGCGGCGCCGGTGCAGATCCATACCGACGACCTGCCGCCCGGCGTACTCTCCATTCATAAGGGCCTCCCTGCCTGGTGGAGACGGACGCTTGCACCTTCCAGCATCCGCCAGAAGCGGAGGCCCGCTTCTTCATCGCATCAAGGTCCTGGGGACAACTACGGTGCGTCGGCAAACTCTGACAAAAGACGCGCCAGCCTGTTCAAGGCGCACCACGGACACGTCCGCCCGATGTGCCATCGCAGGCCAATCCGTGGTGCCACGTGGCGGCGGTCCACGTTCACCATGACGGTCAAATCACGGTCGGACGATCTTGGCGGCTTCCTAGCCGGGCTTGGAAGTAGGCCCTGACCTGGTCTTTCGGGTGGAGCTATGGGGATTCGAACCCCAGACCTCTTGCATGCCATGCAAGCGCTCTACCAACTGAGCTATAGCCCCTTGGGTGGCTGCCGCCGGAGTACCTTCGGCCCGCAGCGCCACGCCAGTGTACAAGAAAACGGTCAGGCTACGTCGCCCG
>JBKQSL010000511.1:0-11749 GCA_052143655.1 Streptosporangiaceae bacterium | reverse complement strand
TGCCCAACGGAAACGGATCGATTGAGGTCACGGGCGACCTGGTGCACTCCAGTCCGCAGTGCACCGGCAGCTGACCCGCCAGCCCGGCCGCCACCGAGGTCAGCCCCCAGTCAGCGGCTGGCGCGTCATGGCCAGCCTGCGCAACCCGGCCATCATCTTGCGGCTGTCCACGCCCGGCAGCCCAGCCAGCCACTCCGAACGGTCACGAGGTGCGTACCGGACTTTGCCGGAGCCCTGACCCAGCGGCCGCGGCCGGTGCTACGGAATCGCTGCTTTCCGCGTCGACGGCGTCCGCCCCGGACGATCTCGGCTTCGCGCAGGCCACCATCACCGGGCTGCTGGAATCCATAGACATCACCGTGTCCGAGATCGACCTGGTGACCAAGCGGATAGTGGCCGGCTTCCCGACCGTCCCGGTCCGGGAGCGAGCCTTCGACGCCATCAGGGATGCCGGGTACACGGTCATCCCGCCTGCCAGCGGGTGACCGTGGCCGAGAGCAGGCCG
Source organism: Streptosporangiaceae bacterium (assembly GCA_052143655.1). GTDB lineage: Bacteria > Actinomycetota > Actinomycetes > Streptosporangiales > Streptosporangiaceae > CAVSUR01. The sequence continues at coordinate 11,244 of JBKQSL010000511.1, read as the reverse complement.
CCAGCGGCCGGCCGACTGGCGTCGCCATCGCGGGCCGGACCGGCAGCGCTGTCCGCCGGCCGCCAGCTATCGATCCGCTGGTCGGCTCGTTCCTGGCGGCCGAGGACCTTACCGGCCGCCTGCTGGACCGCCGCGGATCACCGCTGAACGTCGTGTTCCCCCGCATCTTCGCAGCCAACGTGGCGGAACTGCGCCGCGTCCTGGACGGCTCCGGGCTCGGCTACTGGATGTTCGGGACAAGATCTGCCCCGGCGACCAGGAGGTAATGCTCGACCCGGTGCTGATCTACCGGTCCGCGCCGACCGCGGGAACCGAGTCCGGCCAGCCGCTTGGGGTATTCCTGGCGGGCAACCTGTGCCTGGAGCGGGACCTGATCTTCAGCCACCTGATGTTCCTCGGCAGGCTCCCTGCGGCCGGTGACACCGTCGCGTTCATCAACACCGCTGCCTACCAGATGGACCTGTCGGCGTCCGGCGCGCTGATGCAGCCCCGGGCGGCGAATGTCGCGGTCCGTGCCCGGCCCGGCGGCTTCGCCGTCAGCCCGGACGAGGTGGCGGGCGTCGGCGGCCACCCGGGCCGGCACGGCCTGGCTCCCGGCCCAGGCAGTGTGCAGCCAGCCCGCCTCCAGCCGTTCCAGGAACTCCCGGGCCGAGGCGGGCCCGGCGGGCGGGGCGGTCACCGCGAGGCGGACGGCGGACTGCATCGCGTCGGCCCAGTACGCCGCCGCCCCGGTCCCGGACTCCACCGGCTGGAACAGCGCCACCGCCAGGTCGCCCGGCGGCAGCGCCCACAGGGACAGGGCGGCATCGTCGGGCCAGATCGCCACCCGGCTGGCGCCGGCGGCGTGCAGGAGCCTTCTGGTGCGCTCGGCCTTGACGCGGGCGTCGGGCCGCCCTTGCAGTCCAGCACCATCAACAGCGGACGCGGCGCGCCGTGCTCACAATGCGCGCGGAGGGCGGCGGCGTGCAAGCCGGCCCAGGTACGGATCATCAGGTTCGTCTTCCCGTCACAGCACCGCTCCCGGGGGCAGATCCCGCACCGTCACCCGGACCGCCTGGCCAGGCGGCAGGGCGGCGGCGGCGCGGCCGACCACGCCGCGCGCGGCCGGGGCGCACAGGTACACCACCCGCGCGTACCGGGGCCCCGGGCCGGGCCGGGCACCCGGCTGGTAGTCGGCAGTGCGGGCCAGCAGCCCCGCCATGATCCCCATGATGCGGGCGGCGGGCCTGGCCGTCAGCTCCGCCTCCACCGCCCACAGCTCCCCGGCATACGCGCTGCCGCCACCTCGGGCCAGGACACCTCAGCGTCGGGGATATGCCCGGTGCCGACCCGGGGGCCGACGGCGCGGCGGATCTCCGCTCGCTGCGCCACCACCCCTGGCCGTCCCGGAATGCCGGGCTGTCCTCCAGGGCCAGGCGCACCGCTAACACCGCGCGGATGTGCGCCAGGCGGGCCAGCGCGGGCCGCGACGGCGCGCAGGCCAGCCCTGCGGCGGCCAGCCCGGAGCGGGTCAGCCAGCACCACGCCCGACCCGGGCAGGCGGTTACGGGCGGTAGTCCTGGCGGACATAGGAGCCGCGGCCCTGGACGATCTGGACCAGCCCCTCGTCGCGGAGCACCCGGACGGCCTTGCGGGCTGTCTCACGTGCTATCCCGTGCTCTTGCATCAGCGTCGACTCCGACGGCAGCGCCCGGCCGGGCGGCAGCTCGCCGGACTGGATCCGGGCGCGCAGGATCGCGGCGAGCTGCTGGTAAACGGGCGTTGCCGCCTCATGGTCGATGCTCACGGAACCTAGGTTAGGCAGGCGTCACGGACCGTAGTCATATCCATCTGTCTACAGACGGATGCCTCGGGTCAGTCATAGCGTGGAACACGTCAGCCCGCACACGGTGGCCCGGCCGGCATGGCGCGCAACCAGGCCGGCACTGACCGAGAGGACCCGGCCATGCCAGATCGCCGCAGCCAGCCCGCCCGTCCCGGCCGGCAAGATCACGCGCGTCGCCGTGACCTACACGGTCAGCGCCGATCAGGGGCTCCGCCATACGTTCCACGGCCTGGCCCGCATGCAGCGGCACATCCGCCCGGAGCGACTGGCGGAACTGATGGAAGACCTGACCGTGATCTGCGAGGAACTGCTGGCCGAACGGGCACAGCCGTCCTGCACCGCACTGCCCGCCCCAGCGGTCCGCCAGCCCTTCGAGCGCACCCTGCGGGCCGTCGAATAGAACTCAGCCGCTCGTGACCGGGTCCTCCCCGCTGTTCCGCCGCGCGGTCCTAGCCCGGGCTGGCGAGGAAGCGGCTGATGGAGATGACGATCATGAGTAGGCCGCTTGCCTCTTCGCTGATTGTCAGGGTTCTGGCCATCGTGCTCAGGGGGGTGGCGCCGCCGCCCAGCGGGGGCAGGCTGATCCAGCTCAGGAAGAACTCGCCGAAGCGGCCCGTCGGTGGGTGGGAGAACGCTGCCGGGTTCTGGCCGGTCAGCATGAGGTAGGCGATAGCGAAGATCAGGACTATCTGGACGATGTTGACCAGGGCCAGCATCACCGGGGTTTGCCAGCTGAAGTCAATGGCGTGCCATGCTCTTTTCGTGAGGTTCAGGGCGTTGTCGAGGGTAGAGAAGATCAGGTCTTGGAGCCGGTAGAAGATGATGACCACGATGGCAAATCGGTCGGTACCGGTCGTAGGGCTGACTATCAGGAGGAAGATGAGCAGTGCCAGCCAGAAAAGCACGTAGTAGTGGATACCCTTCTCCTTCTTGTACAACCGAGTCCAGGTGGCGATAGAGGTTATGCGGCTCAGCCAGCACAAGAAAGTGAGAGCGGCGCTGAAGAAGCCGGCCGGGGGCGGCGGGACGGGCCGGATCACGGCCACCAGATCACCATCACCAGTCGGCGCCGCCGACAGGAGCGCTTCCGCCGGCTCGTGCCGAAGGCCTTTTAGAACGCCTTTCAGGGCGTCATAGGCGGTGCTGGGTGCCTGACCGGCCTTCAGCGGGACAACTACCAGTTCCCCTACCGGAATGAGCTCGCTAGTGCCGGGCGGCTCCACCTGCGCGGCACCAGCAGCCGCCGCGCTGATATCGGCGTTCCACGCTTTCGCAAACGCCGCCGCGTCCACCCAAGCGCCAGGGCCTAGCGCTACCAGTAACCGAGCCATCCGCAACCACCAGTCAGATATCAGAGCGTCTCCAACCCTGCACCATCCAGGCAGGATCGCGCTCGCGAAACCGGCACCCCTGCGGGCGCGCGGGCAGTTACGGACCGTCAGCCGTTCTCCGCAGCTGACACGGCGGTGGATTGCCGAGTCAGACACAGCCAGGACGGCGAAGCGGTGAACGCCGCCCCACCTGGCGCCCACGGCGGGCATCAGCGTCGGCTATGCAAGCAACAGCGCCTGCGCCGGTCCCGGACCCACTACGACACCACCGGGCAGGAGATCCTCGACGACATCGGCCCAGTCGACTACCTGATCGGCGGCCCCGGCACGACCGGGTCACCCGGGGGGCGGCCATGCGGCTGCGCACGGCCAATCCGGACCTGCAGGTGATCGGCGTGGTCTCGACGGCGGATGACTTCATTCCGGCATCCGCTCCGAATCCGAGCTGTGGAAAGTCGGGCTGTTCGAGCGCGCCTGCTACGCCCAGATCATGCCGGTGCGGCCGCAGGACGCGATCGACGCGACCCTGGAACTGGCCCGGGATCAACGCGTGCTGGCCGGGCCCGCCAGCGGGGCCGCGTGCTGGGCCGCGCGGCAGTACCTGGCGGCCCAACCATCGCCGCAGGCGGTGCCCCGGCGCGCGGTCCTGATCGGCTGCGACCGGCTGGAGCCGTACCCGTCCCACATCCGGCAGCGGCGCCCCGCGCTCTTCGGCGCGGGGCGGAACGCCGGGACGGCAAGTTCCGCCGCCGCAGAGCCGGCGGCGCCTGAGATCTCCGCCGCCAGGCTGGCTGCACTGGACCCGTCCGCGCCGGTGCTGTGCGTCGACACCCGAGGGAGCGTCGACACCCGAGGGAGCATGGCTTACCGGATCGGCCACGTGCCGGGCTCGGTGAACATCCGCGACGACCAGCTGGCGGAGATGCTGGTGCAGGGGATCCCCTTCCCGGCCTCCCGCACGATCGTGCTCATCTGCCCGGCCGGCGAGGCTGCCCGGCCGGCGAGCAGTCCCGGCGGCTCGCCGCCGTGCTTTGCGGGCTGGGCGTGGATGCTGTCAGCCTGACGGGCGGGATCGTGGCCTGGCGTGACGCCGGGCTGCCGCTGGAATCGGGGGTCCGCGGCGGTGCCGGCCGAGCCGGGCTGCCCGGCTGAGCACCTGCTCCTGAGTACCGGGTCCCTGGCAGGCCTCTGCCGCAGGCCCACCTTCGGGCTGACAGCAGTGGCTTGCCACGGCCGACTGTGCCCGGCTGGGCCGGGCTCGGGCGCGCTAGGAGGTGACCTTGACCATCGGCGTGCCGCACGAGCACGTGTAGGTCGCGCCGTCCGCGCTGCTGCAGTCGCAGGCCTGCTGGACGACCAGTCGGCATCCGCAGTCCTCGTGCGTGCAGGTCAGCACCGTTCCCGCGGGGAAATCGGCTGCGCTCATCGTGATCATTCCCGTCTTCGTCGTTGCCCGGCGGCGCCACTGCTTTTACACTATACCCCTGTAGGGTATAGGCGCCGGGATACATCCGGGCCAGCGGGCGCCAGCCGGGGAAAGCCTCGCCGCTGACCGGGCTACTGCGGAGCGGCCAGCTCGTATCCGGCTTCCTCGATGGCCGCGCGCAGCGCGGCCAGATCCGGCAGCGGGTCTGCGGTAATCCGTACCAGGCCAGCGGCCACGTCAACGTCCACCTGGCTGACGCCGGGGATGGCGGAGATCTCGCTGCGGACCGCCTTCTCGCAGTGCTCGCAGCTCATGCCGGTGACGGTGATCGTGCTCTGGCCCATGCCAGAATCGTATCGCCGCAGCCAGCGGCTACCACCCCTAATGCGCGGGCGGGTAGCATTCCGGGCAGCCGGGCATGCCCGCGTCGTCCGGCCCGCGAGACAACAGCGCTGCCTGCCCGGCGGCCGGCCGAGGGAGGGTTCAGCCCGCAGATGTCGTCGACTTCGCTGGTCAGCGGCTCGCCGGGAGCACCAGAGCCAGCCCGGGACGCCCGGACGGCCGGACCTGAGGCGACCCGGCCCAAGGCAGCCGGGCTGCTGGACCCCGGGTCCCCGCCGCCCGCGCACCAGCCGCGGTCCGGCGGGCATCAGATTGAGCTCTCGCTGACGGGCATGACCTGTGCCGCGTGCGCGGCGCGGATCGAGAAGAAGCTGAACCGGCTGGACGACGTGCACGCCACCGTGAACTTCGCCACCGAGCGGGCCAGCGTCAGCGTCCCGGCCGGGGTCACGCCGCAGATGCTGATCGGGGTGGTCGAGCAGACCGGCTACGGGGCGGCCGAGATCAGGCCCGCGGCGCCGGGCAGCGCTGGCGAGGACCAGCGCGCGGACGGTGCACGGGCCGACTACCTGCGCCGCCGGCTCATCCTGGCGCTGGTCTTCTTCATCCCGCTGTCCGACGTCTCGGTGGCGCTGTCGCTGTTCCCGAGCTTCCGGTTCCCCGGCTGGCAGTGGGTGCTGGTCGCGCTGGCCGCGCCGGTCGCGCTGTGGGCCGCCTGGCCGTTCCACGCCGCGGCGCTGCGCGGGCTTCGGCACGGCACGCTGATGATGGACACGCTGGTCTCGCTCGGCATCACCGCTGCCTGCGGCTGGTCGATCTATGCCATGTTCTTCCTCGACGCGGGCCGGGCGGGCGGCAGCGGGTTCGACGAGCTCATCCACCACTCCGGCGGCGGCATCTACCTGGAGGTGGCGGCGTCGGTCACCACGTTCCTGCTGGCCGGGCGGTTCTTCGAGGCCAGGGCGCGCCGGTCGGCCGGGGACGCGATGCGCGAGCTGGCCGCGACCGCGGCCAGCGACGTGTGCGTGCTGGCCGCGGACGGCACCGAGCAGCGCATCCCGGTCGCGCAGCTGCGGGCCGGCCAGCAGTTCGTGGTGCGGCCGGGCGAGACGATCGCCGCCGACGGCGAGGTGCTGTTCGGCGAGTCGGCGGTGGACCGCGCCATGATGACCGGCGAGTCGGTGCCGGCCGACGTGATCGCCGGCGACACGGTGATCGGCGGCACCGTCGTGCTCACCGGCCGGCTGATCGTCCGCGCGGTCAAGGTGGGCGAGGATACCCAGCTGGCTCACCTGATCCGGCTCGTCGAGCAGGCGCAGGCGCAGAAGGCCGCGATCCAGCGGCTGGCCGACCGGGTCTCGGGCGTCTTCGTCCCCGCGGTGCTGGCCATGGCCGCGCTGACGCTGGCCGGCTGGCTGATCGCCGGGAGCCCGGCCGAGCAGGCGGTCAGCGCCGCGCTGGCCGTGCTGATCATCGCCTGCCCCTGCGCGCTCGGCCTGGCTACCCCGGCCGCGCTGGTGGTGGCGTGCGGGCGGGGCGCGCAGCTGGGCATCTTCATCAAGGGCTACCAGGCGCTGGAGTCGTCCCGGTCGATCGACACCGTGGTGCTGGACAAGACCGGCACCGTCACCACCGGCCGGATGGCGCTGACCGGGGTGCTGCCTGCGCCCGGCGTCAGCCGCGCCGATCTGCTGCGCTGCGCCGGGTCGGTGGAGCAGGCGTCCGAGCACGCGGTCGCCGCCGCGATCACCGCCGCGGCCCGGACGGAGGCCGGCGAGCTGCCGATGGCGGACAGGTTCGCGGCCCTGGCCGGGCTCGGCGCCCGCGGCACTGTCGACAGCGGCACTGTCGACAGCCGCGAGGTGACGATCGGCCGCGAGCGGCTGCTGCGCGAGGGCGGTTTCACGGTGCCCGCCGAGCTGGCGCAGCAGGCCGCGCAGTGGGAGCAGGCAGGCTGGACCACGGTGCTGGCCGGATGGGATGGGCAGGTCCGCGGCGTGCTGGCGGTCGCCGACACGGTGAAGCCGTCGGCAGCGGGCGCAGTCGCCGAGCTGCGCCGGCTTGGCCTGCGGAGCGTGCTGCTGACCGGCGACAACGAGGCCACCGCACGGGCTGTCGGCGCGGCCGCCGGGGTGGACGAGGTGATCGCCGGGGCGCTGCCGTCCGACAAGGCCGCCGTGATCAGCGGGCTGCGGGCGCAGGGCCGCTGCGTGGCGATGGTCGGCGACGGGGTCAACGACGGCCCGGCGCTCGCCGCCGCCAGCCTGGGCCTGGCGCTGGGCTCGGGGACCGACGTGGCGATGAGCGCCGCCGACGTGATCCTGCTGCGCGACGACCTGATGATCGTGCCGGAGGCGATCCGGCTGGCCCGCGGCACCTTCCGGACGATCCGGCAGAACCTGGGCTGGGCATTCGGCTACAACTTCGCGGCAGTTCCGCTCGCGGCGATCGGGCTGCTCAACCCGCTGATCGCCGCGGCGGCCATGACCCTGTCCTCGGCGTTCGTGGTGTGGAACAGCCTGCGGCTGCGCCGCCTGCCCGTCTCGGTCCCCGGTCCCGGCGCGTCCCGGGCGGGCCGGGCATCCCGCGTGGCGGCCGGCAGCACCCGGGCCTGAATCCGCTCCCGGCGCACTGGCCTACCCGGCCGGCAGCCGGAGGCCGTAGACGCGCAGGATCTTGCCCGGCACTGGCGACCAGTCGCGGTCGGGCAGCCGCCGGAAGCCAGCCCGCTGGTACATCCGCTGCGCCGCTCGCATGTCTTCCTGCGTGGACAGCACCAGATGCCGGATGCCCAGCTGGCCGGCCCGGAGGATGAGCGCGCGCAGCAGGGCCGTGCCGACGCCGCGGCCCTGGCCGTCCGGCGCCACCGCCAGGGCCCGGATTTCCGCTTCCTCCGGCCCAGTGACGATCTCGGCGGCGTGCGGCCAGGTCTGCAGGACGACCGTGCCGAGTATCTTTCCGTTGCCGGCCGCGACGAGGATCTCGCCGTCGCCGGTGGTGCCGAGCGCGGCGAGCGTGCTCAGGTAGGGCGAAGACGGTGCCAGGTGCCCGCCCGCCAGGTAAGCGGCTACCCGGAGCCGGCCTATCTCGGCCAGCTCACCAGCCGCCGCCGGGCGGACTTCAAGGCCGTCGCCGCCGGGAGCACCGCCGCCGGGAGCACCGCCGCCGGCAGGTCCGCCGCCAGGAAGCCCCGCGACAGAAGGCCCCTGCGCGGGAAGTCCCTCGCCAGGAATCTCGTCGCCAGGCAGCACAGCCATCTCAGTTACCCGCCGAGCCGGGCAGCGGACGGCGGTCGACGGACCCGTCCGGCGAGAGCACATACCACAGTCCCATGTTCTCGGCCTGGCCGGTGGCCTGGCCTGGGCGGATGTCTGAGACGTAGCGGTAGAGGGGCCACTTGCCGTAGGTCACCTGGAGCGCGCCGCCGGCCCGCGTCGTGGTCCCGAGCAGGGCAGCCCGCACACCCGGGCCCGCCTGGGCGTAGCGGACACCGGGTGGCAGCAGCAGCGGCGGCCACTGGCTGGCGCAGGCGTGGTAGCACACGGAGCGGCCCCGGTGATCGGGCACGTACATGTACAAGGTGTAGCCGCTGCCGTCGGTCAGCACTCGGCCCAGGCCGCGGATGGCGGTGACCCGGATGTCGTACGACGGCCGCCCGGCGGCGGCGGCGCCGCCACATGCCACGAGCCCGCACGCGGCGGCAGCAGCCAGCAGCACGGCTGCCAGCCGCCGGCCCGCGTCGCGCGCACGGCTGCCCCGGCCGGCCCGGACGACCCGGCCGACCCAACCGCTCTGTCCGCTGCCCCGGCCCAACCGACCGCCCCGGCCGTTGGCGTCCTGCCCGCCGCACCGGCCGGAGTGCCGCGGGTCACAGGAACCGGACCGGCGGCCGCTCCCCCGGGCTGCGCGCGGCCCACTCGCCGGCTGGGGCACCGGGATTCGCGTCATGGCTGCGACTGCTCCTCGTTCCGGCTCGTGCGACAGGGTCCAGGGAACGGCGCCCACGATAGTCCGGCTGGCCCGCACGCCGACGGCCGCGGCGGCCGGGTTGTCCCGTCCGCCGCGGCCGTCGCCGCGAAGCGCCAGGTCAGGCCTCGAGCACGGCCTCGATCTCTAGGTGCAGGGTCACCTTGTCGGCGACCACAGCGCCACCGGTCTCCATCGGAGCGCTGAAGTTGACGTTGAAGTCACGGCGGTTGATCTCGCCGGTGGCGGTGAATCCGGCCCGGGTGCCGCCGTAGGCGTCGGGGCCGAAGCCGTTGAGCTCCAGCTTCAGCGGGACACTGCGGGTCACGCCCTTGAGGGTGAGCTCGCCCTCCAGCACGAAGTCGCCGCCGTCGGCACGCACGCCGGCTGACCGGTAGGTCATCGTCGGGTAGGTCTCGACCTCGAAGAAGTCAGCCGAGCGGATGTGGCCGTCGCGCTGCTCATTGCCGGTGTTGATCGAGGCCAGGTCGATCTCCGCGGTCACCGAGGAGTCCAGCAGGCTCGGGGCGGTGACGATCTTGCCGGAGAAGGTGGTGAACCGGCCGCGCACCTTGCTGACCATCATGTGCCGGACCGAGAAGCCCACCTCGGAGTGCACCGGGTCAATCGCCCAGGTGCCGGCCACGTAGCCAGGGATCGTCGTCGCGGTCGTGTCTGCGGTCATAGCTGCTCCAACGTGCTGTGCGGAAGGGGAAACGTCTGTGGTTGAACACTCAATTATTATCGCGCTGCCGCCCGATTGTCAAGCGCTCAACCAAACCGGCATGTTAAACGCTCAACCAAATCGGGTATGTTAGCAGCATGACCGCACCGCGGCCGCGCTGGCTCTCCGCCGAGGAGCAGGCCACCTGGCGGATGTTCCTGGCTGCGTGCCACACGCTGTTCAGCACCGTGGACGGGCAGCTCATGCACGATTCCTCGCTCCCGCACGGGTACTACGAGATCCTCGTGCGGCTGTCCGAGGCGCCGGGCCATGCACTGCGGATGAGTCAGCTGGCGGAGGCCTCCACGTCCAGCAAGAGCAGGCTGTCGCACGCGGTGGCCCGGCTGGAGGAGCGTGGCTGGGTCAGCCGGCTCAGCTGCCCGACCGACCGGCGCGGCCAGATCGCCCAGCTGACCGACGCGGGGCTCGCCGCGCTGACCGCAGCCGCGCCCGGGCACGTCGAGCAGGTCCGCCGCTCGCTCATCGACCTGCTCAGCCGCGAGCAGGTAACGCAGCTGCGACAGATCAGCGCGGCCATCATCGCCGGCGGCTGCGCCGAGCGGGCCGCCCAGCTCGCCGCGGCTGATGTCGGCGGCATCCCGCTGGCCGGCGACTGCGCCGCTGCCGAGGGCGAGAGCTGCGACGGCACCGACGAGGACGGGGCGGACGGCACCGCCCGCGACGGCGGCCCGGAAGCCGGGGAGACCGGCTGGACCCGCCCAGGCGCCAGCGCCCTGCGGTAAGCAGCACGCACCCGCCGCCTGACCTGGCCCGCCCGGCGGCGTCAGGCCGCTGGCAGGACACCACGAACAGGGGCCATGGCACGATTCCTGATGCGCGCTCCGGTCATTGGTGACCGGCAGGTCCAGCTTCTCGTCCGTGCAGTCCTCGCGGTCCCGCCCTCACACGCCGGCACTGGCAACTCCAGCGCCGGAAGCCGGCGCCGGGACGGACGGTGATTCGCGGCAATCGGGCGGCTAATCGCCGTTATCCGACCCCCGTGCGGCGGCCAGCCCGGCCATCAGGCCGGAGATGGCCGCGGCGCCCTGGCCGGGCTCGCCGCGCAGCCCTGCCGCCGCGCCGGCCTGATCGGCGGTGCTGCGGTTCTGGCCGAGCTTGTCCTTGGCCTCGACCTGCGAGATCGCCAGCTCCACGCCCACGATCGCCTTGAGTTGCCCCTCGACGTACTTCGCCGGCGCGCCGGTCACTGTCCACGGGTCCGGCCGGAAGTCCTCGTGCCGCTGCGTCAGCCGGGTCACCATGTCGCGCAGCCACCCGGCGTCCTGGTGGAACGTGACCGTGCCGGTCAGGTGAACTTCCTGGTAGTTCCAGGTGGGGACCATCCGGCCGTGCTCGGCCGTGCTCGGGTACCACGACGGGGAGATGTAGGCGTCAGGGCCGCGCACGATCGCCAGCGCCTGCGCGCCGGGCTGCGCGGTCTGCCACTGCGGGTTGGCCCGGGCCAGGTGGCCGAGGAGCCGGCCGTACTCGCCCGGCTCCCCCGGCTCGCCTGCCGTCTCCTGCGGGCCGTCGGCGGGCCGCTCCCAGATCACCGGCAGCAGCGTGGCAACGGGCCGGGTGCCGTCGAAGGTGACCAGGTCCGCCGTCTGGGCCGTGTCCACGAACGCGG
>JBKQSL010000510.1:0-2840 GCA_052143655.1 Streptosporangiaceae bacterium | reverse complement strand
GTGACCGGAAGCGGCCCTGTGCGGCTCCCGACGTCCGGGTATACGGAGACGCGCACACCCGTATGCGCGCGCGCGAGACAAGCGTAACAGGGACATTCGCCCCACACGCCACACGCATCGCCGGGGCCGCAGCAAATCCCGGCACCGAGCAGGAGAGGGCAGGACGATGATCGGCATGGGAAACCACTCAAGACTCCCCGAGGGCTGGACCCTCGGCCAGGCCACCCTCGCCGTTGGCCTCCTCGCCCTCGGCGCGGCCATCACCGTGCCCGCCTTCGTTGTCCTGTACCTGACCGTGACCCACCTCGTCTACCCGTGGCTCGGGGACTGGTCCTGGACCGTCCCCGCCAGCGGCGAGATCGCGTTCACCGGCATCTGGCTGACCGGCGTCCTGCTGGCATGGCGCGGCGAGCCCGGCGGCGCGATCCGCCCCGTGCTGCTGGCACTGTTCGCCGCAGGATCGCTGTACCTGAACGTCTACGCGGCCCACGGGTCCGCCCCGGACGCCGTGGCGCACATCCTCGTCGTCGCCGCGTTCTTCGGATACCTGGTAGTCGGCAAGTCCGCGATCGGCAAGCTGCGGGCAGCGAGGGGCCGCCCGGACCGGCTGTCGGCAGCAGAGTGGATGCTCCACCCGTACCGCTCCGCGTCGCTGCGGTCGCGGATGGCGCTGTGGGGGGAAACCTCGAAGGCACGTGCCCAGCGGCGCCACTCGGTGCTGCTGTACGCCATCGCCCTGACGCAGGCTGATTCCCGCATCGGGAAGTTTCCCTTTGCGTGGCGCAGGCACCTTCCCGTGACCCTCCGGTACCAGCTGGGAGCGGGAGAGTTCCCTGCCCCCGTCGAGGCAGTCCTGACCGGGCGGCAGCCGTGGCAGGAAGCCGTGCGGACCTGGGTAAACGACGAGCTTGCCCTCCTTGACACGGCACCTCCGGAGAGCATTCCCGAGGGCACCGGGGAAGGCACCCGAGAGGGCATTCCCCAGGGCACCCGAGAGGGCAGCGGGGAAGGCACTTCCCAGGGCACCCGTCAGGGCAGTCCCCGTGCCGCCGAGTGGCCCGAGTCGAGGACAGTGCCGAGGGCAGTCCTGGTGCAGCGGACGAGGGCAGCGATGCGCCGCTGGGAAGACAGGCACCAGGGCAAGCCGCTGCCCGCCACGCAGCTCGGCGCGCAGCTGAAGCTGAGGATGTCGCGGGACACTGCCACGGCACTGCTGAGCGAGGCGCGGGCTCCCGGCCTGCACCTGGCGGCCAAGTCATGAGGCGTGTCCTGGATCGCCTGGATGCCATCCTGGGGCGCTTCCTGCGGTGGTGGAGCAGTGCCCGCTAACCGTCTGTGACGCATCGCGTTCCCCTGCTCACGCTGCGTGAGGCATACTCCTGCCTACGGGAGCGTGAGCGGGGAGGGATGCGGGTGGCTGCTGACGGTATCTGCAAGGGTCCGTGCAACTCACGGTGGCGCCGCGCGCAGGACGACTACCGCAGGGCCGTCGGCGAATGGCAGGAGCAGATGGCCGCGCGCAACCCAGGTGACCCTGAGCCTGAGCGCCCCGCTGAGCCTGAGATCCGCGCATGGGAAGGCTCCCCGTGGTTCTGCCCGCGCTGCCAGGCCCAGATCCGCCGCGAGATGGCCGAGCTGGATGACGTGGCATCGATCGTCACGGCGTTCGCTGACGGCCACCGGGTGAGCACTGAGGCCGCGGGAAAGGTATCCGGGTCCAAGGCCACGCCGTCCCCGTCGCCGGCGCTGGATGCCATTGACGAGCTCGCGTCGGTGCTGCGCGGCTGGGAGAGCGCGCTGAGGGGCACGGAGCCTGCGGCGAGGCGGGGCCTGCTGGCGCAGGAGATCACGACGACCGTCGCCTGGCTCACGTCGCACTTCGACGCGATGATCACCCACCCTGATTTCGGCGGGGACTTCGGCGCGGAGATCTCCCAGTGGTACCGGAGCCTGTGCCAGCGGTCGAAGGCGGGGACGGGGCGGTCGCGGAAGCCGATGCCGTGCTCCCGCTGCCATCACCTGTCGCTGTACCAGGAAGACGGCGCGAAGTACGTGGAATGCTCACGTAAGGCCGAATGTGGAAGACTCATGACGATTTCCGAGTATGAGGCCGAGTTTGACGAGTGGCAGCAGGAACGCGAGAAGGCGAAGGAGAAACTCGCCAGGGCCTCCTGACGTGGCACTGTTGACGTGCAGGTCAGAGGCCATTAAAGTGCGAATGCATAGGCACCTAGTGTGCCCTGAGCCGCCGGCCTCGGGTCGGCGGCTTTCCGCGTTTCCGGGGGTGAGTGCCCTGGAGATGCCCCTCCCAGCGGCTGACGGCGCCGTGTACGTCTTCACGAAGCAGGCCGCGGACCTGATGGGCGTCACGCCGGGCACGATCACTCACTGGCGCTCACGGGGCTACCTGGAACCTGTCCCTGGCTCGCCGCCGCGCAAGCCGCTGTACCGGTGGGATGACGTGGTGGACGCCGAGTACCAGGCGCGCATGGCGGCGATTGAAGCATCGGGCACTGACATTCAGGTCCGCCGCCGCATCGCTGCCTGACCGGGAGGAGTCCGCATGGCCAAGCATGAGCCCAAACCTGTCCAGCCCGTCCAGGTGATCCACGGCAAGCTAGCGGATGGCGGGTTCGCCCCTATCCTCCTGGTGCGCGAGGGCAAGGTGACGGATCTGCGCGTCAGGGTGCGGGAGGCCGGCTGAGGGCGGCGCGCGGTGCCCATGCTGCGCGGCAACGGCCCCATGCTCCGGGGCGAGCCGGCGCGAGCGCCCTCCGAGCCCGGCAAGGCAGACTTCCACGCCTCGGCGCTGCGGAAACTCGCCGGGATCCTCGGCGAAG
>JBKQSL010000509.1:0-6224 GCA_052143655.1 Streptosporangiaceae bacterium | reverse complement strand
GAACATGCCCAGGCCAGCCGACGCGGCCAGGGCGGCCCGGACCCGGCCTGCCGCTACCGGCTGCAGTGCCCGGTCAGGAACGTGACCGTCCAACGCACCTGATCCCTCCGGCCGGCGGCGCGGCTCTTCCGGTACTCACTATGCCCGGCAGGCCGCGGCTGGCCGGCTCAGGGCCGGATGAGAACCTTGAGCGCCTCACCGGCGGCCATGGCGCGGCAGGCGGCCCGGGTGGCGCTCCTTCCCGCATGGTCACTGCCGCTACCCGCCGTCCGCCTCTCAGTAATCAGGAAACACCGGATGGGCCACCTCTTCTTGCCGCCGCTGTGGCCAGGACTCGTCAGCGAGATCGAGCGGCACGCGGTCTGACCACAGGCGATCCTGCACAGGTGCACGTGACCTGGCTGCGGAACCGCGGGGGCGTTCCGGGCTGGCCCGCGCTAGGGCGCAGGCTCAGTTGCGGGCACTGTGGCGTACTGGGCCATCACGTCCTCGATCGCCTCGGCCGATACCGGCCGGCCCGCGGTCACCATGTCGTGCAGGTCGCGGAAGTACTGCACATACAGATCCGGGGTGAAGGTGTTCAGGATGACGGCCGGCTCGTCGCCGGGGTTGGCGAACGTGTGCGGTGTGCCGGGCGGGATCATCACCAGGGTGCGGCTCGGCGCGTCGAAGGACTTCTCGCCGACGGTAAACCGGACGACGCCGGCCACTACGTAGAAGCCCTCGTCGTGCTGCGCGTGCCGGTGCTGGGGCGGCCCCGCGGTGTGCGGGGCGATGGTGATCTCCCCGAGCCCGAGGCGGTGGGAGGTGGTGCTGCCATCCTCAAGAATGCGCATCTGCACCGGGCCGGGAAGGGCGACCTCGCCGTCTGCCGGGCCCACGATAGAGATGTCAGTCATGGTGTCCTCGTTCCTGCCGGGCCGCTGACTCGCGGCGGGTTCAGCGCCGGGCCGGTCAGCTGGCCGGATGGGGAGCGTGCGCGTCGGCGAAGTCCCGGATCGCGCGGAGCAGGTCATCGGCTGCCTCGAACTGGGGCAGGTGCCCGGCGGCGGGGATGAGGAGGAACTGGGCGTCCGGGATGGCGCTGGCGTAAGCCTGGCCGTGCTCGGGCGGGATGATGCGGTCGGCCGCGCCCCAGACGGCAAGGGCGGGGACAGTGATGGCCGGCAGGCGGCCGAGCAGGCCCGGGTCGGCCATGGCCGTTCCGCCGTAGACCTGCAATGCGGCACGGTTGGCAGCCATCATCGCCTTCTGCTGGTCCGGCAGGCTGGCCACGTCGATGCGGAAGGCGTCCGGGCGGTAGTAACTGAGGTCGGCCACCTGGTCCATGGTGAGGGAGAAGAAGTCCGCAACGGGTTGCGCATCGATCTGCAGGCCAGCTGCGTCGACAAGGACAATGGCACTGACCCGCGGGCTGCCGAGCAGCGCGATCTCCGCGGCGATCCAGCCGCCGATTGAGTTGCCGACGACTGTCACGTCGCTCAACCCGAGGTCATCGAGCAGCCGGACATACAGCCGGGCCAGGGCTTTCAGGCTGTTCAGCCGGTACGGCCGGGGCGTTCCGCTGAACCCGGGGTGGATGGGAACCAGGACCCTGCCGGGCCCGGAGGCGGCCAGCATATCGGCGAAGCCTTCCACCGACTGCGGGCCGGCCCCGCCGTGCAGGACCAGGAACGGCCGGCCTTCGCCGCGCTCGGCGACCGTCACCGGCACGGGTCCGACCCCGTCGGCTGTCACGGTATGCGTGGTGGTGGATGTCGCAGGCGTCATCTGTGCTCCTTCGCAAGAGTTAACTCTCACGAATCTAGAGGATCGAATCTCGTTATGCAAGTTAGCTCTTATGATAAGAGTGGACTTGACTGAGAGGAGCCCTGCCTGCAGGATGGGTGTATGAGCACGGGGGCGGGCGGCAGCACAGCCCAGCGGGACGGCGCAGGCAGCCCGGGACCGGCCAGTGCAGGCCGGGCGAACCAGAAGCTCCGAACGCGGGCGGTGATCGTCGAGGCCGCCCGCGGCCTCGCGCGAAGCGGCGCCGAGATCACCATGCCGGCCGTCGCCCAGGCTGCGCTCGTCTCCGAGGCCACCGCTTACCGTTACTTCCCCGATCTGGTATCGCTGCTGCGGGAAGCCGATGCCGGGCTCTGGCCGGACCCGGCCGAGTCGCTGGAGCCGGTGTCGCATACCGGCGATCCGGTCGAGCGCATCGGCTACGCCACCGAGGTGCTCATGCGCGGCGTGCTGGCCTACCAGAGCGCGATCCGCGCGATGATCTCAGGTTCCATCACCAGGCCCGAGGCCGCGACCAGCCGGCCTGGGCACCGGTTCGGGCTGATCGACTCGGCTCTGGCCCCGTTCGCCGCCACCCTGGGCGGGGACAGCTCAGCGGCACTCGAGCAGCTCAAGCGGGATCTGGCCATCGTGATGAGCGCCGAGGCCCTCTTCATCCTGACCGACATGTGCGGGCTCTCCCCCGGCGACGCCGTGGCCAGTGCCGCGCACACCGCGCAGGCACTCACCGCAGCAGCGGTCCAGGCCCTGAGCTGACCGGCTGGCGGCCGCGCCGTTGCTGGCCCCCCCCCCCGGCGAATATCTGTAGGCGGGTCTCCCTCTCGTCCTCTACTGTTGGCTCGCATGTCTGACTTGTTCGATGCCGCAGCGATGTATGACGAGGACTACCTGCACTTCTTTGCCGCGCGCGATGACCCGAGCAAGTTTGCTGAGCACGGTCCTGTCGTCCCCGGTGCTGATACACCGGGCGAGGCGGCGGCGGAACTGGCCTGGCGGCTGCTGGACTTGCAGCCTGGCATGAGCGTGCTGGATCTGGCCTGCGGGCACGGGGAGCTGGCTAACCTCCTGGCTGCTCGCGGCTGCCAGGTCACCGGCCTGGACTCGTCGGCCGTCTTCCTGGACAGGGCTCGTGCCGACGCGGCCGCTGCCGGACTCAGCGTCGAATACGTGGCCGGGGACATGCGCCAGATCCCGTGGACAGGACGCTTCGACCGGGTCGTCAACTGGTCCACGGCGTTCGGGTACTTCGACGACACCGTCAATCGCGCCGTGCTGGACGGGATCGTCCGCGCCCTGCGGCCGGGTGGCCGGCTGGCCATGGACCTGGACAACCTGACGACCTTCCTCGCCTCGTACTGCCCCTCGCGTGTCGTGGCAGCACGGGACAGCGGCGACATGCTCGTCGACCGCTACCACCTAGACGCGCTGACCGGCCGGTTCGAGGCGGAACGGACGGTCATCCGCAGCGGCCATGCCCGCCGGCTCAGCTTCGTCAAGCGGCTGTTCGGCTTCCCCGAGCTACGGGACTGGCTGCTGGCAGCGGGCTTCACGGCGGTGGCCGGCTTCGGTGAGGACGGACGGCCGCTGACTGCTGATCACAGGCGGATGATCACCGTGGCCGGCCTGCCATAGGATCGCGCCGACCGTGTCGCCAGAGCTGCGCCGGCCAGCGCAGGCAGAGCTGCGCCGGCCAGCGCAGGCAGGGCTGCGTCAGCTGCCGCTGCGCCGGCCACCGGGCTCTGGTCCGCCTGGTCCGGGCCGACCAGGTGAGATACCTGCCTAAGCGGGCGTGGGCCGTGATCATCTGTATCTCGGTGCCCCGGGGGCGGCATCGCGTACCTCATCCTCGGCAGGTCCCCGTCCGCGCCGGGTATCGCCTGGCAGCCCCCGGCCGCGACGGCAGGCATCGGCAAAGGCCGGCCGCGGGCGGCCGGGCATGTCCCGGCAGGCCCGGTCGTGACCGATGTGGACTAGCTCACCAAGCGCTTCGGCCCGGTCATGGCGGTGCATTGCCTGAGCTTCGCGGTCCGCCCCGGGCATGTGACCGGGTTCCTCGGGCCGAACGGTGCCGGGAAGCCCGTATCGGAATTGTGACTTTCATTGCCGCCGGGCGCGGTCGCTGGACCGGCAGGAGATTGGCCTTGGCCAGCGCTACGGTGTGCCGCTCCCGGAGACTGCCTGGCATGCCTGCCCGCAGGACCTGCCGTCATCGGTCGCCGCCGGTGCGCCGCCCAACTGCTGCCGTCAGATATGGACATGACGTAGCGTGACAGGGAAATCGACCGCCCAACGCTCAGGACCGCGCATATCGCGGACTATTTGCGAGGCTAGATGATCAGCGGCTCGGCGCTGCGCCTGCACAGATCATCCCGATATGGATGGCCAGGAACTCACTGGCCCAACAGCACAGTACCTTCGTCCTCGCTACGCATCATGATGGCTGTAGCGATAACCGCCGACAGCCTTGCAGAGGCGCGGACACGGCACGCGTACACGCGCTTCCTGCGGAAATGCTGCACCTGCTGACAGCGTCCGTGAATGATCGTCTGCGCAACACCGCCGGGGATAGCCGGGATAAACGTGTGACTGAACCTGGCTGCGTCAGTCCAGATCTTCCCAGCCCCATTGCCCGGCTGGGCTGCCATCGGCTTCCCGCCCAAACCGGAACCGCTCCTGGTTGCCTTCTTGCTTACAGAAAAGGTGGAACATGCCTGCCCCCGGCAACCGGTCTACCAGCACTTCGGCCTGCTCGTGCGCACCCACCACCCGCAGTGCGTGCAGCAGCTCGGCCGCGAAGAACGGGTTGTCGGGGGCGGCGGGGTCGCGGGCTAGCAGCGCGGCGACCTGGTCCCCCGCACCCGCCTCCCGCAGCGCGACCAGCAGACGGGCCACGGCGACCGGGTCGCCGAGGGAGATGTGGGCGGCGGCGCGGCCAGCCAGCGCGGTGGCTTGGTCCCGCGCGCCCGCCTGCCGCAGCTCGTCCAGCAGCATGGCCACGCCGGCCGTGTCGCCGAGGGAGACATGGGCGGCGGCGCGGCCGGCCAGCACAATGACCTGGTCCTCCGCGCCCGCCTGCCGCAGCTCGTCCAGCAGCGCGGCCATGGCGTGGGTTGTCGAGGGCGGCGTGGGCGGCGGGGTCGCGGGCTAGCAGCGCGGCGACATGGTCCCCTGCGCCCGCCTCCCGCAGCCCCCGCAACAGCAGGGCCACGGCTTCTACGTGACCGAGTCGGATGGCACCTGGGGCACCGCTACCAGGTCACGGACAAGGTCGCCGGCCGGGGCTGAAATGCGGGGCTGGCGGAACTCCTGCCGCAGCCGCCTTGCCGTATGAGCATGGCCGGGATCGGTCACGGTGATCCCGCGTGCCCAGACCCGGGCATGATCGGCGACCAGGTGCCCGCCGGCGCGGGCCCGCACCCGGTCCAGGTCGGCGGTTACCTCGACCAGGCGGCCGATCACGTCCGGATCGGCGGAGTAGTCGCTGGCATCGAGGCGGACGCAGTAGTCGCGTCCCAGCCGCACCTGGTGGCACCAGCCCAGCCGCGGCGGCGCGGCCGGCAGCGGCAGCATCGCGGTCCGGTCCGCCTCGATCAGATCGGCCGGCCGTGCCCGCAGCGTGCGCACCACCCGGCCGTTAGCCCGGTCCAGCCATTCGGTGAACTGGGCGTTGAAGTCAGCCGGCGAGGCAAATCCGCGGCCGGGCATGAACGAGGTCTCGAAGAACCCATTGCGCCGCTCGACGATCCCTTTCGATTCCGGATCCCGCGGCCGCAGCTGCACGATCTGGGCAGCCAGCGTCCTGGTTGAACGCGCTCACCCCGTCCGCCAGCCTGCCGCCGCGGCCGATCCCGCCTCGTTGTCCCAAATCAGCCGCCGCGGCACCCGGCCCAGCCGACGGATCAGCTCCCACGAACCCAGCAGCAGATCCTCCCTCTTGCGGGTCGGGATCATCCGCCCGGCCGTGAACCGCGAATGCGCCGTAGTGATCACCAGGACCGGCAGCACAACAGCACTCCCGTCCTCCAGCGGGATATGCGCCGGCGGGAACCACAGATCACACTGCGCCGCATCGCCCGGTGCCCAGCTCAGCCGGTCCGCCGGATCCGGGCGGCGGTACTGCGGCCGCAGCCGCCGCGCATTATCCCGGAACCAGGAGATCGACCCCTGCCAGTCGACCCGCTCCGCGATCACCGTCGCCGACATCTCCGGGAACTCCGCCAGCATCGCCCGCACCCGCGGCTCAAACGGCGAAAACGACGTCGGAACCGGCCTGCGCTCATACTTCGGCGGCCCCGCCGACGCCACGCCCGAGTGTTCCCGGCCACGCAAGATGAGGACGTAGCGGTCATTGGCAGTGAGGATGGGCGGGCACGAATTGGCCCCGCCGGCTGGGTGCTGGCGGGGCCGTGGTGTGCGTGGTGGCGTGGTGGTGGTCA
>JBKQSL010000508.1:0-2908 GCA_052143655.1 Streptosporangiaceae bacterium | reverse complement strand
GCCATCCCAAGCCCGCCCCCACCAGCCCGGACACGACCAACTGGCCCGCAGGCCGGTGCCAGCGACCTTACGTAGGGGCGAGGCCGGAGGCCGGCGACTGTCGCGATCATGGGCCGGTAAACCTATCGTCATGGGACTCCTGCTCGGCCAGCGAGAGCCAGTCCGGCAGCCCTGCTGTCCGCTCATCCGCCCGGGCCAGGTTACTCGCCGCGATCTGGATCGCCGAGACGACGACCACGTCCCTGACCGGGTACACCGCCGGCCTGCCCGCCACGACCCGGCCGAGGGCCTCGCGGTACATGGTCGTGTGGGCCTTGTCGCGGAACAGCGTCCTCGAATAGCGCTCGATCCCGCCGGACCGGACCCGCATCTTCCACAGGTCGTCGATCGTGATCGTGGTCTTGCCCCGGCGGATGTCGATCTGCTCCTGCACGCCGCGGATGTCGTCACCGCGGGTCGTGCCGAGCACGGTCAGCAGGGACCCGTCGTCGAAGGTCACCGTGAGCACGCGCTCTTCGTCGCTGCCGGGTTCCGTCCCGGGCATCCGCGGGGACAGCGTCACAGACACCGGCATCGGCTTGTCCTCCAGGAAGAAGACCGCCAGGTCGATCCAGTGGCAGAGGTTCCCGGTGATCCGGGTCGCCTGATTGGGCCAGAAGTACCAGTGGTCGGGCTCGAAGGTCAGCTCCTTGACCAGGCAGGAGATGGAGACGGGTCCGGACTCCTGGCGGAGCCGCGCGCAGGCCCGGCGCACCAGCGGGTGATACCGGCGGTTGAACCCGATCTCGACGGCTCCCGGGTAGGAGCGCATCGCGGCGGCCAGCCGGTGCACGTCCTCCTCGGTCACGGTCGGCGGTTTCTCCACGAAGACGCGGTGCCCGGCCTTGAGCGCGGCGCAGGCCAGGTGCGTGTGCGAATCGTGCGCGGTCGCAACGACGACAAGGCCGGGGGCGGGCGTCTCGGCGATGGCCCGTTCCGAGTCCGTGGTGGCGAGCGCGAACCCGTATTCCCGGCCGACGATGGCGGCGATCTGCGGCTCGCGGTTGGCCACCGCGTACAGCGACAGCCGGGCGCGCCGCAGGGCGGGGATGATCTCGGTCCGGGTGTAGTCCCCGGCGCCGAGAACGGCGACTGGCATTCCCGCCAGGCCGGCCGCCGTTACCAGCGGGTCAGAGGCGGGCGTCAGCCGCAGCACGGTGTCGGCCGCCCGCCCGTCGCCCTGGGCCGGGCTGATCACCTCGGTGACCGGGCTCAGCGGCGCCTCGTCGGGCGACAGCGCGTCCTGCAGCGCGATGACGAGCTCGCCCGGCGGCGCCATGCCGGAGTAGAGGAAGCTCTGCCGGCCCAGGCGGCTGAGCACGTCGGCCCGGGCGGACAGCCGAGCGGCCACGCGCCGCAGTTCGCCGGCGGAGAAGCCGTCCGGTACCTGCTGGACCAGGTCACGGTGGACCACCAGCTGCTGGGCCGCGGGCGGCACCCGCGGGGCCAGCGCCACCACCCGCCGGCCGGACCCGATGGCCTGCCCCAGGACCACCGTGATGCGGTAATCGCCGGTGAACCGGGGCTCGTCCCGCTTGGTCCGGGCCTTGCGCAGCGTGCTGCGCGGGCCGTCGGTCAGCAGGAACACCGCGACCTTCCGCCCCGGCCGCCGCTGCCGCCGCCCGGACGCGTTCTCGACCTCGGCCAGCGGTATCGCGGCCGATACCTCGATCGGGATTCCGCTCTCCGGCACCTCGAAACCGGGGGCCTCGATCCAGGCGTCGCGCCAGAGCACCTTCATACCCGCTCAGCTCCAGATGTCGCGCAGGACATTGAGGACGATACGCGAGCCCAGGTGGTCCAGCCCGACTGGGAACTCCCGCAGGTCCGGCAGGCTCTCGCGCACCGCGCGCTGCCGCTCGGCGGGGCAGATGACCAGGAGGAACCCGCCGCCGCCGGCTCCGGTCAGCTTGGCGCCGGACGCGCCCCCGTCGAGCGCGCGGGTGACCGCGTGGTCGATCCGGTCGTTCGAGACCCCGGACGCCAGCTTCCGCTTCGCCTCCCAGCTCTCCCGCACCGCGCCGCCGACCCCGTCCACGTCGCCCTCCCGCAGCCGCTCGACGGCGAACCCGGCCAGGTCACGCAGCAGGTCGAGCTGCGGCTGGGTGGCCTCGACGTTGGCGTTCTGCTCGGCGAGGATCGGGTCCGCGCTGCGGGTGATGCCGGTGTAGAAGAGCATGATCTGCTGCTGCAGGGCCCGCCGTTCGGCCGCGGGCAGCCCCAGTTCCTCGGCCACGACCTCCTCGCCGGGCCCGAACCGGATGTCGCGGATCCCGCCGAAGGCGGCAATGTACTGATCCTGCTTGCCGATCGGCTTCCCGCACCGGTCGAGCTCGATCGTGCAGGCTCGTTCGGCCAGTTCCTCCGCCGCCACCTGCCGACCGCGGTACGCGTACAGCGCGTGCAGCAACCCGACGGTCACCGCCGAGGAGGACCCCAGCCCCGACCCGGCGGAGGGGATGTCGGCCAGCGTGGTGATCTCCACCCCGCTGGTCACGCCGGTCATTTGCATCGCCTCGCGGACCAGCTCGTGCTCGAGGTCCTCGACGCGCGAGACGATTTCCTTCTTGGAGTAGTTGACGTAGATGTCGTCGTCGAAGCGCTGCTTCACGATGACGTAGATGTACTTGTCGAGCGCGCAGTTGAGGACCCGGCCGCCGTGCTCCCGGTAGTAGCCGGGCAGGTCGGTACCCCCGCCAAGCAGGCCGATGCGCAAAGGTGTCTGGGTGATGATCATCGCAAGGCCCGCGCGGGCCACTCCTCCCTGGCTCGCCGGTACGCGTCGGTGCTACCGATGTCGCGGAAGTATCCCTCGACCGGCACTGCCCGGGCTCGGCCCACCAACCGTGGCAGCAGGTCATAACCGATG
>JBKQSL010000507.1:0-7096 GCA_052143655.1 Streptosporangiaceae bacterium | reverse complement strand
CATCTCCGGCCGGTGAGCGAGAACGATTACGCGATCGCCTGGACCGCCGCATCGCGCCGGGCATTGACCAGGGTCCCCGAGAAAGTCGCGACGGCGGTGGTCGAGTTGCTGTACGGCTCGCTGGCCGAGAATCCGCACCGTGCCGGCAAGCCGCTGAAGCTGGGCCTTGAGGGGCTCCGTAGCGCTCGCCGGGGCGACTACAGGGTGATCTACCGCGTCGACGACCACCTTCGGCAAGTCACCGTCATAGCCATCGAGCATCGCTCTGACGTCTACCGGCCGCGACAATTCTGACGTCGCCCGCAGCGGCGGAACCGGATGCCGACCGGGTCAGCTCCCCGGCTCAGGGATTGGCGATGCGTAGAAAACCAGGTTGTTATCAGGATCGATGTAAGTCCCTTCATGCATTTTTGTAATCGGTGTCACCCGGCGCGGCGACTTTCTCAGGGGTACCTGGCGGCGGCGGGTACTTAGGCACGGCCCGGGCGCGCAGATAAGGCGGATGCCCGACGCGCGGGCAGGGGCCTTACCGGAAGGCTCGATACCGAGGCGGCAAGGCGCCGCCGGCATCGAGGAGGCCCCCATGTACGCGTCCATCAGCCAGGCGCTCGCGGCCGAGCGCGTCCGGGACATGCAGGCCAGCGCGGCCGCGGCCCGGCTGGCCCGCCAGGCCCGCGGGGCCCGGCACCGCCTGCCCGCCTGGGCGGCGCGCCCTGCGGCGCAGTCGGCCGCGGCGCAGCCGGACTGGCCGTCCGCCGGCTACGCGCAGTTCCTGGCCGCCACGTCCGCACCGGCTTGCCGCGAGCCGGCCGCCGCGGACCGGGCCGCCGGTCAGCGGGTCTGCTGAAGGCTCCGCGATGGCCCGGCCGCCGCCAGCCGGCGTGCTGGCCGGCGGCGGGAGCCGCAACCAGGCGGCCGGCCAGCGGGTGTGCTGGCCGGCCGCCTCAGCTGGCCGGCTCAGCTGGCCGCTCAGCCGGCGGGCTCCCCGAACCGGCCGGCGACCTGTCGGCGGGTGCCAGGCGGGCGCTAGCACGCTGCGTCTGGTCCGCCCGCCGCCCGCTCCGGGGCCGCGAGGACAGGTCCCTCGGCGTGCGCGATGGCGGCCGCCTCCGTCCTGGTCGAGGCACCGAGCTTGGCCAGGATGTTGGATACGTGCACGCTGGCGGTCTTCGGCGCGATGAACAGCGCCCCGGCGATCTCGCGGTTGCTCCGCCCGGCGGCCACCAGCCGCAGCACCTCGGACTCCCGGGCGGTGAGCCGTCCGAGCCGGGACGGCGCATCGCCGCCCGGGGCTGCGCCGCGCTGGCCCGCCGGGTCCAGCCGCGCCCGGCGGGCCAGGTCGGCCAGCGCGGACCGCAGCGGGCGGGCCCCGAGCTGGTCGGCAGCCGCGGCGGCCCGCTGCCATTCGCCGCGCGCCTCCTGGCGGGCCCCGGCTGCGGCCAGCGCCTCGGCCAGCCGCCACCGGGACCGGGCCGTCTCGTACGGGTATCCCGGGCCGAACTCCGCCAGCACCTGACGCCAGGCGCCCGGGTCATTGCGGCCGCGCGCCCGGGCCCATTCCGCCTCCGCCCGGGCCAGCCAGCCCCGGCCGTCCACGCCGAGCACCGAGGCCGGGCGGCTGCGGTGCGCCGCGCCGTCGCGGGCCGTGCCGATCAGTGCCTCGGCGGCCCCGGTGGCCGCGCGGGCGGCGGCCTCGTCGCCGGCTGCCCGCGCCCGCTCGGCCAGGTCGGCCTGGGCGGCCAGCCCGACCGCGGCCACCCGGATCAGCGGCGGCGCGTAGCCCGAGCTGCGCGCCTCCACGTCGATGGCTGCCTGCGCCTGCGCGGCTGCCGCGTGCGCGTCTCCCGACCACAGCGCGTGCTCGGCGAGCAGCCCGCGGCCGAGGTACTCGGCGAAGGAGTCGGTGTGCCATTGCTGCTCCAGCCAGGCGCGGCGGTCGGGCACCGCCGGGGTGCCCCGGGCGACGTCGATGAACAGCGCCATCGCCGACAGCACCGCCTCCCGGCCGCTGCTGACCCGGACCGGGAAGCCGTCGGCCAGCTGCTGTGCGTGATCCCACGCGCCGTCGGCGAAGTGCGTGAGGTAGTGCAGGTACTGCAGGTCCAGGCCGTACGGCGCCAGGCTGAGCCCGGCCTGCTCGGCGCGGTGCAGGCCCGCGTGCGCGGTGCCGCTGGCCGCGGCGAGGTCGCCGCGCTCCAGGTGGATGCGGGCCTTCTGGAACGCCGCGCGCAGGTGCACGCCCAGCGCCCCGGCGTCGCGCGACTGCTCGTGCGCCATCGTGAACAGGCTGACGGCCTGGTCGGGATGCCCGGCCCGCTCATCGAGCAGTCCCAGCGTCACCAGCGTGTCCGCCTCGACCGACAGCGCGGCCGCCTGCTGGGCGGCCAGCCGGGCCTGCTGCGCCATCTCCCGGGCCGGGGACAGGTTCTCCGCGTACAGCAGCGTGTGCGCGTAGGTGGCCAGTGCCCGGGCCCGCTCCCAGCTCGGCTGCCCGGCCGGCAGCGCGTCGATGGCGGCCCGGGCGGCATCCGCCGCGGCGCCGCGCTCGCCGAGCTCGAGCAGGAAGAAGCTGAGCCGCTCGCTGGACCGGCTGGCCAGCACCGGGTCCGCGCTGGCGTCCAGCAGACCGGTGAGGCGCCGCAGCTGCTGGACCGCGCGGGTGATGTCGCCGCTGGCAGCGGCGTTGTTCGCGGATTCCCAGGCCAGCTGGCCGCGGCTCATCCCGGCCAGCTGCTCGGGGCCGGGTACCCGCTCCCACAGTGCCAGCGCCTGGTCGAAATGCCGGTGCGCCTCAGCTGGTGCGGCGACCCGCTCGGCTTCCCTCCCGGCCCGAACCGAGGCGGCGAAGCCGCCGGCTATGTCGTGGCTGGCCAGCGCATGCTGGGCAAGCTCCGCGGCGGTGCCGGGAACATCCGGCTGGCCGCCGGCCGACAGCAGCTCGGCGAGCCGGG
Source organism: Streptosporangiaceae bacterium (assembly GCA_052143655.1). Lineage (GTDB taxonomy): Bacteria > Actinomycetota > Actinomycetes > Streptosporangiales > Streptosporangiaceae > CAVSUR01. The sequence continues at coordinate 4,145 of JBKQSL010000507.1, read as the reverse complement.
CATGCAGCCGGGTCCGCTCGCCGGGCAGCAGGTCGGCGTAGACGGCCTCGCGCAGCAGCGCGTGCCGGAAGGCGTAACCCTGGTCGGCGTCCACCACCAGCAGCTGGCTGGCGACCGCCTCGCGGACTGCCCGCTCGTAGTCGGCGGGCGGCAGCCCGCAGACACTGCTGATGACCTCGTCCTGCACCCGGCGGCCTGCCACCGCTGCGGTGCGCAGCACCTGCTGGCCGTGCGGCGACAGCCGCTGCACCCGGGCGAGCAGCAGGTCGGCAAGGTCAGCGGGCAGCTCGCTGCCCGCTGCCGCTGCGGCCAGCAGTTCCTCGGCGTAGTAGGCATTTCCCTCGGCCCGCGCCAGGATGGCGCCGAGCTCGGCCGCCGGCAGCGGCCGCCCGGCCAGGGCGGTGAGATGCTGGGCCAGCGCGTCGTCGGGCAGCGGCCGCAGGCTCATCGCGGTGACGCCGGGCAGCCGGGTCAGCTCGGCGGCCATCGCCCGCAGCGGGTGCCCGCGGTGCAGCTCGTCGGCCCGGTACGTGCCGACGATCATGATGGATTCCCGGTGCAGCACGCGGCTGAGGAACGTCAGCAGGTCTCTGGTGGAGCGGTCCGCCCAGTGCAGGTCCTCCATCACCAGGAGTACCGGAGCCCGGCCGGCCAGCTCGGCCAGCAGCCCGAGCACGGCGCCGAACAACTGCTGCCGGGCTATCTCCCCTGGCTCGGAGCCGGCGGGCGCGGCACCGCCGTCGGGCAGCAGCCGGGCCAGCACCGGCCGGGCCGCCACTGCCTCCAGCAGCCGCGCGTCGGCGCCGGGGCCGGAGACCGCGCCCCGGATCGCGTCGGCCAGCGGCAGGTAGGGAACGCTGTCGCCCAGCTCAGCACAGCGCCCGGACAGCACGGTGAAACCGCGCGCGGCAGCGTCCTGCGCCAGCTCGGCTGCCAGCCGGGTCTTGCCCACGCCAGCATCCCCGCTGATCAGCGCCACGACCGGCGCTGCCGTCGCGGCCTGATCGAGCATGCCTGTCAGCCGGCCGAGCTCCGCCGCCCTGCCGACCAGCCCGGCTGTCCCTGCGGCCATCGTCTCAGTATCACCTGGCCCACTGACAATTCCGCCGGGCAGCCCGGCGGAGGGGTGTGGGACACGAATGTAGGTGACTGGTCGGTAACATGGCCTGGCCATGGCGGTCTGAGTGTGGTGGCGTGCTCAGATGCCAGGTCAGGCCGCGCCTGTTTGGATGCGCGGCTGTTGCCAGATCTCCTCCCACGGGCAGAAATCACCGAATCGGCTTAGGCTGCGGCAGGGGTGCGCACGCTGGGCCTCCGATCCGGCCATGTCAGGGTCACCAGGTAAGCAGCTGTGGACGGCCATCAGGATCTGCCCAGTGACGGTCACAAAGTCGAGGCCATGGCCGTCACAGACAGTGATCGGATTTGCTGGTCGTCGCGCCGCGAGTCTGCTCCGAGCGCCGAGTATGGGTGGTGTTGACGGTGAGGTCCTGGCCGCACGCAGTAGCGCAGAACTGCCAACTCGGTGTGACCGGGTGAGTGTGGCAGGTCCGGTGGGTTAGGACCGTTCATGCCCGTGGTCGATAGCCGCGCTGAGCTTGCACGTCGGGCGGAACGTGCTGCGGCGGGCTGGGACAGGCTTGTCACGCGGTGGCGAGCGCTGCCTGGGGTGCTGAGGTGGCGGCGGGTGGGGGGAAGGTGATGCCGATGCCGAGGCCGCCGTGCGGGCCGGGGCTGATGGTGAGGTTGGCGTGGTGGGCCTTGGCGATGGCGGCGGCGATGGACAGGCCCAGGCCAAGGCCTTCGCCGTCGGCGGGCCGGGCGGTCAGCCGCTGGAACGGCTGGAGCAGCCGGGTGACCTCGCCGGGGGGGATGACCGGCCCGGTGTTGGTGATCGTTAGCGAGGGATGTTGCCCGTCGGCGGTGACTCGGATGCTGATGCGGCCGCCGGGGATGTTGTGGCGGATCGCGTTGTCGATCAAGTTGGTGGCCAGCCGCTGCAGCAGCCGGGCGTCACCCAGCACCGGCGCGGGGGCGATTGACGCGTCAATGGCCAGCCCCCGGGTGGCGGCGGCCGGCTCGTGGGGCGCGAGCACGTCCCAAGTGATGGCCGCCAGGTCGGCGGGCTCCCGGTGGTCGAGGCCGCGCTGGCTGCGGGCGAGGGTGAGCAGTGCCTCGATCAGCTGTTCTTGCTGGTCGTTGGCTTCCAGCAGGTCTTGGCAGGTGGTCCGGTAACGGGCCAGGGTGGGCCGGGGGTCGGTGAGGACCATCTGGAGCAGGGTGCGGGTGAGGGTGAGCGGGGTGCGCAGTTCGTGGGAGGCGCTGGCGACGAAGGTGCGCTGGGCGTCGAAGGCGGCTTGCAGCCGTTCGAGCAGGCTGTCAATGGTGTCGCCGAGGTCTTTGAGCTCGTCGCCGGGGCCGGGGACGGCCAGCCGCTGGTGCAGGTTGTCTTCGGAGATGGCGCGGGCGGTGGCGGTCATTTCCCGCAGCGGGCGCAGCACCCGGCCGGCTACCAGCCAGCCGAGGGCGACCGAGGCGATGGCCATGATGGCCAGCGCGATCGCCGACACCGCGAGCAGCTGGTTCAGCGCCGCCGCGTGCTGCTGGGCTACCTGCTGTGCGAACCCGGCTGATCGCCTGATGACGTGCAAATAGCCGGGGCCGCCGACGGGGCGATGCGCAGTGCCTGGGGCATGAAACCCTGGCCAGGGCAGGCTGCGGGCGAGGATGTTGGTGATGGCCAGCAGGCCGGTGCCGGAGGCCAGGAACAGGCCGCCGTACAGGGCGGTCAGCCGCAGCCGCACGGTGCGCCGCGGCAGCCGGGCCGCCAGCCTGGCGGGATCGGGGCGCAGGTTCATCAGTGGCTCCTTAGATCCGGTAGCCGGCCTGGGGCACGGTTTTGATGACCGGCGGGTCGCCGAGTTTGGCGCGCAGCCGGCTGATGGTCATCTTGACGGTGTTGGTGAACGGGTCGGCCATCTCGTCCCAGGCGCGTTCCAGCAGTTCCTCGGCCGAGACCACGGTGCCCTGGGCTTCGAGTAGCAGTTGCAGCACCGCGAACTCCTTGGGGCTGAGCTCCAGGGTCCGCCCCGCGCGGGTGGCTTCCCGGCGGGCCGGGTCCACCCGCAGGTCCCCGTGAGCCACGACCGGGGGCAGAGCGGGGCGGGTCCGGCGGGCCAGGGCGCGGATGCGGGCCACCAGTTCGGCGATGTCGAACGGCTTGGGCAGGTAGTCGTCGGCACCCAGGCCCAGGCCCTCGACCCGGTCCTCGATCGTGGCCGAGGCAGTCAGCATCAGCACCCCGCTGCCACCTCCGCCGGAGGCCAGCTGGCGGCAGACCTCGTCGCCGTGGACGCCGGGCAGGTCCCGGTCCAGCACGATCACGTCGTACCGGTTCAGGCCGGACTTGGCGAGCGCGTCGCTGCCGTCGAAGGCCACGTCGGCGGCCATGCCCTCGCGGCGCAGCACGGCCGCGATCGCCAGCGCCAGCTTGGCGTGATCCTCGACCACCAGCACCCTCATCGTTCTCCCTTGCGGCCGACGTGGTCTTCCCGCCCGGGTCTCGCCGCGGCCTGGCCCGCTTGTATCCCCAGCGTGCCTGGCCAGCGATAACAGCGGCGTAACAGCGTTACCACCGCGTTATGGCCTCCGCTGTACAACACCATAGAGGCGCTTCCAGCCAAGAGCGGACAACCACATATGCGACGCCACCCGGCGCGCCGCTGAGACGGCCGGCCAGGTGCAGCAGCCAACAGACGACTAGGAATCTCGGGATGAACAACGACACCAGCGGCCGCCGCGCACCAGCCGGCTGCGGCACCGGGCTCGGGCACTTCGGGGAGGGCGGCCAGCCATGGAGGCGGTGATCCAGCTCAGCGAAGTCACGAAACGGTACGTCGCGGGCGGCGTGCCCGCCCTGGACCGGGTCAGCCTTCAGGTCGCCTCGGGCGAGGCGGTGGCGGTGATGGGCCCCTCGGGCAGCGGGAAGTCCACGCTGCTGAACCTGGTCGCCGGGCTCGACAAGCCTTCGAGTGGCACCATCACCGTGGCCGGGCAGCGGATCGACACGCTGTCGGAGACCCGCACGGCCCGCTACCGGCGCACCCAGGTGGGGATGATCTTCCAGTTCTTCAACCTGGTCGAAG
>JBKQSL010000506.1:0-5945 GCA_052143655.1 Streptosporangiaceae bacterium | reverse complement strand
CCGGCTGCAGCGGGAACTGGCTGCGGTAGGCGGAAAGGGCCTCGACCTTTCGCATGACCTGTCCGGACACGTCGCAGCAGACGACGCCCTGACCTGCCCGCATGATCCCGGCCGGCGGGGGCGGGTTCGCCCGCGCGCCGGGCAGGGCACCGGCCAGGCGGGCTCCCCGGCCCCGGCCAGCGAACCTGGCCGGCGGTGCCGGGGACAGGACCAAGCAGGTGAGGCTGGCGGCGGCGACCACGTCGGCGCTGCGGTGCCGGTGCCCGAAGAACTCCCCCACCCCGAGCCGGCCGGGCTGCTCGGGGCGGCCGCCGCTGCTCTCTTCCCGCACCTCCGCTTCACCCGACAGGATCAGGAACAGCCCGGCGGCCGCCTCGCCCTGCTCCACCACGTACGAACCCGGCGGGTACCAGCGGACCTGGACGTGGTCGCGGATGTGGCCCAGGGTGCTGGCCGCCTCGGCCAGCAGGAGGAGAGCGTGCGCAAAGGCGGGCGTCCCGGCAAAGCGGTCCGGGTGGCTGGTCAGCCAGGCCGCCAGGCGCTCCGTGATCAGCAGGTCGCCCGGCGGGAAGCACCGGTAGTACAGCCGGGGCGGCCGGCCCGGGCGGTACCCGGGGCCGACGGCCCGCTGGCAGGCGGCGGTCGTCACCGCGCTGATGGTGACGTGGTCGGGATGGCCGTAGCCGCCGTCGGGCCCGAAAGTGATGACGACATCCGGCCGGAACTCGCAGATGACCTCGGCCACCTCCTCCACCAGGGCTTCGAACCCCGCGTCGGCCAGGGTGCCGTCAACGTGGTCCAGGCAGCGCACCGTGGTGATGCCGAGCCGCTCGCAGGCCAGGCGCAGCTCGGCCTCCCGGACCGCGGCGATCGTCCGCCGGGTGCCGGCGGCAGCGTCGCGGATCTGGCCCGCCTGGCCCCGCGTCGCCGACACCACCATGATCTCGGCCCCCTGCCCTGCGTAGCGGGCGAACGTGCCCCCGGCGCAGAACGTCTCATCGTCAGGATGGGCGAAGATGCCCAGCAGCCGGCAGCGGCCTCCCGGCGGCACGCCGTCATCGAGCAGGCCCGGCCCCGCGGGGCGCGCCCAGTCCGGCGATAGCTCCCGGACCGGGCCCTGAGCCCCGGGGCCGGGGCCGGCCGGAGCCGGGCCCGCCAAGGTCGGGGTCGCGGACCGGCTCACCGGTCGCCCCCGCGCCCGGTACCCGGCTGGGGGATAATGCGGATGTAGGGCTTGGGAGCCTTCCACTCGCCGAAGATCAGCTTCGCCTCGTGGTCGGATACCGAGTTGGCGATCATCACATCGTCGCCCTGCTCCCAGCCGGCCGGCGTCACGACCCGGTGCCTGGCGGTCAGCTGGAGCGAGTCGATGACCCGCAGCAGCTCCCCGAAGTTGCGGCCGGTCACATTCGGATACGCGATGATCACCTTGATCGTCTTGTCCGGGCTGATCACGAACACGTTCCGGACGGTCAGGTTGTCCAGTGCGCAGCGCGAGCTGGCATCACCCGACGCGGCGGCGGGCAGCATCCCGTAGAGCTTGGACACATTCAGATCCGTGTCGCCGATGATCGGGTAGCCGGGCCGTGCGCCCTGGGTCTCCTCGATGTCATCAGCCCACGCCTGGTGCCTCTCGGTGGCGTCCACCGACAGGCCGATGACCTTCACCCCGCGGCGTTCGAACTCCGGCGCCAGCCTGGCCACCTGCCCGAGCTCGGTGGTGCACACCGGGGTGAAGTCCTTGGGGTGCGAGAACAGCACCGCCCACGAATCCCCGATCCATTCGTGGAAGCTGATCCTGCCCTGGGTGGTGTCGGCCTCGAAATCTGGCGCGGTGTCGTTGATCGACAGTCCCATTGCCGTACTCCTGTTTCGTTTGTGACGGTGGTGTGCTTGACCGCTTGCTGCTCAGGCAATGCCGGGCGAACCCGTTTGCCCACGTTCCTAGTGATATACGGAAGCGCAGCGCTATCTCTTCGCCCGTAAGGGCCATATTCACGCGGCCGCGGCAGATGGCCCGAACGGGCCAGGCTCAAACGCGCCCGGTGCGCACGCCCCACGCTGCGGCCGCGGCGCGCGAGGAGAGGCTGAGCTTGCGGAGGATGTTGGCCAGGTGCCGATGGACCGTGTGCTCACTCAGCACGAGCCGCTGGGCGATTTCCGCGTTGCTCAATCCCTGCGCGACGAGCTTCAGCACGTCGAGCTCGCGAGGCGTCAACTTCGTCGCGGCCTCACCTGATACGGCGGCCTCACCTTTTACGGCAATGTCCAGGTCGGTCGCGAGCGCATCCGCGCGCTGCACCTCGCGTGCCGCCTGCGTCCCTGGCAGAGCCTGGTGAGCCACGCGCGCGTGCCCGGCCGCTGGGTCCTCGCGCCCGAGCGCAGCCAGCACCCGTGCCAGGTCGAGGGTGCGGCCCGCGGCGTATTCGGCTTCGAAGGCCCCGGCGCCCATCGCGGCGCGCAGGCGCTGGCGGTCCAGGTCGGCCAGCCGGCCTTCCAGCGGCTCGAGGGGGTGGCCCAGATCGGCCAGGGCCTGGTCGGCCGTGCCGTGCAGCCGGGCCGACCAGCCCGGGGCGGCACCGCCGCGGCCGACCATGGCCAGGCCGATCAGCGCGTATGCCATGCTCGCCTTCATCCCCATGCGCCTGGCCAGCTCAAGTGATTCCGCGAACAAAACCTCGGCCGCGCCTGGCGAGCCGCCGAGGTACTCGGCCAAGCCAAGGTTGAGAGTCCCGTGGGCGATGGCGTCGCGGGCGTTGAGCGCGCGGGCGAAGTCAAGCGATTCGACCAGGTGGCGGCGGGCGGTATCCAGGTCGCCCGCCGACAGCTCGTAGTAGCCGAGGTTGCCGAGCATCATCGTTACCTGCCACCGGTCACCAGCCTGGCGGAAGAGCCGCAGGGCCTCGGTGATATCGCGGGCCGCGCCCACGGGGTTCCCCCCGACGTGCAGGGCGCCCGCCCGGTCGGAAAGCAGGCGGGCGGTCAGATGGGGCTGCTGGAGGCGGCTGGCCAGGTCAAGGCCCGACTCGATCAGCGGCAGCGCGGCGCCGGCCTGCCCCTGGCGCAGCAGGATAAAAGCGCGGATGTCCAGCAGGTGGGCGACCAGGTACTCATCGACGGCGGCGTGGGCAATGGTCAGCGCTTCCTCGCAGTAGTCCTCGGCGATCGCGTAGCCGCCGGTCTGCTCGAGGAGTTGGGCCGCCTCGGCCAGCGCCCGGGCGCGCGGCAGCGTCATCCCCTGGGCGGCCGGCGCCTCCAGGAGCGCCCGCAGCACGTCGGCTCCTTCGGCGGCGTGCCCGCGTACTATCCAGTACACCCGCAACGAGGCGGCCAGCCGCAGGCCCGGTGCCGGGTCTGCCTGGGTCAGGCTGAAGGCGATCGCGGCCCGCAGATTGCTCAGCTCGGCATCGAGCCGGTCCAGCCACTGGGCCTGATCGGCGGCCACGAGATGCAGGGCGGCCGCCTCGGCCAGGGCCAGGTAGTAGTCGTGGTGGGCGATCCGGGCGGCGTCCGCTACCGCCGGGCCCAGCGCGTCCAGCTGGCCCGCCGCGTACTGCCGGACGGTTTCCAGCAGCCGGTACCGGGCCGGGCCGGTACCGGTGTCGTTGAACTGCACCAGGCTCTTGTCTACCAGTGCGCCCAAGTGCCCGAGAACCTCTCCGGCGGACACGTCCGGGCTCGCGGCGACTGCCTCGGCGGCGGCCAGGCCGAAGCCCCCGGCGAACACCGACAGCCCGGCCAGCACCGCCCGCTCGGCGCCGGTCAGCAGCTCCCAGGACCAGTCCACCATGGCCCGCAGTGTCTGATGCCGCGGCAGCGCCGCCCGCGACCCGCTGGTAAGCAGGGAGAACCGCTCGTCGAGCCTGGCCTCCAACTCGGCTGCCGGCATCACCCGCAGCCGGGCCGCGGCCAGCTCGAGGGCCAGCGGGATGCCGTCCAGCCGCCGGCAGATCCGCCCGACCACCTCGGTGACCGGCTCGTCCCTGGCCAGCGGCACACCCTGCGAGGCTGCGCGGTCTTCGAACAGCCGCACGGCCTCGCTGGCCCGGATCGCCTCGGCGTCATCGCCGTCGGCCGGGGTGCCCATCGATGGCACCCGGTGCACACACTCGCCGTCGATGCCCAGCGGCTCGCGGCTGGTCGCCAGCAGCGCCAGGTCCGGGCAGCCGCGCAGTAACGCGTCGGCCAGCTTGGCGCACGCGCCGATGACGTGCTCGCAGTTGTCTAGCAGCACCAGCGTGCTCCGCCCGCTCACCGCCTCCACCAGCGTGTCAAATACCGAGCGGCCCGGTTCCTGGCGGATGCCCAGCACATCAGCCACGGTCACCGTGACCAGGCCCGGGTCCTGCAGCGGAGCCAGATCGACGAACCACACCCCGTCCCCGGCGCTATCCAGCAGCCCGGCCGCCACCTGCAGCCCGAGCCGGGTCTTGCCCGCCCCGCCCACGCCGGTCAGCGTGACCAGCCGCGACCCGCCCACCAGGCGGCGCACCTCGGCCAGCTCGCCGTCGCGGCCGATGAAACTCGACACCTGCGCTGGCAGGTTATTCAGCAGCTTCGGGTTGTCTAGCGACCGCAGCGGCGGGAAGGCCGCCGGCAGGCCCTCGGCCTGCAGCTGGAAGATCTGCTCGGCCTGGCACCCGTCCTTCAGCCGGTGCGGGCCCAGATCCTTCAGCCACACGCCGGCCGGCAGCGAATCGCGCAGCAGCCCGGCCGCCGCGGCCGACACCACCACCTGGCCCCCGTGGGCTACCGCCGCGATCCGGGACGCCCGGTGCACCTCCAGCCCGACCAGCCCTGCCGCCGTCTGGGAGGCCTCGCCGCTATGGATGCCCATCCGGAGCCGCACCCTCTCCCCGGCCGGCCACGCATGCGAGATCAGCGCCCGCTGCATCTGGATCGCCGCGTCCACGCAGGCCAGCGGCGAGGCGAACACTGCGGAGAACTCATCGCCCAGGGTGACGACTTCCTCGCCGTCATGCGCGGCCAAGACCGCCCGGATCAGCCGGTAATGATCGGCCAGCACCCCCGCCCACGCGTCCCCCAGCCGCTGCAACATCGCGGTGGAACCCTCGATGTCGGTGAACAAGAACGTGAGCGTCTGCGTGGCCACCAGCCAAGGCTCTCGTCGAGGTTGACAGAAAGCCAGCGGCCTCCTTACCGCGCGGCGAGCACATTATACGTCCGCCGCCGCTCCGACTCCGGACCCGGCAGCCGGGACCAGGCGCCGCAACGTCGCCCGATCAGCGCGCCACGGGCGCTATGCTGCCGGGCGAGCCCAACCCGGCAAGACGGCCACGATGGCGCTGGCGCGGCACAATGCACAGTCGAACGACCTGGAGTGGCGGCCATAGCCCGCGGCACTGCGCGCTCACCCCGACAGGCGGCACCACCGCTCCGTGAGCAGTTTCCCGTGCACTCGGGCCGCGGCAGATGAGTGCGGTGTCGTGTTCCCGTTCGGGCTGGAGCCTGTGGTTGCTTCACTGGGACTGGCGTTGCAGGAATGCCAGGGTCTGCTGGTTGAACTGGTCGACGTCCTCGTAGATCGGGGCGTGCGCGCAGTGCTCGAAGGTGATCAGGGCCGGTGCCTGGATGGACCCGAGTGCCTGCCGGGCGTCGTGGGCCAGCACGGCGCGCCGGACTGGCGCAGGAAGGCATCCACCGGCGGCATTGGCCGACCGCGCACGAACTCGGCGAGCGAGTCAACGTATTCGGGCGGGCCGCGCGGCGTACAGATCCGGGATGAAGCACGGCCGGGGCGGTGTAGCTGGCATAGACGACGTTGATCCCGTTGGCCACCCGGCCCGCGCACCCCAGGTACTGGCGCTTGACCCCGGCGGTGTGCACGCCCGTCTTCTCCTGCCCAGACTCATCGATCACCAGCATCGCATCAGCCGGATCCCCAGGTAGCGCACCGCGAACGCCCGTACCTGGCGCATCGCATC
>JBKQSL010000505.1:0-14769 GCA_052143655.1 Streptosporangiaceae bacterium | reverse complement strand
GTCTGCCTTAATGCCTGTTACACTCTATTTGCCCGACTCACCCTTGGTGAGAAAATCTCAATGCCTGGGTGGCCCTTACCCATGCGTCGTGAACGCCCAGGAATACCCGCCCGGTCGGCGGCATGTGAGTGTGCCCGGTCAGGGGCATGAGGGTGTTACCCCAGTGATGGGGCATTACGGGAGGAGGGCCTTGAGAGGAGGCTGGTCATGCTGCCTCGGTGGGAGAACAGCCAGCTGGTGCTGCACGCTGTGCCCGGAACCGACAACTGGATAGGTGCTGCCAGTGCTCTCATCCACGGTGACTACATTTATCTTGCCTATCGGGACAGGCGCCCAGTTCATGAGGGGCGGGGCAACCGGGCTTACGTAGCCCGCTCTCCAGTTGACAGCGGTATTCATTTCGAGGTTTTGTGTGTCATCGATAAAGAGGACATGGACGCAGCGTCATTGGAGCGGCCGGCTCTGGACGTGACGCCTGGCGGTGATTGGGACTTGTATCTGAGCTGTGCTACCTTCAACTCGAAGCACTGGCGGATCGAGAGATTGCGCGCGGACGATCCAGCGAGTTTCCGTGCCGTGACCCGCAAGGTCGTATTTCCTGGCGGTGCGGCATTCGGCGTCAAGGACCCGGTGGTGGTTCGTGGTGAGGACCTGCGCATATGGGCGACACTACATCCTTTGACCGAGGGTGATGAGAATGCCGACCGGATGATTAGCGTGAATGCGTACAGTGGTGAGCATGTTATGGTGCCGGAACCGGGCACCTGGTATAGCCGAGGCACCCGGGTAACCGCGGTACTGGGTGACTATGCTTATTTCGATGGCCGGGCGTCGGCGGCACAGAACTTCGAAGAACGAACTGGAGTGGCGAAGTGGAACGGGTCACGGTTTCTTGCTGTAGCCGGCCCGTCGTCCAGCCCTTTCGGTGGTGGCGCTCTGCGCTATGTTTCAGCCATCACTTTGCCGGATGGGAGGCTGCGTCTTTACTATGAAAGTGCTGCTGAGCACGGCAGCCACGAATTGCGCACTGAGCTGCGCGCTCAGCGCTGAGAAGTCAGGTCGTTACCTCGCGCAGGAATACTAACCTGACCATGAAGCCGGAACCACGCCCGCCGATTTACACCGGACTCCGGACGCCACCTAGCGGTACGGCGGATGACCTCAGGATGGCTAAGCGGGCATGGCTGTTCCGGGCTGGACTCAGGCCAGAATGGCTGAGCCTGGCTGGCGGCGGCCTGGATCTCGTCTCCATCCAGGACAACTCTGGCGTCATCCAGCCGCGCCCTGGCCATGAGCATGTCACAGTAACTGGCCCTGGCTGCGGCAGCGGCAGCGGCAGCGGCCATATCCACAGGGTCAGGCGCACGTCCTCACGGTCATCCGGACTGCCCGAGCTCACCTGGAACCCGCCGCGCCGGCGACCAGCATGGGCCCGCGCCCGCTGCGCAGCTCCACCTCGACCTCCACGCCGGTCGGGAAGGCGAGCACCTGCCGGGCGGCAACCACCAGCCCGCCTGGCCGCTCGCTCAGGACCGGCCCGGTGACGTGCCCGCCGATCATCCGCGGCGGCATGAGCCAGTCCGGCAGGCCCGCGGCACCACCGTCGCCCGGCATCTCGACCATGCCCGGGCCTACCCCGGTCAGGGGGCCAGCCGTGGCTGCCGCGCCCCCGCTCGCTCACCCCGCATCAGCCGAGCCAGGCGCCCTTGCGCGATCGCGCTGAGATGCAGCGCCAGCCAGGGGCCTTGCTAAGGCTGCCCAGTCGGCAAAGCAGCCTTCGCGGCGCAAGACGCGCTCATCGCCTCACTCTTGCGCGTTTCTTGCGTACCGATCTCGGTACTATCTAAGGTTAGCCTTACCTTACTAAATTGCCGCTGTTATCCCACCCAGGCGCGCCGGACATCCGGGATAACCCCGCGCCAACCCGAAGGGACGGGGATGACCGACGAAGCGGGTGAGATCGCAGCGGGGCAGCTACGGCTCGGCTCAGACGTCGGCATATCAGCCGCACCGGCCCGCTGGGACATCTCCAGGCGCTGGTGGCTCAGGCCAGGATTCCTGGCGGTGTGGGGGCCTGGCCTAGTGGTGATGCTGGCTGACACCGATGCCGGGTCGCTGATCACCGCGTCCCAGTCCGGCGCCCAGTGGGGCTACCGGATGATCCTGCCGCAAGTGATCCTCATGCCGATCCTGTACGTGGTCCAGGAGATCACCGTACGCCTCGGGATCGTGACCAAGAAAGGGCATGGGGCGCTGATCCGCGAACAGCTCGGCCGATGGTGGGCGCTGCTGTCCGCCGGCACCCTGTTCGCCTCCGCGATCGGGGCGCTGCTTACCGAGTTCGCCGGGATCGCCGGGGTAGGCGAACTGTTCGGGATACCCGTGTCAATCACCGTTCCCATCGCCACCGTCTTCCTGGTGGGACTGGCGATGACCGGCAGTTACGGGCGCGTCGAGCGGATCGGCATCGCGGTCGGGCTCGCCGAACTGGCCTTCTTCGCGGCGGTGCTCATGGCCCATCCCCGCATCGGGCCGATGGTCCACGGACTGGGGTCGCTGCCCCTGGGGAACAGCTCCTATCTGCTCCTGGTCGCAGCCAACGTCGGTGCGGTGATCATGCCGTGGATGATCTTCTACCAGCAGGGCGCCGTGACCGACAAGAAACTGTCGGCCGACACGATCCGGCAGGCCCGCCAGGACACGGCGTTCGGCTCCGTGCTCACCCAGCTCATCATGATCGCCGTGGTGATCGCGGTCGCCGCCACCCTCGGCCTGCACAACCCGGGTGCCGCGCTGAACACCGTCGGGCAGATCGCCGCCGCCCTCACCCCGTATCTCGGCCACTTCGGCGGCACCGTCCTGTTCGGTCTCGGCATGCTGGGCGCCGCGCTGGTCGCCGCGATCGTCTCCTCGGTGGCCGGCGCCTGGGGACTCGCGGAGGTCTTCGGCTGGCAGCACACGCTCAACGAGCGCCCCAGCCGGCAGACCGCCAAGTTCTACATCACCTACGCGCTCGCCCACATCGTGGGCGCGATCCTGGTCCTGGCCAGCGTGGACCTGGTCAGCCTGAGCGTCGACGTCATGGTGATGAACGCGATGCTGCTCCCGATCGTGCTCGGATTCCTGCTCGCCCTGGAGGCCAAGGTCCTGCCCGAGGAGTGGCGGATGCGCGGGATCCGGAAGTACGTGACCTGGGCCTTCTGCCTGCTCGTCATGGGATTCGGGCTGTACATGATCCCCGCCACCTTGCACTGGGCCTAGCCGCGCCAGGGGCCTCGCCTGATAGCCCGGGGAACCTTGCCCGGGCCACCCGGACCTCGTTGAACGGCAAGGCGCTCGACATCACCCATCCCCGGCAGCCGGCCGGTCATCCACGTCTTCGCCGCGCCGGCGAAGTTCATCCGCGAACTTGCCGGCGTCAGCCGCACCACCACCTGCAAGTACGTCCCCGGCAGCAGAAGGCTCGCCCACGCGCAGAACGGCCCGTTCGGTGCCCGATCCGGCTGACAGGTCGGGGACCGCCAAGCCGCGCATAGCACTTCCTCCAGGATTGGTTGGGTGAAGTCCTGGCTGTGGGATATGCACAGGGTTGTCCTCTGGTGATCCACAGCAACTCTCGCGCAGGCTGGTCGCGTCCTGCCGCCGGCTCTGGTCTTGGCCCCGCGCATAGCTGACCGCGTGGATCGCGTGTCCTGCCGCCGAACCGCCGGGCCGGGGCTGACGGGAGGACGCGGCAACCGCCGGCCGGGACGTTCGTGACCTGGCAGGAGCCTGACCTTCGGTGTCCCGGAAGTGCTCTGCCCGCCCGTCCCGGCCGGCGGCGTTGTTTCCCTTTGCCCGCTGCCAGGTACCGGCTGGGAAGGAGAGGTTATGCCCAGGATCGCAGCGCAGGCTGTGCCTGTCATCGGGGGTGCGGGCACGCACGCCGACGTGCACGTGGCCGCGGCGGTGGACCAGGCGGGCCGGGTGCTGGGCACCCAGGCGTTCCCGGCTGACGCGTCTGGCTACGCCGGCGCGCTGGCCTGGATGCGCGCACACGGCGAGCTCGCCAAGACGGGTGTGGAGGGCACCGGCACTACGGCTGCGGGCTGGCCCGCTACCTGGCTGGCCGCGGTGCTGAGGTGGCCGAGGTGATCCGGCCGAACCGCCGGGCCCGCCGATCGGAATGTTCTGCCCGTACGGCCTGGGCCTGGCTTCAGGCATCGCCTGAGGCCTGCCGATCGGCGGATCACGGAGTTGCTGCCCGGGTAACCCTCCGAATTCTGTGACGCGCTGGCCGATATGAGAACGGTGCGCGTTCTCGTCAGCAGGCTCTGTTATTCCAGGAGTTCCGATTCATACCTCCGGTATATCTCCGGGTGCTCCGCCGGATCGGACGCATGGAGCTGGCTGATCAGCTCGTCCAGCCGGGCGGGCAGGATGATGATGAACCGCGACGGCCCCGGCCCGGCGTTGCCGAATGTATGCGCAGTGCCCGCGGGCACGAGGACGGTGGCGCCGACTGGGGCGATGACCTGCCGGCCGGTGAACCGGAACCGGAGCGCGCCGGACACGACATGCCAGCCCTCGTCATCGGCGTGGTGGACGTGCAGCGGCGCCACCTCGCGGTCTGCCCCCTCAGCGGTCCAGTCCCCGATCACCAGGGTCGTTCCCCTGACGGCCCGGCCGCCGCGGCCGGATTCGGGTGAGATGATCATCGGTTCGGGTGCCATGTCCTGACCGTAACCTGTCAGCTGCCGGGGTAGGTTCCGAAGGTCCAGGTAACCGACCATGGGTCCACGGTCGTGAACGTGCGGTTGCCGTAGTGAGTGTCCTGGAGTTCCCGGGTGATTTCCAGGCCGGCGGCCCTGGCCCGCTGGCAGAGGCCGTCGGGATCCGGAGCGACGACGTAGAGCCAGTTTGGCGCGGGGCGGTCCCAGCGGCGGATGATGATGCCCCCGCTGCCGTGCGGCCAGCGCAGCTCGATCTCGGCGTAGCTGCCCGGCTCTTCGCCCGGGATCAGGGCGGTCGGCTCGAAGCCGAAGGTGGCGACCAGGAAGTCGATCGCTGCCTGCGGGTCAGGGTAGGGGACGCTGGGCCAGATGGTCGGCGGCGGGTCGGGTGAACTCGACGCGATGGCGGTGGTCACGGCTGGATCGGTATTCGTCATGCCCTCAGCGTGCGCCGCGGCCGGATCAGTGGTCTTGGAGAAATGGGAGTTCCTCGGACATCCACTCGCCCGGCGTGCAACCGCCGAGCTGCTTCCAGTCGTTGGCCAGGTGGGCCTGGTCGAAGTAGCCGCATATCACCGCGGTCTGAGCCAGGCTGGCCATCCGGCCGGATCGCAGGCATCGGCGGGCCTGGCCGAAACGCAGGATCCGGGCCACTGTCTTGGGGGTCAGGCCGAGCTCGCCGCGGACCAGCTGCCCCAGATGGCGGCGGCCCAGCCCGATCTCGGCGGCGATGCTGGTGACTGGCACGCGGCCGGCGGAGCTGGCGAGCCTGCGCCAGACGGCGTCGACCACGGCCGGGTAGTCCTCGTCGACAGCCCACCTGGCCAGCACGATGTCCAGAACCTCGGCTCGCGCCGCCGGGCCCGGCGCACTGGCCAGACGATCGGTCAGCTCGTGCGCCCGGCGCCCGACGACCTCCTCCAAGGGCCACACCCCCTGGGCGAGCGCGGCCGCGGGCAGCCCCAGCAAGGCCCGTGAGCCTCGCGGTGTCAGCGCGAGCTGGACCCCGCGCTGAGTGCCGTCGTGGACGATGCCGACCGGGCTGGACCGCAACCCGGCGACCGTGGCGGCGGCAGCAACATCCGCGTGACCAGCACGGCGCACGGTCAGCGGCGCGCCGGCACAGACCACCAGCGCTAGAGTTCCGTCGGGCAGGCCACGGTGCCGGCCTGGCGGCCAGCCCGCCATATCGAAGTCGACGTAGCTGGACACAAACGGCCGCAGCCGCCGGGCCGGCCTCACCCGCATAACACTCCCGGGCCGACCTGCCCGCGTCCGGTCCCTGCCATGCCCCTGACCCATCTCGCGCAATGTCGCGGCCGAGCCACCTCCGCTCGGCCTTTCCAGCAATCTAGTATGCGCAGCCAGAGCCCGCCGGTGCGCAGAGACTTCCTCGCGCGTGCTGTCGGCCTGATTGTCAGAGGCCGGTGGCGCCGTCGATCTGCTCACGCAAGATGTCGGCGTGACCGCCATGGCGCGCAGTTTCCTCGATCATGTGCACCAGGATCCGCCGCAGGGAGACGGGTTGATCCTCCCCCGGATTGGCGATCGCGGCCTGTGCCGACAGGTCCTCCGATGCGGCCACGATCTCATCGCTGCGGGCGCACGCCTGCCGGTAGGCGGCCACGACCTGGTCGGCGGTCGCGCCGGCGGGCACGTCCATGGGCATGCCGGTGCTGATATCCCGGCCAGCGAAGACCCGCTGGAACCAGTGCTCCTCGACTCCGGTGAGCCGACCGGTCAGCCAGCGCGGTAGCCCCCACGCCCACGACCGCTCCAACGATCGTGCTGACAGGCACCGACCAGTCCACGAACCGATACCTAGCGGCAGTGCGGGCAGCCCCGGAGCGCTATCCAGGCGGGCCCGGGGCAGGGCATGCTGGCTTCATGGGCGAGTCTGTGCCGCGGATCTTGCTGACCGGGCCTCCGCGGTCAGGCAAGACGACCCTGGCCTGCCGCCTGATACAGGAGCTGGCAGGCCGCGGCACGAACGTTGGCGGGTTCATCACCCGGGAATTGCGCGAGGACGGCAAGCGCACCGGGTTCACCGTGGCTGAGATCGGCGGCCGCAGCGCGCTGCTCGCCCACGTGACGCTGCCCGAAGGCCCCAGGGTCGGCCGATATCGCGTGGATGTGGCCGCATTCGAGAGCATCGCGCTGCCGGCCATCGAGCGGGCCCGGGACGCTGGCGTGGCGGTCTTCGATGAGCTCGGGCTGATGGAACTGCTCTCGCCGCCGTTCATCGCCTCGTTCACTCAGTTCCTCGACTGCGATGTCCCGCTCGTGGCGACTATCCACGCCCGCACGCACCCGGTGACCGACGCCATCCGCCGCCGGCCCGGCATCCAGCTGCTGCAGGTACGCCCGGAAACCAGCAGCGCGCTCCTGGCCAGGCTGACCGCCCAGCTGGCCCTGTGCCGGACCCGCGCCCGGCCAGCCGCCATGCCACAACCTGAACATCGCGCAGCATTCATGAGAAAGCCGGCCGATAGCGCAGATCCCATCAGCTACGACGGGGCCCTTGATCCGGCCGGGCATGCACCCGTGTACGAGCAAGCGTCATCAGCCGTGCCGATCACCCAGATATGTGCGCGGAGCTGATCACGGCTGACCCGGCGCCAGTCGCGCCGATCGGCGGTGCTGGCGCAGGGATGTGGCCGCCGGTGCCACCTTGGTCACCAGCTGACGGGGGCACGCGATGGCTAGGCTGGCCGGCATGGCCTACGACGCCGAGCTCGCTGACCGCATCCGGTTCCTGATCGGTACCGGGCCGGGCGTAACCGAGAAGAGGATGTTCGGCGGCCTGGCCTTCCTGGTGGGCGGCAATATGGCGATCAGCGCCAGCGGCCAGGGCGCTGCCCTGCTCCGTGTCGATCCCGCCGAAACCGGCGCCCTGATCGCGACGGCGAACGCCGCCCTGGCGGTGATGGGCGGCCGCACGATGCCGGGGTGGCTGCGCGTCAGCTCCGAGGACCTGGAAACCGACGAGCAGCTCACCGAATGGGTCAACCGGGCCGTCAGATACGCCCGGTCGCTTCCGCCAAAGCGCTAGCTTAGCTAGCTAAGCTAGCGCTAAGCTAGGGCGGTCGCGTGATCGGATGCCCAGAAATCACGGCATGGGCTGCGGTCGGCTGCCTGCCGCCTGACCAGATCAGCACAGTCCGGGTGGTCAGGCCGTCATTCCCGCAGGTGGTGGTGATGTGCCGCAACCCGTACCGCCTCTCGGGGACCTGCGCCAGCTCGTGACCGTCCAGCTGGCCGGATCCTCGCTAGCGAATTCGGCAGGCGAGCACGTCAGGTCGGCGGCGATTGCCGGTGCCCGGTTGCAGGTGACGAGCCGGCAGCACCCCGGGGATTCGTCCGGTGGGGCCGTATTCAGTGGCCTGGCCGGTGATGGCTGAGAGGCGTGCGGTCGGGCCGATGCAGCGGCCGCTGCCAGGTCTCCGTGCAGCCATGGTGACCGCAGGCGACGGCGAGGTGCCCGCCTCGTGCCGCCACGCCGGAGGACAGTCGCAGGAAACCCAGTCGACGTGGACAGTGCCTGGCCGCCACGCGTGATGCCTGCATTCCTCCGGCCGCCCCGGGAATCGCAGCGAAGCCCCGCCCATGATCAAATCATGGAACACATATTCGAGTTACGGCAGGCCTAGGGCATGTGATCGGAGCCAATGCCGCAGCCTCGGGGACCTGGCACCGCTCCAGCCTGCGCGGGGCGGTGTATCTCGCTGCGGGCAAGCCCAAAGAAGCTGGGCACCAGCGCCCCTGGCTGCAGGGCCGAATCCCCGCAGCCCTGGCACCTGCCCTGGCCGGCATGAGCGCCATCACGGACTGCATCTCAAGATGATGGTCTGTATCCTATCGTAAACCATAGTTGACATAAGGGATCGAACGTGCCTACCCTGATCGCAAATGTCAACTTGAATTCGAGGGCTCCAGCAGCGAATTGGCCGAAGGCGATGATTACGCAGCGCGGCGATCTGCGCTGGCTGGCATCCGGCTCACGCCGGCCGGCACTGACAACCGCGCCAGCCCCTCGTCCGCGACGAACCCGCGGACCAGCCGTCCGGCTGGCCTACCGACGTTCGGGGCAGACCATGATGAACCATCCGCGACCCGGCCGGCGAGATCGGCTCGGCCAAGATCGGCAAGCGCTGCAAGATTCCCCGCCGCGCCACCGGGTCGCACAGATTCGTGAACGACCCGGCCGACCTGGGCTGCAAGCGCGGCATCGAGCATTTCGCGGTGCTGACCGCCCGGGCGGCCGCATGCAACGACCGGCTGCTGCATCATGAACGTGTCGGCCAGGACTGTGTCTTCGGCAGCCCAGCCTTTGAGCGGGTGTCGCGGCCGTCGGTCACCGCCGGCGGCCGACGGGTTCCAGCCATCAGGTATGGCGATCCCCGCGGCATGGCCCTGGCCGGCGCTTTGCGCACCGCGCTGTTCGCCGTCACCGGCATCACCAATGCGAGCCTCCGCGCCGCGATGACCGGACTGCTCGGCGGCACCTGCACCCGGTCCCAGGCGACCTATGACCTGACCCGGCTCCGGCTGAAGGAGCTGATCACCCGGATCCCCGGCACCTTCACCTACCGCCTCACCAGCGACGGCATCCGCTTCGCCGCCTTCTACACCCTGACCGGCCGGCACCTGCTGCGCCCGCTGATGGCCGCCGACCAGCTTCCTGCCTCCCCCAGCTGCGGCACGCCCTGCGCATGCTGACCTCAAGCGTCGCCGGCACGCCGCCGAAGCGGGGCCTGCGGCCCGCCTGGCAGGCGGCCTGACGGCCGCCAGCCCCAGCAACCCTTGGTCGCACCGTTCACGGACCCGCCGCCGAAACCTTGCTCAAATCTCGACATCTCAATCACCAAGGGTTGCTACGCTCCGTCCGGGACTTCGCCCGGAAGGAGTGGCCCCTCGGGCAGTTCGGCTGACGGGCCGGGATGAGCCTGGCACAATCGGTGCGTGTGGCTGATGATTTCTCCGAGCGGTACGGGATCTGCTGACCGGCTCCTATGACTGCGCGGACCGGATCGTGCTGAACGTCTGTTTCCCGCTGGGGCACAACCCGGGCGGGTTCCGGGACCTGGTGGCGGCGGTGGCACGACGGCTCCGACGATGAGCTAGACAACACTCGCCTGATGCGGTTCGCCCGCCGGGCCAGGGCATGGGCGAACGCGAGCGGAGTCCCGGTGATCTACTGCAAGGCCGGGGAGCGCAAGCACCTGATCGCCGAGGAGTACCTGGCCACGCATGAGGTGGGCACGGGGGTGTTCCTGGTGCTGGCCGCGAAGGCACCGGCGAGCGCACGGGAAGTCCGCCGCTCGGAATCCACCGGCGTCATCGGCAACATCGCGAAGAAGACGACGTATGTCAACCACTATTCGTTCCACATCATGGACCCCTGGCGGGGTCATGTGACGATCAAGATGTCGGGGCACCCGCCGTTTCCCGCGCAGGTCATCCTCAACGGCCACGAGTACGTCGCGGCCGTCGCCCAGGCGGCGGGGACCGGGTTCGCCAAGGAGGGCAGCTGCTTTACTGGCATCGCGGATCCGCAGCGCCTGGCCCAGGTCGCAGATACCTTGTCGCAGCACGCGGCTACAGGGCGCCTGGGCCAGGTCTGTGACCGGTGGATCTACTCGGCGTGCCTGTGCTTCGGCCTGGACCTGGCCGAGCAGGCCCGCAGCGGGCTCGCCTGCTCCTATTCCGTCTACCAGGCCGAATACAGCCGCAATCTGCTGTTCCGCTCCGGCGGCCAGATGGAGGACCTGTTTGACCGGGTCCTGGACCGGACCCGGTCCCGGCTGGACATCCCGGCGCTGCGGACCATCTTCGGGCTGAAGAACCGTCCTCATCAAAACCGTGCCGGCGGGCCGCCTGCGCAGGAAGCCGTGATCGAGAAATCCCAGTACGTCCTGACCTGGTTCAAGGTCGCCTTCGGGCGCCTGCAGTGCAAGGCCTGCACCAAGGGCGAGCACGTCCTGCGCTTCGAGGCCACCGTGCACAACGCCAAAGAGCTGCGCTGCCGCCGCAGCCTGGAGAACTTTCCCGAGATCATCACCCGCCTGGCGGGCATGGCCGACCGGTTCGCCACCGCCCTGGACTGCGCCGGCATCAGCTTCATCACCGACGGCACCCTGGATGAGCTGCCGCTGCCGTCCTGGATCGGGGCCACCCGCACCGGCGGTATCGACTTGAGCAAACCCCGGATCCGCGCCGCCCTGCCGGCTGCGCTCGCGCTGGCCGCCGCACCACACGGGTTCACCGTCGCCGACCTCACTGCCAAAGTCCGCTTGATGAGCGGGCAGGGCGGCTACACCAGCCGGCAGGCCGCTTACGATCTGCGCAAGCTCCGCGGCAAGGGACTGGCGGTCAAGCCAGCCAGGACACGCCGCTACCGCATCCCGCCCGGCGCGGCTCGCACCATCGCCGCCCTGCTCGCATTGCGGGACCAGGTCATCGCGCCGGTCATCGCCGGTGTCCGCAGTCCCCGCCGCGGACGCAAGCCAGCGCACTGGACCGCCATCGACCGGGACTACGAGACCCTCCGCATCGGCATGCAGGCCCTCTTCCACGACCTCGGCATCACCACGCCAGCCGCAGCCGCCGCATAGACAACATTTTGTCGATCGGAGAAGTGCAAGCTCCTAGGAACAGCTATGAGCGTTCATCCTGCCGCTCCCCCGGAGGCGGAGCTCATCCGGACCCGCCGTGAGGCAGCGGACCCCGGGCTGTCGCGCCGTCAGGCCGCCGCGCGGGCCGGGATCAGCCCGCCGCAGTGGAGCGACGTCGAGCGCGGCAGCAAGAAAGCCGGCTCCGGGGTCGTCGTCCCCGTCCAGGCCACAGCCGGGACCCTCGCCCGGATGGCCCGCGCCGTCGGCGCCACCGCCGATGAACTGGCCGCCGCCGGACGCGAGGACGCCGCCAGCCAGCTGCGCGCCCTGGACACCGACCGGGACCTGCGGCAGCGGATCGCCGCCATCCCCGGCCTCGGCACCTTCGGCTCGCACAGTCTTCCTGCAGCAGACGGCCGGGAACTGCTGCCGCTCATCGCCGAAGGCCTGAACGCGATCGAGCACAGCGGCCTCCCGGCCGCCGCCCGACGGGAGCTGACCAGCATGTTCACCGCCAGCCTCACCCACGACGCGGCGAGGCGCCACAGCGAGCTGCTCCTCATGCTCCGCCTCGCGGCGGCCGCCAGCCATTCCGGCTGACCAGCGCACCAGCGACACCAGCCCGCCCGCTAGCACCAGCCCGCTGACCAGAACTAACACCAGCCTGCTGACCAGGAGGCGAGACCGCATGGCACCGCGAACCGGACGCGGGAAAGTCCGCGGACACGGCGAAGGCGCACGTCCACGCCCACGGTCAAACGACGGTCAAATGATCTTCACTCGCGCCCGGCCGGAATTCGAACCTTTGGCCCCTTGCGCACTGCTCGCCTGGGCCGCAAAGGACCGGCCGGGCATCACGTCACGGCAGCACGGCAGCACGGGCGGCCGCCGGGCAACGGCGCGGCAGAGTTCCCCAGGTTCGCCGACTGCCGCCATCCGGTCACACAGACGCGGTGACAGAACGCCGGTCCGCTGGGTGACGTTGTGGCCATAGCGCGTCGGCCGCGATGCCAGGTCTAGATGTCGATTATGCGTACATCCGCGCCCGCGGCATCCAGGAGCCGGGCGATGTCGGCACGGTCGCCGGTCACCACGTCGGCGTGCAGCCGGGCCGCAGCGTCCGCCACGACCGCATCCACCACATCACTGGTACCAGCGCGGCCCAGCAGATATCCCGCCGTGTGTGCGGCCTCCCCGGTCAGCGCCGTGACCTCGCAGCCGCGCAACAGCCGCCGCAGCTGCACCTGCGCCGCCGACCGGCTCACCTGCGCCACCACCGGCGAAGGCACCACCGGCACGATCCCGGCCTCCAGCCGCACCCGGTGCTCCGCCCACACCGCCCGCACACTCCGGTCCGCGGCAACCAGAACCCCCGCGTCATAGACCGCCGGCCTCATGCCGACTTGCGCTCAGCCCGGCCGCCGCTCACCCGCCGCCGCGCAGCCGCCAGCTCCTGATCCGTCAGCGGCCCTTGCTCGGCCTCCCACTCAGCCACCGCTGCCAGCCCGTCCCTCACCAGCAGCACACGACGCGCCGCAGCCGTCATCCACGCCGACACACTCACCCCATCCTCCGCCGCCGCGGCTACCACCCGCGCATGCACATCCGGATCCACGGTAATAGCGAGCTTCGGAGACGGATTCCCGCGCGGCATACACCAAACTATACCACTACAGTACGACCATCCGCAGGGCTGGCCGGTGAACTCGGTGCAGCAACGCTCCTAGCATCATCCGCCCGTCTCGCCGCTGCGCACTGAACGGGACCTTTGGAGTTCAGATCGCCGCGCTGAGCCGCCAGCTGAACTGCCCCGATCTGCGCGACGGGTGGCAGGCGCCGCCCGAGCGCTGGGTGCCCGTGGCCCTGTCGGTTGGCGCAGGAACGCGGCGCGTTCCTGCGCCACCTGACACAGCTCACGCAGCACGCAGCCCGAATCGAGTCAGCCGGCGTGGTCGAGGCTGGGCTGCCCGCCGCTGCTGCCTTGACCTGGCTGGCCTGGATGTGCCGTTCCTCGCTGCGGTTCGTGGCCTGCGAGTTCGAGTCAGCGCACGGTGTAGCGCTAGCCGCGAGGATCGGGCACATTGTGGCCGCAGAAGATGCTGAGCTCGGCGACGTCGGTGCCGTCGCCTGCGTCGGCCATCCGGGCGCCGAGCCTTGATTCCATCTCGGCCAGCAGCCCGCGGGCGGCCCGGCCATTGCCGAAGGCGGCCGGATGGGCCGTGCGCTGTGCCTCGAACCAGGCGAGTGCCCGCTCTCTCGCCTCGGGGGTGAGGGTGTATTCCTCCTGAGCGGCCATCGCCAGCAGGATGTCTACCAGCTCGGCGCCGGAGTAGCCAGGGAAGTCCACCCGGTCGGTGAACCGGGACGCCAGGCCGGGGTTGCTATCCAGGAATTTCTGCATCGGCGCCGGGTAGCCGGCCACGATCACGGTGAGCCGGCCGCGGAGGTTTTCCATCTCCTGGTTCAGAGTGTCGATGGCTTCGCGGCCGAAGTCCCTGCTGTCGTCGCCGCGGGACAGGCTGTACGCCTCGTCGATGAACAGCACGCCGTCTAGGGCCTCGGCGATCCGGTCGCGGGTCTTGATCGCCGTCTGCCCGATGTAGCCGGCCACTAGGTCGCTGCGGCCGACCTCGACAACGTGCCCGGAGACCAGTAGGCCGAGCGCGCGGAAGATCCGGCCAGTCATCCGGGCCACGGTGGTCTTCCCGGTGCCCGGCGGGCCAAGGAACAGCAAGTGCGGCGCTGCCACCTTGCCGCGGCCGCGGCGCTGCCGCAGCCGCAGTTGGTTCACCAAGGTGCGGATCTCGTCCTTGACCGGCTGCAGGCCGATCATCGCGTTCAGCTCGCCGAGCAGCGCGGCCATGTCCGGGATCTCGCTGTCCAGGTGCACCCGGAGCCGGTCCGGCAGGTCCGGGATGTCGGCCGGCGCGGCGACGTCGCCGCGGGTCCGCTGCGCCCATCGGGACCGGATCTCATCGGCCACCTCGCGCATCGCCCGGCCGTTGCCGAATCCGGCCCGCTTGGTCTGGTGCATCCCGGCGACCACCGTGCCCAGCTGAGCCCGCAGCGCATCAGTCATGGTCAGCCGGTAGGAGTCCAGCCTGCTGGCCAGGATCCTCAGCAAGATCTCCGGGTCGTAGTCGGCGAACTCGATCACGTTGGCCGCCGGGAACCGGCCGCGCAGGCCCTGGTTGGCGTCCAGGAACTCCGCCATCTTCGCCGGATAGCCCGCCACGATTACGACCAGCCGCTCGCGGTCGTTCTCCATCCGGGCGACCAGCGTGTCGATCGCTTCCTGGCCGAAGCCACTCTGCTGGTCACTGAGCTGGTAGGCCTCGTCGATAAACAGCACCCCGTCGAGCGCCCGGTCAAGCAGCTCATTGGTCTTCTGCGCCGTGCCACCCACATTCTGCGACACCAGGTCAGCCACCCCGGCTTCGATC
>JBKQSL010000504.1:0-3389 GCA_052143655.1 Streptosporangiaceae bacterium | reverse complement strand
GGCGCTGATGATTTCGCCGCGCCCTCGCGGGTGGTCAACATGACCGCCCTGATCGAGTCGCGGGGCAAGCCGATCACCGACTGGAGCTACCCGGGTAAGTACAAGCAGATCCAGGCCTACGCCGATGCCAAACTGCTGGCCCTGATGTACACCTACGCCCAAGCTCGCCGCCATGAGGGCGAGGGCCTGACGTTCAACGCAGTCAGCCCGGGCGCGGTCAAAACCAGTCTCGGCAGCAAGGCCGGCGGGCCGTTCAAAACGATTCAGGCGTTGACCAATCCGTTCGTCGGGCCTCCGGAGAAGGGGTCACGCGGCTGTGTGCGGCTGATGGCCGATCCGGAGCTCGCGACCGCGACCGGGGGCTACTACAGCTCCGCGAAGTTGAAGAAGTCCTCGAAGAAGTCCCAGGACGCCGAAGGCCAGGAACGCATCTACGCCCAGACCGAACGGGAATTGCGCGCCCACCCCTGAGCCGGCGGTCACCTACCGATGAGACCCGCCGACAAAGAGCTCACGCAAGCGGTGCGGGCACTACGTGATCCTCGCTCCTGGGGTCGGCGGGGCGTTCCTGGGCCCGTCGCCAAGCGCGCCGACGCCATCGCCGG
Organism: Streptosporangiaceae bacterium; assembly: GCA_052143655.1. Taxonomy (GTDB): domain Bacteria; phylum Actinomycetota; class Actinomycetes; order Streptosporangiales; family Streptosporangiaceae; genus CAVSUR01. The sequence continues at coordinate 2,784 of JBKQSL010000504.1, read as the reverse complement.
AGCTGCCGCTCACACCCAGGGCCCAGTCCGTGACGGGGCGGCACTCGCCCCGCCCACATCACCTATAGGAGTTGCGTCGTGGCAGACTTTCCCGCCCCAGCCGAGGGCATCGTGCTCACCCATTTCCTCGTCTCCGACGATGTCGACCGCTCGCGGGCCTTCTACACCGAGGTGCTCGGTGGCGAGGCGCTGATGGATGGCGAGCCGACGATCGTGGCGCTGGCCAACAGCTGGATCATCATCAACACCGGCGGCGGCCCCACGGACGACAAACCCTCGATCACGCTCGAGGCCCCGCACGATCTGGACCGGGTCAGCGCGTTCCTGAATATCCGTGTTGCCGACATCGCCGCCGTATACGCCGACTGGTCGGCCAAGGGCGCGCAGTTCCTGACCGAACCGATCGATCGTGGCCCGGAGATCCGCTGCTACCTGCGTGACCCCGACGGTCACCTCATCGAGGTCGGGCAGAGCCGACGCTGAGTGCCATCTGAGGTTGCCACCGCCGTCACGTCGATGGTGTGGCCGGTGAGGGTGGCGCGCTGCTCGCCGGTGACCGGGTCCCAGATCCGCACGGTCCCGTCCCGGCTGCCGCTGGCCAGCCAGGTGCCGTCCGGGGAGATCGCCACATCCCAGATGCCGGAGTGGCCGGTGAGGTTGGCGCGCTGCTGGCCGGTGGCCGGGTCCCAGATCCGCACGGTCCCGTCCTCGGTGCCGCTGGCCAGCCAGGTGCCGTCCGGGGCGATCGCCACCGCATACACGTCGCTGGTGTGGCCGGTGAGGGTGCGGAGCTGTTCGGGGTCGGGCAGGTCAGGCAGTGGCCATTTGTTGATCAGGGCTGGCTGCTTGCGGCTGGTAGTGAGGGCCTGGGCCTGGCCGTCCCAGCCGGGGGCGTGGCTGACCCTGCTGTATAGGATGTCGATCAGCGAGTGTCGGGGATCGGTCGGTGCCAGTAGGTGCGCGGCCTGCCCGAACACCCGCCGCAGCCGCTCGGCCCGCGGGCTGCCGATCAGGGCCAGGTCCGCATACGGCCCGGCCGGGCCCGACTGCTGCAGCTGCGCCCCCACCCACCGCAGATCCGCGGCGAGCTCCTCAGCCTCACCGGCTCGCCCGGCGGCGAGCATGTGCTCGATCAGGTGCTCCCACACGTACCGGGCCGACTCAGGCAGCTTCCACTATGCCGTGACCATGCCGCAGCCGCCGGGCGCGGCCGCCGCTGCGCTCGGCAGGCCTGCGGCAACCGCCTCCAGCAGCACCCGGTGCAGGTGTGCCAGCCGAGTGGTGCCAAGTTCGCCGCGCAGGAAGTCGCGGACTACATCGTGCAGGAGGACGGCTCCGCCGTCGCCGCCGGGCACCAGCGTCACCAGGGCCAAGGTCGGCCAGCCGGGCGCACAGCGCCCCCGTAGACATGCGGTCCCTCCCGCTGGTGGCCTGCCACAGCGCCGTGATCAGGGTGACCGGGACCGTCTCGTCCTCGGCGAAGACCGCCAGCTCAGCGAACCGGTCAAGCTCCGCGGGATTCAGTAGGCTCGTGCTGGCCTGGATCGTCGCCCGGACCGCTTTGTGCCGCTGGTCCGGGTCGCCGACATCCAGCTCCTGGGCGGCAGCCCCCCGTCAGCTCGTCAACCTCAAGCGCCCCGCCGCGGCGCAGCCGACCCAGCAGATCCTCCGCGGCCGCAGTGATATCGGGCTGCGACTTGGCCTGATCGGCCAGGATCTTGTTGACCAGCCGCAACAGCAGCGGCCACCGCCCCGTCTCCTCAATCAGCCCGCTGACCACCCCAGGCGGGAGCGATGGCAGTCCGGCCAGCAGCAGTGCCCGCGCCTGCCCCGCCGACATCTGGTCGACCTTGACCGGCACACTCGCGCCCGCCGCGAGCGAGGTGATCCGGGTTGTCACCAGCCGGGCGCACCGGCCGCCGGACGGGAACACGGCCAGCTGCTCCTGCGACCACACGTCATCGAGCACCAGCAGCCGCCGCGGCCCTGCCGCCAGCACCGCGCCCAGATGCTCACCGGCCTGCCGCGCATCGGTGAACGTCACCGGGCGGCCCGGGTCAACCTGGGCGATCAGGTCGTTTACCAGCCCGGCCAACGCCTGCCTGCCCACGTCACGGCCCAGCGTTGCCCAATAGACCCGGCCCCCGAACCGGCGCAGCACCCGCCGGTCCGCGCGCACCATCTTCGCTACCGTCGTCTTGCCGAACCCCCCAGCCCCGTGCACCGCCGTGGTGATCCCCACCGTCCCTGCGCCCCGGCGCCGCAGCGCGGCTACGATCTGGTCCACCTCGCCCGGCCGGTCCACTACCCACGGCTCGGGCCGCTGCACCGCGGGCACCAGCACCGCCAGCCCCCGCTCATACCACCGCTGCGCCCCCCACGCCAGCAAGGACGCCCCGGCCACCGCCGCGGTCGCCCCGGCGATCCACCACAGCGGGTGCCGCCCGGCAGCCGGCAACCACCGGGCCGTGCCACCCGTCGCCACGCTCACCGCAACAGCCAGGACCGTCCCCGCTACCGCCGCCACGAAACCAGCCAGGACCAGCAGCGCCAGCCGCCACCATCGCACCATCCCACCCCCTCCCGCAGCACCCCATTCAACCCCAGTGTCCCGTGCCAACGAACATTCCTATGTGTCATTGAATCTTGCTCGGCCCGACAGCCTGGGTCTTTGCAGTCGACTGCCGCCCTAGTGCCGATGGTCACGTGCCATGGAAGATTGCTCATCCCAGGAACAGGCACCCGGAGCGAGCACGATCAATTGGCACGGGACACCCAGCCGGC
>JBKQSL010000503.1:0-7737 GCA_052143655.1 Streptosporangiaceae bacterium | reverse complement strand
GACCAGGCCGACCCGGAGGCGTTCGAATACGCGCTGACTCCGCAGACCCGCCTGATTTTGCTGGAATCGCCGAGCAATCCGCTGTTGCAGATCACCGACCTGCGCGCCGTCGCGGACCTGGCCCGCGAGCACAACGTGCTGACCATAGCCGACAACACCTTCGCCACCCCGGTGAACCAGCGACCGGCAGACTTCGGCGTCGATCTCGTCTGGCACAGCGCGACCAAATACCTCAACGGCCACTCCGACGTGTCCGCCGGGGTGCTGGCCGGCCCGGCGGGGATCCTGGACCAGATCTGGGATGTCGCCCTGCTTACCGGTGCCGTACTCGGCCCGTTCGACGCGTGGTTGCTGCTGCGCGGCCTGCGCACCCTGCCGCTGCGCATGGCACGGCACAACGACAACGGCCAGGCGCTCGCGGAGGCGCTGAAAGACCACCCAGCCGTAGCCCGGGTGCACTATCCCGGCCTGGCGACCCACCCGCAGCACGCGTTGGCGCACAGCCAGATGAGCGGTTTCGGCGGGGTACTCGGCATTGAGCTCGCCGGCGGTTTCGAGGCGGCCGACGCGTTCCTCGGCCGGCTGCGCTACGTCCGCCGGGCGGCCAGCCTCGGCGGCGTGGAATCTCTGGCCGTGCATCCGGCGTCCATGTGGCGCGGCATGCTCAGCCAGGAACAGATTGCCGCGTCCGGGGTTCCGCTAGGCCTGATCCGGCTGGCCGCGGGCACGGAGGACACGGCCGACCTGGTTGCCGACGCGCTCGCCGCCGCCGACGCGGTGGTCGCCGCACCGGCGCGCACCTGACGCCCGGCGGCACCGGACCCCCTCCTGGGTTCGGGGTCGCTGAGAACCATTTCCGCTGCCATCGGAAGGCCCTTGATGACCATGCCGCGCTCACGTGCGTTTACGCAGGTCGATGTGTTCTCCGCGGTCCCCTATCTCGGCAATCCGGTTGCCGTCGTCCACGATGGCACGGACTTGACCGACGAGCAGATGCAGCGCCTGGCGCGCTGGACGAATTTGTCCGAGACGACGTTCGTCTTGCCTTCCACCGCTCCGGCGGCTGACTACCGGCTGCGGATCTTCACCCCTGGAGGTGAACTGCCGTTCGCCGGGCACCCCACTCTTGGGTCCGCACGCGCGTGGCTGGACAACGGCGGCATACCAAACCATGCCGGCCGTATCGTGCAGGAGTGCGCCATCGGCCTGGTCAGCGTGCGCCGCGCCGGGGGCATCCTGTCCTTCGCCGCCCCGCCGCTGGTGCGCGGCGGCGCGCTCGACGAAGAGTACGTCGGCCAGATCGTCGCCGCGTTCGGCATCAAGCGGGACCGTGTCCTCGCCCACCAGTGGGTAGACAACGGACCCGGCTGGGCCGTGGTCCAGTTGCCCACGGCCGGGGAGGTCCTCGCCCTCGAACCCGATCTCTCGGTCATCCCGACCGCGATGGTCGGCGCGATCGGTGCCTACCCCGACGGGTCCGAGCACGCCTATGAGATGCGCACCTTCGCCCCCGGCGTCGGCGTGGCCGAGGACCCGGTATGCGGCAGCATGAACGCCTCGGTCGGACAATGGCTCACCACCACCGGTGCCGCACCCTCCGCCTACCGAGTCTCCCAAGGCGCGCGCGTGGGCCGCGCCGGGACCATCGAGATCACCGCCGATGCGGACGGCACCGTCTGGGTCGGCGGCGCTGCCACCGGCTGCATCCGTGGCACCATCACCCTCTGACCAGCCCGGCGCCGCGCTTCGCCATCAACCGCGCCGCGCGAGGACACCGAGTACTGGCAGTTCGGCCCGGCGGAGGATCTCGTTTTCCTGCTCCAGCACCTTGTTGCGGCGCCGCAGCTCACGCAGCTCCTTCGACTCCTCAGTAGTGACGCCCGGCCCGACGCCTCGCCGATATCGGCGAGCTTGAGCCACCGGTGCAGGCAGGACTCTCAGATCCCGAAGCCCTTCGCGATCTGAGACAGCGGCGCCTCGCCCTTACGCGCCACCGCGACCACATCACGGCGGAACTCGACGGGGAAAGCCCTCGGCATGCTGATCATCCTTCCAGCGAGGATCAAGATCCGCACAGGCAAGGAGTCAACTCAACCGGGGACAGTCCCCATCAACATCCTTGGGAACGCCTGGTGTGCCAGCGCGTTCCGCTGGAAGGCGTTGAGGTGGAGGATGAGCGTGTCATGGTTGCCACGGTTCGCGGTGAAGCTGCGCCCTTGCTGGGTCGCGACCTGGAGCAGAGCTTGCTGCGGTCGTTGCTGGAGGAGGTGGCGATTCGTGGCCAGGCGCTGGTGCTTCGCGGTGAACCGGGCGTAGGTAAGTCGCGGCTTTTGTCCGATACCGCAGGTACTGCGCGGGAGCGGGGAATGTCGGTGCTCACCGCCACGGGCGTCCAGTCCGAGGCTCGTCTGCCGTTTGCCGGGCTGCATCAGCTGCTCCGGCCTGTGCGCGGGCGTGCCGCCGATCTGCCCGCCGTTCAGCGCGCTGCGCTTGATGCCGCTTTCGGCCTGACCCCGGATGTGGCTCCTGAGCAGTATCGGATTGCGATGGCTGCGCTCGATCTGGTGTCGGAGGTCGCGGGCGATGCCCCGCTGCTGCTGGTCGCGGAAGACACTCAGTGGCTGGACCGTCCGACGTCGGACGTGCTCGCCTTCATGGCCCGGCGAATCGAGTCCGACGCGATCATCTTGCTGGCTGCCGTTCGTGAGGGCTACCCCTCTGTGCTCGGCGAGGCTGGGGTGCCCGAACACACAGTCTCTGGTCTCGACGAGGTGGCGGCCGGAGCGCTGCTGGACGCGGTAGCTCCTCAGCTTCCGGCCGGGGCACGCAGCCGGGTCCTGCGGGAGGCGGCCGGAAACCCGCTCGCGCTCATCGAGCTGCCGCAGGTGGTTCGCCAGTTTGAGGACGAGGGACGGACGTCAGGTCCGTTGCCGCTGACCGAGCGTCTTGAGCATGCTTTCGCCGCCCGTGTTTCCGAACTGCCCGAAGAGGCTCGGCTTGTGCTGCTGGTTGCGGCACTGGACGACGGGGACGCGGTCGGCGAGATCCTGCGAGCTGCCAGCATTTTTTCCGGGAAGGCCCTGGATCTAGACGTCGCTGCGCCAGCTGCCGACGCACGGATCATTGACGTCGATCTGCACATGCTCCGTTTCCGCCATCCGCTCATTCGCTCGGCGGTCGCGCAGGGCGCGAGCGCGGGAGACCGCCGGCGTGTGCATGAGGCATTGGCGGATGTCCTGGCTGATCAACCCGACCGCCGGGCGTGGCACCGCGCGGCTTTGCTCTCCGGCGAGCACGAGGAGATTGCGCTCGAGCTCGAGCACGCAGCATCCAGGGCTCAGAGGCGAGGTGCGGTCGCGGTGGCGGTATCCGCTTTGCGCCGCGCCGCGGACCTGAGCGTGGGAACCGCCCGCAGTCGTCGCCTGCTCGGGGCGGCCCGGCTCGCTGTGGAGCTGGGGCGCCGCGATGTTGTGGTGCCGCTGCTGCAGGAGGTCGAGCATCTGGGCCTTGGTGAGCTGGGGAGAGCACGGGTTAGGTGGATCGAGGAAACAGCTGTGACACGCCCGCTCGGCGACGCCGGGCGGTTCAGCTACCTGATCGCCGCAGCAGAACAAGCCGGCGCGGCGGGAGACTACGACCTCCGCGTGGATTTGCTCTGGCTGGTCGCCTCACGCGCTTGGTGGGCCGATCCGGGGCCCGGAATCAGGCAGCTGCTGATCGAGGCTTCACGCCGGCTGGGAGACGCCGATGCCACGGACCCGCGCGTATTTGCCGTCCACGCATATGCAGATCCGGTAGGTCACGCGCAGGGCGTCCTGGCGCGTCTGCGCAGGGAGGCGGCGCAGCAGCGGCTCGACACCGACACTGCGCGGTTCTTCGGACCGGCTGCGCTGGTTGTCGGCGCGTTCGACCTTGGCAGCGACTTCCTCGGGGTCGCGGTGGATGGACTGCGCGATGAGGGGCGGCTCGGGCATCTGCCGCGGCTGCTGTCTTTGTACTCGTGCATGGCGGCCCGCCGCGGCGAGTGGGAAGCGGCGGTGACCGCGGGCGAAGAAGCGCGGCGCCTTGCCGAGGAGTTCGCTGAACCGCAGTGGGCAGCCGCGGCCGACACGGCCATCTCACTCGTGGCCGCGATGCGCGGCGACGAGCAGCGGGCCGAACTCCTGGCCGCACGGGCCGAGGCGGTCGCCGAACCGACCGGCGCGAACATCACCATGGCTTTCGCTCAGTTCGGCAAGGTGCTGGCCGCGCTCGCGACCGATCGCCACCTGGACGCATACGGTTATGCCGAGCGGCTGTTCGACCCCGGCGACTCGGCCTACCATCCGGTGATCTCATCCTGGCTGATCGCCGATCTCGCCGAGGCCGCCGTGCGCACCGGCCGGCTCGATGCCGCGCGTACGCGGGTGGCGCAAGTCGAACAGATGGCCGGCGGGCACCCCGGCGTGTGGATCGCACTGGCCCTGGGACATGCACGGGCGCTGGCTGCCGACCCGGCAAAGGCGGGCGAGCGCTTCGAGGAGGCTCTGGCGAGCGACCTCACCCGATGGCCGTTCCAGCGCGCCAGAATCCAGCTCGCATATGGCCAGTGGCTCCGGCGTCAGCGGCAGGTCGCCGAGTCGCGCACCGTCTTGCGGTCTGCACGCGACACCTTTGACGCTCTCGGCTGCCAGCGGTGGAGCGGGCATGCACGGCGTGAACTGCGCGCGTCGGGCGAACGGAGCGCGCGGCGCGTTCCCGCGGCACGCGATCGGCTCACCGCGCAAGAGCTGCAGATCGCCCAGCTCGCCGCGCAAGGCCTGTCGAATCGCGAAATCGGCCAGCGGCTGTATCTCTCGCACCGGACGATCAGCACGCACCTGTACCGGGTGTTCCCCAAGCTCGGGATCACCTCCCGAGGAGAGCTGAGCACGGCCCTCGCTCCTCGCTCTGCGGACGGCGGAAGCGCTCGAGTCAGCGCGGACTGACAACCCGGGAAACGATCGTCAATTCCGGGGTATGTGCGTACGGCACGCCAGGCTCCGTACGTAGAGCCGTAACGAGAAGCGCCGTCAGATGACGGACGCCCATGTACCCGGCGCAGACCTACCGTCGCTGATGACCACATCGGCCCCGGCCGGGGCCAGCTGACGAAAGGAAGGTCATCCATGACTGATGCGCGAAACATCGTCCTGGTCCACGGTGGCTTCGTGGACGGGTCTGGCTGGCGGGGCGTGTACGACCTGCTGACGGCAGACGGCTTCAACGTGAGCGTCGTGCAGAACCAGACGCTGTCGCTGGAGAGCGACGTCGAGACCACCGCCAACGTGCTCGACCTGCAGGACGGCCCGGCCATCCTCGTCGGCCACTCCTACGGGGGAGCGGTGATCACCGAGGCCGGATGCCACGAGCGCGTCGCCGGGCTCGTGTACATCACAGCCTTCGCGCCCGACCGGGGCGAGTCGGTCAGCACCCTGATCGCCAACCCGCCCCCGGGCGCGCCAGTTCCCCCGATCCTGCCCCCTGTCGACGGGTTCTTGTTCCTCGACCGGGAGAAGTTCGCCGAATCCTTCGCGGCCGACCTGCCCGCAGCCGACGCGGCCTTCATGGCCGATTCACAGGTTCCCTGGGGCGTCGAAGCGCTCAACGGCACGATCACCGAACCCGCCTGGCGAACCAAGCCCAGCTGGTATCTGATCGCGACCGACGACCGGATGATCCCGCCCCCCGCGCAGCACGCCATGTCCGAGCGGGCTGGCTCAACGGTCGCCGAGGAAGCCGGCAGCCACTCGATCTACCTCTCCCAACCGCACGCCACCGCTGAGCTGATCAAGCAAGCCGCCCGGCGAGCCCTCATCGAAACCCCCCAGACAGTCGGCTAGCTCTACCACCCCACGGTCGGCAGGACCTCCAGGTCCTGCCGACCACCCCCGGCGCGGCGATAGACACCCCCACTACCGCTCTATCCACGCACGCGGATTCAGATTGTCCAGTTCGGTGCTGCCGGCGTCGACACTGCCCAGCCCCAGCGCGCCGAGCGGAACGGCGGGTCAGCGCGCTCGTGGGCCGGCACGGTCCGTACGAGCTGGCCGTCACGCTGCCGCTAGCGGACAGCCCTCAGGGGGCAGCGCGCAGGGCCGAGTTCGCGCTCCGCTCATGGACCGCCCGGTCTGCGGCATGTCCGGATGTTCTGTCCCCGGATGAGGCGCGTCCTGCTCGGTGCACAAAGGGCAGAGCCACGGACGGCGCTTGGCGGCCCGGGCCGGTCAGGACTGGATGAAGGCCAGCAGGTCGGCGTTGATCGTCTCGGCCTGGGTGGTCGGCATGCCGTGCGGGAATCCTTGGTATGTCTTCAGCGTCCCGTTCTGCAGGAGCTGCGCGGACAGCGGCCCTGAGTCGGCGTAGGGAACGATCTGGTCGTCGTCGCCGTGCATCACCAGGGCCGGCACCGTGATCTTCTTGAGGTCCTCGGTGAAATCGGTCTGGGAGAAGGCCACGATGCCGTCGTAGTGCGCCTTCGCCCCGCCCATCATGCCCTGGCGCCACCAGTTCCCGATGATCGCCTCCGAGGGTTCCACGCCGGGCCGGTTGAAGCCGTAGAAGGGCCCGACGGCAGCGCCCGGTAGAACTCGGACCGGTTGGCGGCCAGCTGGGCCTGCAGGCCGTCGAAGACGCTCTTGGGCAGGCCGCCGGGGTTGGCGCCGGTCTGCACCATCAGCGGCGGCACCGCACTGATCAGTACCGCCTTCGCCACCCGGCTCTGGCCGTGCCGGGCGAGGTAGTGCACGACCTCGCCGCCACCGGTGGAGTGCCCGACATGGACGGCGTCGTGGAGATCGAGATGGGCCGTCACCGCGGCCAGGTCGTCGGCGTAGTGGTCCATGTCGTGACCGTCGCTGGTCTGCGTGGAGCGTCCGTGCCCGCGCCCGTCATGGGCGATGACGCGGTAGCCGTGCTGCAGGAAGAACAGCATCTGGGTGTCCCAGTCGTCGGCCGACAGCGGCCAGCCGTGGCTGAAGACAATCGGCTGGCCCGAGCCCCAGTCCTTAAAGAAGATCTCCGTGCCATCGGTCGTCGTGACCGTACCCATGCGCTGCCTCCGGTGATCTGGGCGTTGCCGGTGAAACCCCGCACTGGCAGCCTAGCCATCACTCTTGCCAGCACCCCAGGCCGCCCGGCCACCGCCGCGGTGATCCCCCGGGAACGGCATCCGATCCAGAACATGACAGGCCACGCGGCTCACACCGGCGCGACGGGGATGACCGAACGAGGCCAAATCCACTAGCTCGCTCATCGGCACGACAGCGTGTTGACAACGCGCTCAGAAGGACCTCATCTGCTCGCTTGAAATGATCATCGCCGAGGACACACAGCCGCGCCGATCGGCGGCATTGCGCGTCGCGCTCCTGGCGAGGGTCGATCGCGCAGCGTGATGTGAATCTTCCTGCCCCTGGATCTGGCTGTCCAGCACGACCGGCCTGCGGCGCGGGTCCGGTATGGAGTGTGGGCGGGCGGAGGGTGGCGCGCGCGGCCGGGTGGGCTCCATTGCAGATGCTCGCGCTGGCCACTGCCACCGTGGTGTCGTTGGGCCCGGCCGGATCGCCGGTGAGCCTGCCGATCAGCGGCGGCCACGGCGGGTCGACCCGGGCAGGACGGCCAGTGCCCGCCGGTTGCGGCTGGCGCTGACCAGGCCCGATACTTGGTTCCCGTGTGACCTGGCCGTCAGGAGCTCCGCTCAGCCTTTGCCCGGCTCGCATG
>JBKQSL010000502.1:0-4020 GCA_052143655.1 Streptosporangiaceae bacterium | reverse complement strand
CCGGCCGCGCATGCCGCAGCGCGTTGGTCAGCAGCTCGGTCAGCACGGTCGCGACGTCGTCGCGGCGCTCCCCCGCGCCCCACTGGTCGAGGGTGGCGATGGCGAACCCGCGGGCGGCCCGGACACTGGCCGTGCCGGGGCCGGGCACATGCACCGCGATGCGCGCCGCGCCCGACGCCGGGCCGCAGCCGCAGGCGGGCTCCGGCGACGGGAGCCCGCCGGGGGTCGGCAGCTCGCCAGGGGACGGCAGGCCGGCCACTGCCGCGGCCAGCTGCAGCCAGCTGCAGCCCGGCCCCCGGGTCCGGGCGGTTCCGGGGGCCGGGCGGGCGGAGCAGGCTGCGAGCTTCATGAACCCCCCAGTGCTGGTGGTCCGGGGATCCACGGTCGTGACCGGCTATCACAAAATGATAAACGCCAGATAAATTTTCGGCTTATATGTGGTCGGGCTCGCAATGCCTGTGGACAATTCCCTGATGTTTCCCGTCCACCGGCAGCCGCGACATCGTGCCAGTTCAGAGCCTACCTTGGCGATCCGGTTCACGCGGTATCCCCAGCCACTGGCGGCCTCGGGCACAGTCCGGGCGGCTTTATGCACAAGCCATGCACAGTTTCCTGCACAGGCCGTCGGCTGCGCCGGGGAAATGGGCGTCACCAGGACGGCACCGCAACGGTCGCCGGCACCTGGCCGGGCCGGGCGTGCGGGTGACCGCCAGGCCTGCGGCCCGGGCCAGGGCCGGGCCGCGCCCTCATGCAGCCGCAGGTATCCCCACTCCGCGGTCCGCCACAGCGGCGTCACCGGGCGGCCCAGCCGGATCGCGCAGCCTCCTGACGTGCGTGAGGTACCTGCTAGCCAGCGGCACTGGGCCACCCCCGGCGGGTACAGCCCGCCGCGCCAGTCGCGGTACTGCCAGCCTGACGTTCCGATCAGCACGGGCATGCCGTCCATGCTGCCGCGCCCGGGCCGCCTGCGCACCCCGGCCCCCGGCCCGCGGCTCGCCCGGCCGCGGGTCAGAATCCGAACCCGGCGCCTGCCAGGCTGGCGGTCTGCGGGTCGCACGCCCGCGCCAGGCAGGGCAGGCCGAAGAGGCCCTCGATAGTCCGGGTGATCGAGTAGAGGGTCAGGAACGTGCCGTTACGGCCCGGCGTGGCGTACTGCCAGACCACGAACAGCGGCACGTGGCAGCTCGGCTGCCGCCCGGCCAGGTCGGCGGCTTTGTCGGCGCAGTCCTCGCCCACCCGGTTATCGGGGCCCCGCCCCTCGTCATAGGTGACCAGGACCAGCACCGAGCCGTCCTGGTAGGCCGGCGCCGCCGCGACGAGCGCGAGGAAGCGCCGCAGCCAGCCATCCGCCGCGGCCAGCGCGCAGGCCCGGCTGCACGGCTTCTCCCCGTCGTCGATCCGGCTCGGGGTCACCCATGCGAGCGCGGGCAGACTGCCGTCGCGCAGGTCAGCGTAGAACGCTCCGGACCGGGCCGTCAGGCTTGGCACCGGGATCACCCGGGCCCGGCACTGCGCGGCCGGGATGCCGGGATAGAAGATCGCCGGGTCGTGGCCGATCTTGTACGGCCACGACGTCGACTTGTCGCACGGCGACGGCATGGCCTCCTCGTAGGCCTTCCACGTCAGCCCGGCCCGGTCGAGCTGGGCATAGATGCTGTCCTCGGCGCTGGCGCAGGCCCAGTACCGGCAGCCGCGCACCGACGAGGGCGGGTACTGCCCGGCTGAGACGGCCAGGTAGTTAGAACCGCTGCCGTGCGTCGCGCCGAACGCCTCGGTGGCGCTGCCGCACTCGCGGGCAAGCCGGTTCTGGTAGGGCGCGTCCGGGCTGCCGATCACCTGGCCGTAGGAGCGGTTCTCCAGCATCACCACGATCACGTGCCGCGGCACGGGCCGGACCGGCCAGGCCTCGCCGCACAGCGACCGCGGCGGGCCCGCCGGCGCCCGGCCCAGAGCCGCCGCAGCGGCCAGCGCGAGCACGGCCGCCACCGCGGCGGCCGCAAGCGCTGATCTCATGGCTCTCCCCCGCCCGCGCCCGGTGACCTGGGCCGACCTTCCGGCGCGGCCCAGCTTACGCAGAGCCGCAGGCCGCCTGGCTCGCTGCAGCGAAGCCGGCCTTTGGCCCGCTCAGCCGCGGTGACGCTGGAGGCGCCCCGGGTGCGCGCGGGCCAGCGCGGCATAGACGACCGTGGAGCCCAGGTAATGACCGGTGGCGTAGTCGAAAGCGCCGCCGCAGGTGATCAGGCGCAGGGCGGCGAAATCGGTCGCACGGTACACCGTCCTGGCCGGGAACCGGGCTTTCAGGTACTGGCGCACGCCGGTTACCCGGAAAATGGCGGTCATCCCGTCGGAGAGCGTCACGTCGACGCGGTCACCCGGGCGCAGGGCGCCGAGCCGGAAGAAGACCGCGGGCCCCTGGTAGCTGTCGAGGTGGCCTTCGATGACCGACGCGCCGATCTCGCCGGGCGTCGCCGAGTACCTCAGCCACGCCGCCTGGGCCGCCTTGCCGGGCAGCGCCGGGACCTGGATCGCGCCGCCCGGGCTGAGGCCGAGGCGCAGCAGCCTGGACCGCACCCCGATGGCCGGGACGGACAGGGACACCGGTGCCGACCGGGGCAGCCACGGGCCGTGAGCCCCGGACGGCCCGAGTGCGCCGGCCGCTGCGGCCGAGGGCTGCGGCGCGTGCTGCTGAGCGATGATCACGATGCCCACGGCCACGGCGCCGCCGAGGAACAGCAGCAGGCCGGCTGCCCCGGCGGCGCGGGCCAGCAACGGGCGGCCGGAGCGTGCCGGGCGGGCCGCGAATCCGCTCTGCGGCCAGCACATGACCACGCGGAACCCGCCTATCCGGTGCCAGTCCCCGTTAGCCACTGCGGTCGTTCCTCCCCTCGTCTTCCCCCGAGCCGGGCTACTCGCGTAGCCTCATATTTCAGTGAACGGGCTAGTGCATGTCTGAGCAGTCGCCGGGCGCTCCCGTTCCTGCTCGCGGCGTATTCGGGGACCTTTCTCCCGGCACGCTCCGCGGCCGGGCCAGCCGCGCGGATCGCGTTCTGCATCCTGCTGCCGAGCCGGGATACGCGGCTGCCGCCGGCCGGACGCGCAAGGAGGTTCCGTGAAGGTGCGGATGGCCATTGCGGGGGCCGGGCTCAGCGCACGGCTGACCGCCGTGAGCTGCGGCGCCCTGGCCGTCCTGGCCGGCGCAACGGTCTCGGCCTGCACGTCGTCCCCCTCCTCGGCGGCTCTGCCCTCATCCTCGTCTGGCCATACCAGCCCGGCAATACCGTCCGGCTCGCCGGGCAGTAAGGCCACATCCACCTCACCGGCCCCGAGCGGCCCTGCCTCGACGTCCCCGTCAGGCACCCGGAGCCCGTCGCCGTCCAGCAGTTCCTCGCCCAGCCCATCGGCCACCCGCAGCTCGGCCAGCGCAGTGCCCACTGCGGCGCCGCAAACCGGCGGCGGCGGCACGGCCGGGCTGCAGGACGCCCCGCTGCTCGGCCTCGGCGTGGCCGCGATGGTGGCCGGCGCCGGCGGCATCGCCTACCGGCGGAAGGTCCTGCGCAACCGCTGACCTCCGGCGTGCCGCCCGGCGCAGCGCGTCTCGCCGGCCTGATGCCGGGCGCGCCGTCAGGCCAGGGCGCGGCGCAGCGCGTCGATCCGGCGCTCCCCGCGGGCACTCGGCGGCTGTGCGCGTCCCATGGTCTCCTGCGGCGGCGCCGCGGGCCAGCAGGACAGGCCGCCGCAGCGCCCGGCCGGCGGCCGGCGCCGCACCGGTCCGGGGCCGGGCGGCCGTCAGCTGCCCGGCGGGCGGCGGAACAGCGCCGTGAGCAGGAACGGAACGCCGAACAGCGGGGAGTCATCCGGCTGCTCCCGGATGGGTCGCAGCTCGATCTCGGTCAGGTCCGCGAACATCCAGCGCACTTCCTCCGCCGTGAACGCCAGGCCGCCCTGCAGGCTGCCCGCGCGGTAGAGCTCCTCGTCGGGCAGCTCGGAGCCCATCCGCCCGGCGGCGAAGCAGGTGATGCC
>JBKQSL010000501.1:0-15167 GCA_052143655.1 Streptosporangiaceae bacterium | reverse complement strand
GCCGATGACCTTGCCGAGGTCATCGGGGTGCACGCGCACTTCCAGGACGCGGCCGCGGCGCATCCCGCGGCTATCCACCTGGACGTCGTCAGGAAACTCGACGATTCCCTTGACCAGGTGCTCCAGCGCCTCTTCGAGCACGTCAGCCGCTGCTCTCCGCGGCCGCCGACGGCTCCGCCGCGGCCGGCGTCTCCGCGGCTGCCGGCGAGTCCGCACCGGACGCGGCCGCCTCAGCGGCTGGCTGCTCGGCCTCCGGCGTCTCCGCCGCGGCCGGCTTCTCCGCGGCCTCCGGCGAGTCCGCACCGGACGCGGCCGCCTCAGCGGCTGGCTGCTCGGCCGGCTTCTCGGCCGGGCCCGGCGCGGCCGACGTCTCGCCCGCGTCCGCCTTGGCCTGGCGGCCGGGCTTGTCGCCCTTGTCGCTCTTCTCGGCCTTGCTGCCGGACTTGGCGTCGGCGGACTTGCCCCTGCCCTTGCCCTTCGCGCCGCTTTCGGCCAGCGACTCCGCCGCGGCGGCGGCGAAGATCTCCTTGCGGTCCTGCTTCGGGGCCGCGGTCCTGAGCGTCCCCTCGGTCCCCGGCAGGCCCTTGAACTTCTGCCAGTCGCCGGTGATCTCCAGGAGCTTGCGGACCGGGTCGGTCGGCTGGGCGCCCACCGACAGCCAGTGCTGCGCCCGCTCGGAGTTCACCTCGATGAACGACGGCTCGGCCTTCGGGTGGTACTTGCCGATCTCCTCGATCGCCCGGCCGTCCCGCTTGGTGCGGGCGTCGGCGACGATGATCCGGTAATAGGGCTCGCGGATCTTGCCCAGGCGCTTCAGCTTGATCTTGACAGCCACGGCTGCGGTCTTCTCCCAAACGGATGAGGTGCGGGCGGGCCTTCTGCCGGAGTGGGGACCGGCTGTGGCGCCCGGCTGGGTACGGCTGCCGCAGGCTAGAGAGGGCCCCGCGCAGCCGAGGTGCCCCCACATTGTGCCAGATGCACGGCGCCGAGGCGTAATCACCGCCCGAGCGGGGCGCGGACCGGGCCACTGGGAGGCCGCCGGCGGACCCCCGAACCCCGTGAAAGCCGCAACCAGGGGGTCTGGTGCCCGTGGTTGTGACACCGACGGGACCGGGCGGCGACCCCGCCGGCGGGGGTCGCCGGGGCGGCTAGCGGCCCTTTTTGCCCTGGCGGCCGCGGCGGCCCTGCTGGGGGCCCTGCGGGCCCTGGGGACCGCGCAGGCCGGGCGGCAGGCTCGACGGGGGCGGGAAGCCCGCGCCAAGGCCCGGCGGCAGCCGCAGCTTGCCGTCCCCGCCCAGACCCTCCGGCAGCCCGTCGGGCAGGCCGTCAGCCAGGCCGCCGAACCCGCGCATCGCCGGACTGCTGCCGTCCTGGCCCTGGCCGAGGGCCGCGGGCAGGCCCGCCGGGGCCGCGCCGCGGGCGGCCACGGAGTTGGCCGGCCGGCCGCCGCCGCCCTTGCCCTTCTTCTTGCCCCTGGCCTTCTTCTGCGCGCGCCGCATGCCCATGCCCGGCAGGCCGCCCATGCTGCCCATCATCTGGCGCATCATCTTCTGGCCCTCCTGGAACCGGGTGATGAGGTTGCTGACCTCACCCACGGTGACGCCCGAGCCGGCCGCGATCCGGGCCCGCCGGGACCCGTTAATGATCTTGGGGGTGCGCCGCTCGGCCACGGTCATCGAGTTGACGATCGCCGCGGCCCGGTCCAGGTCCTTGTCGCTGACCTGGCTGAGCAGGTCGCGGTTCTGCGCCGCGCCGGGCAGCATGCCAAGCAGGTTCCCGATCGGCCCCATCTTGCGAACCATTGCCAGCTGGTCGACGAAGTCCTCCAGCGTGAAGCCCTCGCCGGAGGCGAGCTTGCCGGCCATCGACGCGGCCTGTTCCTGATCGAGGGTCCGCTCGGCCTGCTCGATCAGCGTGAGGACGTCGCCGAGGTCCAGGATGCGCGAGGCCATCCGGTCGGGATGGAAGACGTCGAAGTCCTCCAGCTTCTCGCCGGACGAGGCGAACATGACAGGCCGGCCGGTGAGCTGGGCGATCGACAGCGCGGCGCCGCCGCGCGCGTCGCCGTCCAGCTTGGTCAGCACCACGCCGTCGTAGCCGACGCCGTCCAGGAACGCCTGCGCGGTCTGCACCGCGTCCTGGCCGATCATCGCGTCGACGACGAACAGGATCTCGTCCGGGTCGGTGGCGTCGCGAATGTCGGCGGCCTGGCGCATCATCTCCTCGTCGATGCCCAGGCGCCCGGCGGTGTCGATGATCACGATGCTCTGCTGGCGGCGCTTGGCCTCGTCGATCGAGTCGCGGGCCACCTGGACCGGGTCGCCGACGCCGTTGCCGGGCTGCGGCGCGTACACCGGCACCCCGGCCCGCTGGCCCACGATCTCCAGCTGCTGCACCGCGTTCGGCCGCTGCAGGTCGGCGGCCACCAGCATCGGGGTATTGCCCTGCTGGCGAAGCCACAGCGCCAGCTTCCCTGCCAGCGTCGTCTTACCGGAGCCCTGCAGGCCGGCCAGCATGATGACGGTCGGCGGCACCTTGGCGAAGCGCAGCCGCCTGGCCTCGCCGCCGAGAATCTCGATGAGCTCCTCATTGACGATCTTGATGACCTGCTGGGCCGGGTTCAGCGCCTCGGAGACCTCGGCGCCCGACGCCCGCTCACGCACCCGGGAGATGAACTGCCGGACCACCGGCAGCGCGACGTCTGCTTCCAGGAGCGCGATCCGGATCTCACGGCAGGTGGCGTCAATGTCGGCGGGAGACAGCCGGCCCCGGCTGCGCAGCGCGGAGAAGACCTGGGTCAGCCGATCGGAAAGAGTCTCGAACACGCCTTCAGGCTATCGGGTCCGATGCCCCGGAACGCTCCGGTCAGCCGCCGAGTATCGCGTCGACGAAGGCATCCGGCTCGAACGGCGCCAGGTCGTCCGGGCCTTCGCCCAGGCCCACCAGCTTGACCGGCACTCCCAGCTCGCGCTGCACGCCGACGACGATGCCGCCCTTGGCGGTGCCGTCCAGCTTGGTCAGGATGATGCCGGTCACGTCGACAACCTCGGCGAATACCCGGGCCTGGCGCAGCCCGTTCTGCCCGGTGGTGGCGTCGAGCACCAGCAGCACCTCGTCCACGGTGGCGTGCTTGGAGATCACCCGCTTGATCTTGCCGAGCTCGTCCATCAGCCCGGTCTTAGTGTGCAGGCGCCCGGCGGTGTCGATGATCACCGTGTCGACACCGCGCTCAATCCCCCGGTTAACCGCCTCGAACGCGACGCTGGCCGGGTCAGCGCCGTCGGTGTCCGACCGCACCACCTCAGCGCCCACCCGCTGCGCCCACGTCTGCAGCTGGTCAGCGGCGGCGGCACGGAACGTGTCGGCCGCCCCGAGCAGGACGGTGCGCCCGTCCCCGACCAGGGCCCGGGCCAGCTTGCCGCACGCGGTCGTCTTGCCGGTGCCATTGACCCCGACGACCAGCAGCACCGCGGGCCGGTCGCCGTGCGGCCTCGTGCGCAGCGACCGGTTCATGTCCGGGCCGATCTCGGCGATCAGGTCGGCCTTCAGCAGCGCCCTGACCTCAGCCGGGTCGCGGGTACCGACCACCTTGACCTCGGTGCGCAGCCGCTCGACCATCTCCCGCGCCGGGGTGACGCCCATGTCGGCCATGATGAGCGTGTCCTCGATCTCCTCCCAGGCCTGCTCGTCCAGGTTCCCCGAGGACAGCAGCCCGAGCAGGACCGAGCCAAGCCCGGACTGGGAGCGGGCGAGCCGACCGCGCAGCCGGGCCAGCCGGCCCGCGGACGGCGGCGGCTTCTCGACCTCGGCCGGGCGCGGCGGCGCGGCGGGAGCCGTGGGGAGCGCATCCTGCGGCGGCGCGGCGGGCGGCGGCTCCAGCGTGGCGGTGCCGGTCCTGGCTTGGCCGCCGGGCGCCTGCCCAGCCTCAGCCTGGCCGGGTTCGCGCTGGGCCGGTCCCGGCTGGCCGCCGCCCTGCTGGCGGCGGCGCGAGCGGATCAGGGGCGTAACGAGAGCGGTCCCGCCGCCGGCTACGACAACGACAATGGCGGCGATGATCAGGTCTTGTTCCATGACGCAACCAGTCTGGCAGACCGCAGCGACCACCCGGCACCCTCGGCGGCCCGGATTCCGGCCCCGCCGACGGACTGTCCCGGGCGCCTGCCGTCCCGGCGGGGCCCGGGAGCCTGGCGGCCCGCAGGCCGCGGCTCAGGCGCTCTCGCGCTCCCGCAGCCGCTGGCTGACGACCGTCGATACGCCGTCGCCGCGCATCGTGATGCCGTAGAGGGAGTCGGCGACCTCCATCGTCCGCTTCTGGTGCGTCACGATGATCAGCTGGGAGACTTCCCGCAGCTCCGTGAAGATGCCCAGCAGCCGCTGCAGGTTAACGTCGTCCAGCGCGGCCTCGACCTCGTCCAGCACGTAGAACGGCGACGGCCGGGCCTTGAAGATCGCCAGCAGGAACGCGATCGCGGTGAGCGCCCGCTCGCCGCCGGACAGCAGCGACAGGCGCTTGACCTTCTTGCCAGGGGGCCTGGCCTCGAACTCGATGCCCGTGGCCAGCATGTCGTCGGGCTCGGTGAGCAGCAGCCGGCCCTCGCCGCCGGGGAACAGCTGGCCGAATATCCGGGTGAACTCGCGGGCGATGTCGTCGTAGGCCGATGTGAACACCTGCTGCACCCGGTCGTCGACTTCCTTGATCACGGTGAGCAGGTCGCGCCGAGTGTTCTTCAGGTCCTCCAGCTGCTTGACCAGGAACGCGTGCCGTTCCTCCAGCGCGGCGAACTCCTCCAGCGCCAGCGGGTTGACCTTGCCCAGCTGGTCCAGCTTGCGCTGGGCCTGCTGCGCCCGGCGCTCGGTGGCCTCCCGGTCGTAGGCCGACGGCATCTGCCCCTCGGCCGCGGGCGGCACCGGGACGCCGGGCCCGTACTCGGCCACCAGCGCCTCGACCTCGACCGCGAACTCCTCGCTGGCCCGCGCGGCAATCTGCTCCAGCCGCAGCCGGTGACCCTCGCGGGCAATCTGCGCGTCGTGGGCACCGTCCACGACCTTGTCGAACTCGTCAGTCAGCTCCCTGATCGCCGTCCGGACCGTCTTGAGCTCGGCGTCCCGGCTGCTGCTGGCCTCCTCGGCCGCCTGCCGCTCGGCGTCGGCCGCGGCCCGCGAGCCCTCGATCGCAGCGGCCGCCTGCCGGGCGCCCCTGGCCACCGCCGCGGCCACGGCCGCATCCGCCGCGCGGCGCCTGGCCCGGGCCGCGGCCCGCTCGACCGCCTGCCGCTCGGCCGCGGCCGTCGCGGTCAGCGCGTCGGCCCGGCCGCTGATGGCGCGCAGCCGCTCCTCGGCCGTCCTGACCTCCAGCCGCGCCTCCATCTCGGCGGCGCGGGCCGCAGTGGCCTGCTCGGCCAGGGCCTGCTTGCCGGTCTGCTCGCCGTCAGCCGCCGGATCAGGGCCGGCCGGATCCGGCGCGCCCTCCTGCACCGCCAGCTTCTGCGTCAGCTCGGCCAGCTTGTCCCGGCCCTGCTGAGCGGATCGCTCCGCATGCGCGATCGCCTTCTCCAGGCGCCCGGCCTCTTCCCTGGCCGCCCTGGCCGCGCCTGCCAGCGAGCCGAGCCGACCGGAGACCTCGGCCGCCGCGGCATCAACCTGCTGCAGCTCGGCCTGCGCCTGCGCCAGCACCTGCCGGGCCTGGTCCTCTTCCTCGGCGGCATCGGCCAGCTCCCGCTGGGATCGCTGGCACCGCTGCTCGGCCTGCGCCAGCTCGGCCGCGGCCTGCTGGCCGGCCGCCCGCAGCGCGAGCAGGCTCTGGCCGTCCGCTGACCCGCCGCGCGCCCAGTGGGCGCCGATGAGGTCACCCTCCCTGGTGACCGCGCGCAGCCCCGGCTGCGCGCGGATCAGCTCACGACCGGTCTCCAGGTCGGGAGCGACGACCACGTCGGCCAGCAGCTGGCCGACCGCCGCGGCCAGCTGGCCGGGCGCCCGGACCAGCTCGGCAGCGGGCGTCACCGCTGACGGAAGCGTCACGCCGTCCGGAAGGCTGGCCACCGCCGTGAGCATCCCGGCGCCGTCCGGGCCGGCCCCATCGGCGGCGATCACCAGGTCAGCCCGGCCGACCGTGCCCTCCCGAAGCGCCCGCAAGATCGTCACGGCGGTGTCCACCCCGGACACCGCCACCGCGCTGGCGGCGACGCCGAGCGCGGCCGCGATGGCCTCCTGGGCGCCGGCCTGGACGCTGAGCATCGCCGCGAGCGGGCCGAGCACGCCAGCGAAGGCGCCGGGGTTCTCCAGCAGCGCGCCGGACGCGTCCGCGCCGCGCCGGACGGCCTCGTCGAGGGCCTGGGTGCGGGCGCGAAGCGCTGCCGCGTCCGCGCTGGCCTGGCGCTCGGCCGCGCGCCGGGCGTCCAGCTGCGCGGCTGCCGCCGCGACCGCTCCAGCGGCCTGCTCGTGCGCCGTCGCCAGGTCGGTGCGGCCCTCCCCCGCGTCGGTGACCTGGTCCTGCAGTCCCGCATAGTCCCGCTGGGCCTGCTCGGCGCGGCCGCGAGCCTGCTCCAGCGCCTCGGCCAGGCGGCCGACCTCCTCCTGCGCGGCACCGACCCGGCTGCGCGCGGCACCGACCTGGCTGCGCAGCTGGGCCAGCCGCTCGGCCCGCTGAGCCGCGGCCCGGGCACCTGCCGCCAGCCGGCGCTCGGTCTCGGCCAGCGCGGTCTCGGCCGCGGTCCGTGCCGCCACGGCCGCTGTCAGCTGCTCGCGGGCCGCCGCCAGCCGCCCGCGCAGGGCCGCCTCCTGCTCCCGCAGCTGCGCTGCCTCACGGTCCAGCTCATCGGGGTCCCGGCCGGGCCGCTGCGGCTCCGGCGGAGCGGCCAGGTGCCGGTGCCGTTCCCCGGCCAGGCTGGCCACCCCGGCCAGCCGCTCGGCCAGGCTGGCCAGCGAGAAGAACGTGGCCTGCGCAGCGGCCAGCCTGGGCGCATGCTGCTGGGCGTCGCGCTCCAGCTCGCCCTCGCGCAGCCGGGCCGCGGCCAGCGCGGCCTCCAGCTCGGCCCGGCGGGCGGCCGCGGCTGACTCGCTGGCCTGGTCGCGCTCCAGCTCGGCGGCGAGCGTCACGTAGTCGTCGGCGAGCAGCCGCAGCCGGGCATCGCGCAGGTCCGCCTGGATGACCGCGGCCTGGCGGGCGATCTGGGCCTGGCGGCCAAGCGGCTTGAGGCGGCGGCCCAGCTCGCCGGTCAGGTCGACCAGCCGGGTCATGTTGGCCTGCATCGCCTCCAGCTTGCGCAGAGCCTTCTCCTTGCGCCGGCGGTGCTTCAGGACGCCGGCCGCCTCCTCGATCAGCGCCCGGCGCGCATCCGGGCCGGCGTTGAGCACCTCGTCCAGCTGGCCCTGGCCGACGATGACGTGCATCTCCCGGCCCAGGCCGGTGTCGGAGAGCAGTTCGGCAACGTCCAGCAGCCGGCACGATTCGCCGTTGATCGCGTACTCGCTCTGCCCCGAGCGGAACAGCAGCCGGCTGATCGTCACCTCGGCGTAGTCGATTGGCAGCGCGCCATCGCTGTTGTCGATGGTCAGCGTCACCTCGGCGCGGCCGAGGGCCGGCCGCCCGGCGGTGCCGGCGAAGACGACGTCCTCCATCTTGCCGCCGCGCAGGGTCTTGGCGCCCTGCTCGCCCATGACCCAGGTGAAGGCATCCACGACGTTGGACTTGCCCGACCCGTTAGGCCCGACGACGCAGGTGATGCCCGGCTCGAAGCGCAGGGAGGTGGCCGAGGCGAACGACTTGAAGCCGCGCAAGGTGAGAGTTTTCAGGTACACCCGGCCGGCTCTCCTCCCCGTCGCCCGAGCGGCGCCACCCGATCTGCCCGGATCTTTCCGCACCCTACCGTGCGCTGCCGTCACTCCTGCGGATTCGCCGCAGCAACCGCGCGGACGGCGGGCCGCCTGATGTCAATTGGCGCCAATGTCCGGAATCTCGCGGCGCGCGGGCCGGGGTGCGGGTGCAGCGGACCGGTCCCCGGGGCCGCGGCCAGCGCCGGGAAAAGGGCACTTGACCAGGGGGCAGCGCCTGTTCAATGCTGGACGCCAGCACTGCGGGAGGCCGCCGGCGGCCAGCGTAAGAGCCTGGCGGCAGCGCTCCCGTCAGCGGGTGAATCCGCTGGCCGCTGCGCTGTGCAGGCATGGCTGCACAGCCGCTTTCGCAGCAGGGCGGGCGGGCAGATGCCCGTGCCTCGGCCAGCCCGTCCACTGGGTGACATCGCTGTGCTCACCCTGTGGAACAGCCTGACGGAACAGCCAAGAGGGACGCCGCGAGTCCAGGCGTCCCTCCGCGCTGTGTGGCCAGCCGGCGCTTAGGTAAGCGCCGGCTCGCGGACCGGGATCAGCAAGTCGCGGCTGACTTCAGCGGTGAGCACGTCATTCTCCTCCTGAAGCCGGGCAAGCTCGGCCTCCAGGTCACGTACTCGGCGCTGAAGGCGTCGCATCTCCGAGACCATGCGCGGATCCGGCCCACCAACGTGGCCGAATAGAGCCTTCGCCATTGTGTAAGGTCCTCCACACTGAGTGACCAGAGTGGGCTTCGCGCCCGAAACGCAGAGAACCGCAGATTCGCGCGCAGGTAACGCTTCCATGGTCCCACTCCGATGCCTATCCGGTCAAGTTGACAATCGTGCAGGTCACCGGCTTGCACTCGGGCCGGTCCCGGGTGGCCTGACGGCAGGCCGCGCGGACGACGGCAGGAGCGCTTAGCGCTCGATAAATCCTGTCATTTGCCCTTTAGGATTGTCCCACCGATGCGTAACCCGTGCCACCCGTCCGGGTGCACCCGGCCCCTGCAGCAATGCGAGCAGTGCACGGCAGCCTTCCCTGCTGCCCTCAGCGACGACCCGGACCCGGCCGTCTTCGAGGTTCTCCGCCGCGCCTGCGAGCCCGAGTTCGAGCGCCCGGCTGCGCACCCACCAGCGAAACCCGACGCCCTGGACCCGTCCGGCCACCCAGGCCGTCAGCCGCGCCGACTGCTGCGCATCGTCGGGCAGGCCGGAATCCGGCGGCTCCGCGCCCGGCCCCGGCTCGTCATCCACGCCAGTCACCTCGGCGCCCTTCTCTCCAACACCGCTCCACCACTATGCCGGCTGCCCCGCCCGGAGCTGGCCCTGCGCCGAGCCCCCGGAGCCGCCGTCCCCGGATTTCCCGCACCGGGCGAGCGGCGGGGAGCACACGCCCGGGGCCGGCCTGCCGCCGGGCATGCGCCCGGCGGCTCACCACCGCGCCGCGAGCCCGGCCTGCGACCAGCACCCGCGAAGGCCGCCGCCGGCTGCGGCTGGCTACCAGCGGCCGAAGCGGGGCCGCGGCTGGCAGGACGGGCAGCTGAAAGCAGACCGGTTCATGAACTTGTCCTGCCGGACCGCAGTGCCGCATCGAGGACACGGCTGGCCGGCCCGGCCATAGACGGCCAGGGACCGGTCAAAGTATCCACTCTGTCCGTTGACGTTGACGTAAAGACTGTCAAAAGAGGTCCCGCCAGCATCCAGCGCCGCATTGAACACTTCTTTCACAGAAGTGATAAGCAGGGAAATCTCGCCCGGCCGCAGCCGGTCCGTAGCCCGGGCCCAGTGCAGCGGCGTGCGCCACAGCGCCTCGTCGGCATAGATATTTCCCACGCCGCTGATCAGCGACTGGTCGAGCAGCGCGCGCTTGATCCCGGTGCGCCGGCCGCGCAGCCGGCCGGTCAGCGCCTGCAAATCGAACGCGGGCTCCAGCGGGTCGGGCGCGATGTGCGCGATCGGGGCAGGCAGGCAGGCGCCGCCCGGCGCGAACATCATGTGGCCGAACGTCCGCTGATCGGTGAAGCGCAGGTCCGGGCCGCCATCGGTGAAGGTGAACCGGATCCGGACGTGCGGCCCGAGCGGGCGCTCCGGCGGCCCGAGCAGAAGCTGGCCGCTCATGCCCAGGTGCGCCAGCAGCGCGTCATCGCCGAGGGTGAGCCACAGGTACTTGCCGCGCCTGCGGACGCCGTCGACCTGGCGGCCGCACAGCACGGCTGCGAAATCCGCGCCGCCCGCTGCATGCCGCCGCACGGCCCGCGGGTGCAGCGGCTCGACGGCCTCGATGGTGCGGCCGCGCACGTGCGCATCCAGGCCGCGCCGGACGGTCTCGACCTCGGGAAGCTCGGGCACTCGCGGATCCTGGCGCTAGCTACAGCTAGCCGGGCGGCAGGTCGTCGCCGTCCGCGCGCTGCTCGCGCTGGCTGATCGCCGTCCAGGCCGCCTCGGCCGCCTGCTGCTCGGCTTCCTTCTTCGACCGTCCCTCGCCCTCGCCATAGGTCGCGCCGCCGATCCGGACCGCGGCGCGGAAGGACTTCTGGTGATCCGGGCCGCTCTCTGCCACCTGATACTCGGGCACCCCGAGCAGGTGCGCGGCGGTCAGCTCCTGCAGCGACGTCTTCCAGTCCAGTCCCGCGCCGAGCCGGGCGGAGCGGTCGATGACCGGGTCGAACAGGCGGTGCACGAACTCGTTCGCCGCCGCCAGCCCGCAGTCGAGATACACCGCGCCGATGACCGCCTCCAGCGTGTCCGCCAGGATCGACGACTTGTCCCGGCCGCCAGTGCCCTCCTCGCCCTTGCCGAGCCGGACATACTGGCCCAGCTTGAGGTCGCGGGACACTCCGGCCAGCGCGCGCATGTTCACGACGGCCGCGCGGAGCTTGGCCAGCTGCCCCTCCGGCAGATCCGGATACCCGTTGAACAGGGTGTCGGTGACGATCAGGCCGAGCACCGAGTCGCCGAGGAACTCCAGCCGCTCGTTCGTGGGCAGGCCGCCGTTCTCGTAGGCGAACGACCGGTGCGTGAGGGCGCGCTCAAGGAGCGCGAGATCCAGCGGTACCTGCAGCTCGCGCAGCAGGTC
Organism: Streptosporangiaceae bacterium; assembly: GCA_052143655.1. Taxonomy (GTDB): domain Bacteria; phylum Actinomycetota; class Actinomycetes; order Streptosporangiales; family Streptosporangiaceae; genus CAVSUR01. Next base: position 4,286 of record JBKQSL010000501.1, on the reverse strand, counting down.
CTCGGTCTCAGCACCGGCCGCCTGGCCGACGCTGGAATGCTCGCTCACTCGTGTGCTCCTTCCCGCGGCGCCTTCTCGCGGTGCGCGGGCGGGCTGCCGCCGCGCGAGATCCGGGCGCGTCAGGAAGGAGTGATCACCTGACGCCGGTTGTAGGTACCGCAGGTCGGGCAGGCCCGGTGCGGCAGCTTCGGGTCACGGCACTGCGGGCACGTCATGAGCTGCGGTGCCGCTGCCTTCCACTGAGCCCGGCGCGACCGGGTGTTGCTGCGCGACATCCGTCGCTTGGGAACTGCCACCTCACTGCTCCTTCGCTCTATCCGGCGCGGCTGATCCGCCCGGGTTCGTATCGTCGGGCGCCGCGGCGCCATCCTCGGTATCCGGCCCTTCTTCGCCGCCTGGCTGAAGCTGGCGCAGCACGCCCCACACCCCGCCGTCCTCCGGCTCGTGCCCGTGCCCGGGGCCGGCGTCTGCCAGCCGGACCCCGCACTCCGGGCACAGGCCCGCGCAATCGGGCGTGCACAGCGGGGACAGCGGCAGCTCCAGCACCAGCGCGTCCCGCAGCGCCGGCTCCAGGTCGAGCAGGTCCCCGTCAAGAACATATCCGTCCGGGCCCGCCGCATCGGCGTCATAGCTGAACAGCTCCTGGAACGTCACCGTCGTCGTGGCGGTGAACTGCTCCAGGCACCGGGCGCACTCGCCTTCCAGCGGGGCGTTCACCGTGACGGTGGCCAGCACGCCTTCCGAGACGCCTTCCAGCTGGACGGCCAGCTCAAGCTCCGCTCCCTCGGGCACGCCCGCAAGCCCCGCGCCGAGATCGGCCGGGGCTGGAGCGGTGCGCGTCAGGCTCTGTGCCTCGCCAGGGCCCAGCGTCCGGGTGTCGAAGACGAGGGGGCGGCGCGGGTCGAGTCGCTGAGCGTGCGCGGAACGGGCATGTGGCATGGCAGGCAGACGGGAACGAGGGTATCGGGCGGCCAAGCTTACCGTCGGGCCTGCCCTGTTCCCAACTTGACGCCGCCAGGCCGTCAGCTGCCTGCTGCCCGCAGCTCCGCCATGCGCCGGTTCAGCGCCTCCAGGACCGGCTCGGGGACCAGGCCGGTGACGTCGCCGCCGTACTTGGCGAACTCCTTGACCAGGCTCGACGACAGGAACGTGTACAGCGGGTTGGTGGTCATGAACAGCGTCTCGACGCCGGCCTGGTTGTAGTTCATCTGGGCCATCTGCATCTCGTAGTCGAAATCGCTGACGGCGCGCAGGCCCTTGACGATCGCCGAGATGTCGTTGGCCCGGCAGAACTCCACGATCAGCCCGCCGGACCTGGCCACCCGGACGTTGGGGATCTTGCCGGTGACCTCGCGGAGCAGTTCGACGCGCTCGTCGGCGGTGAACAGCGGGGCCTTCGACGGGTTCCCGCCCACGGCCACGATGACCTCATCATGGATCTGCGCGGCACGCGCGATGATGTCGAGGTGGCCGTTGGTGACCGGGTCAAAGGAACCAGGGCAGACCACGCGACGCTCAGGCATTCACCCTCCTGCCGATGATGCGGCGCCAGCCTCGGCGCCCGCGGCGTGACCGTACCAGAGTGCGGCTTCGCCGTAGCAACGGCACCGGTCAGCACGGTACCCCGGCGGCCACGGCAGCGGTCCTGACCGGGCCGAGCGCTCCACCACGACCAGCGCGGCGGGCGCCAGCCAGCCGTGGGCGGCCAGCATGGTCAGCAGCTGCCTCACCTCGCTGTCGGCGGCGGAGTAGGGCGGATCGGCGAACACCAGGTCGCGAGGGGCGAGCTCACCGGGGCCGCCGTCGAGGACCCGGCTGGCCCGGCCGGTGACCAGCCGGGCGCCGGGCAGCCCCACCGCGGCGATGTTCTGCCGGATCACCCGGGCTGCCCGCGGGTCGGACTCGACCAGCAGCACGTCCGCCGCGCCGCGCGACAGCGCCTCCAGGCCGACCGCCCCCGAGCCGGCATACAGGTCGAGCACCGCCGCGCCCTCCAGGGTTGACATGATCGAGCCCACCGTGCCGAACAGGCCCTCCCGGGCCCGGTCGCTGGTCGGGCGGGTGGAGCGGCCGGGCGGGACGGCGAGCCGCCGGCCTCCGGCGGCGCCCGCGATGATCCGCGTCACCGGCCCGCCTCACGCCTTTTCGAGGAACTCGGCCTGCTGATCGTCCAGCAGCGCGCGGATCGCGGCCGCCAGGCCCGGCTGGCCGGCCAGCGCCGGATCGGCGTCCACCAGCGCGGTCGCCTCGGCCCGGGCCTGCCTGATCAGGTCCTCGTCGGCGAGCAGGGTCAGCAGCCGCAGGCTGGAGTGGCGGCCGGCCTGCGCCGCTCCCAGCACGTCGCCCTCCCGGCGCTGCTCAAGGTCAAGCCGGGCCAGCGCGAAGCCGTCGACCGTCCCGGCCACGGCCGCGAGCCGGTCCCGGGCCTTCGCCGCCTCAGGCCCGTCGCCGACCTCGGTGACCAGCAGGCACAGCCCTTCGTGCTGGCCGCGGCCGACCCGCCCGCGCAGCTGGTGCAGCTGGGAGACCCCGAACCGCTCCGCGTCCATGATCACCATCGCGGTGGCGTTCGGCACGTCCACGCCGACCTCGACGACCGTGGTAGTGACCAGCACGTCGATGGTGCCCTCGGCGAAGGCCCGCATCACCGCGTCCTTCTCGTCCGGCGGCAGCCGGCCGTGCAGCACGCCCAGCCGCAATGCGGCCAGCGGGCCCTCGGCCAGCTCCGCGGCCAGCTCGGTGACGGCCAGCGGCGGCCGCCGCTGCGGCTCCTCGTCGCCGGCATCGGCACCGTCGTCCTCGACGCTGCCGGGGCCGCCGATCCGCGGGCAGACCACGTAGGCCTGGCGGCCGCGGCTCGCTTCCTCCCGGATACGGTCCCAGGCCCGCTCCAGGTAATGCGGCTTGCTGGCCGCCGGGACGACGTGCGTGGCGATCGGCGAGCGGCCGGCCGGAAGCTCGGTCAGCGTAGAGGTGTCCAGGTCGCCGTAGACGGTCATCGCGACCGTGCGCGGGATCGGCGTCGCGGTCATCACCAGCACGTGCGGACGGCCGCCGCCAGCCGCCTTCTCGCGCAGCGCGTCCCGCTGCTCGACGCCGAACCGGTGCTGCTCGTCCACCACGACCAGGCCCAGGTCGGCAAACTGAACGTGCTCCTCCAGCAGCGCATGGGTGCCGATCATGATGCCCGCCGCACCCGACGCCGCCGCCAGCAGCGCCTGGCGGCGGGCCGCCGCTCCCATCGACCCGGTCAGCAGCGCCACCTGGGTCGCATGCTCGGCACCGCCGAGCTGGCCGGCCTGGCCGAGCGGGCCGAGCAGCTGGCTGATCGACCGGCAGTGCTGCTGGGCCAGCACCTCGGTGGGGGCCAGCAGCACTGCCTGGCCTGCCGCATCGACCACCTGGAGCATGGCCCGGACGGCGATGACGGTCTTGCCCGACCCGACCTCGCCCTGCAGCAGCCGGTGCATCGGATGATCTCCGGCCAGGTCATCGGCAATGGTGGCCCCGGCCAGCTGCTGCCCGACGGTCAGCTCGAACGGCAGCGCGGCGTCGAACTCGGCCAGCAGCCCGCCGGGCACCGGCGGGCGCGGCGTGGCGCTGTAGTCGGCCGCCGCGCGGCGCCGCTGCGCCAGCACCGCCTGCAGCGCGAAGGCCTCATCCCACTTCAGCCGGAGCCGGGCCCGGGCCAGGTCGGCGCGGTCGACAGGGCGGTGGATGCCGCGCAGCGCGTCGGCGTACCCGCACAGCTGGTGCCGGCCGCGCACCTGCTCAGGGAGCGGGTCGTCGGGAACATCGAGCACGTCCAGCGCGATGCGGACCGAGTCGGCGATCTTCCACGACGAGATGTCCTTGGTCGCCGGGTACACCGGGATCAGCTCGGAGGCGAACTCGCTGGCCCGGGCGGCCGCGTCGCCGCTGGCCAGCATCTCGTACTCGGGATGGGCGAGCTGGCGCTTGCCCTGGTAGGTCGATACCTGGCCGGAGAAGAGGCCGTGGCTGCCGGGCTGCAGCTCGCGCTCGCGCCAGTCCTGCCGTCCCCGGCCGAAGAAGGTCAGGGTCAGCGTCTTGCGGCCGTCGGTCACGGCCGCTTCCAGGATCGTGCCCGGCCTGTTGCGCATCTTCCGCAGGTGCACCCGCGCGATCTGGGCCTGCACGGTCACGTGCTCCCCGTCGCGCAGCTCTGCGAGGTCGGTGAGCTCGCCGCGCTGCTCGTACCGGCGGGGGTAGTGCATCAGCAGGTCGCCCACGGTGCGGATGGCCAGCGCCTGATCCAGCCGCTTGGC
>JBKQSL010000500.1:0-10591 GCA_052143655.1 Streptosporangiaceae bacterium | reverse complement strand
TAGCCGCAATCCTCAGGAGGATGCCGTGTCAGAAGCCGTCATCGTCAGCATCGGCCGGACCCCCATCGGCCGGGCCGGCAAGGGCTCGCTGATCGGTCAGCGGCCCGACGACCTGGCCGCGTACGTGGTCAACCAGGTCCTTGAGCGGGTCCCGCAGCTGGACCGCGGCCAGATCGACGACGTGATCTGCGGCTGCGCGCTGCCCGGCGGCGAGCAGTCGCACAACCTGGCCCGCATCATCAGCCTCCTGGCCGGGGTGGGGGCCCCGGGCACCACGGTCAACCGGTACTGCTCGTCATCGCTGCAGGCAGTCCGGATGGCCTTCCATGCCATCAGGGCTGGCGAGGGCTCGGCGTTCGTGTGCGCCGGCGTGGAATCCAGTACCCGCTCGCCGCTGGGCGTATTCGCCGACCAGCAGGAAACGCGCAACCCCCGGCTGCTGCCCGGCAACAGCGAGGGCCTGCCGCAGGCCTATATGAGCATGGGCGAGACAGCCGAGAACGTGGCCGCCCGGTACGACGTCACCCGCGCGGAGACGGACCAGTTCGCGCTGCGCAGTCACCAGCGCGCAGTCCGGGCTGGCCAGGACAGGATCTTCAGCCGCGAGATCATCCCCGTGCCGCTGCCCTCCGGGGCCACGATGACGGCCGACGACGGGCCCCGGCCGGACACCAGCCTGGACCGGCTGGCGGCGCTGAAGCCAGTGTTCCGCGAGGACGGCCTGGTGACCGCCGGGAACTCCTGCCCGCTCAACGACGGCGCGGCAGCCGCCGTGGTCATGTCGGCCGCGCTCGCGGGCCGGCCCGGGATCATGCCGCTCGCCCGGATCGTGTCCACCGGCGTCAGCGCCCTCGAGCCCGAGCTGATGGGCCTGGGCCCGGTCGAGTCCACCCGGCAGGCACTGGGCCGGGCCGGGATGACCATCGATGACGTTGATGTCCTGGAGATCAACGAGGCGTTCGCCGCTCAGGTCATCCCGTCGGCCTGGGGGATCGGCGTCGACCCGTTCAGCGAACGGCTCAATCCGCACGGCGGAGCCATCGCCCTCGGCCATCCGTTCGGGATGACCGGGGTGCGCATCCTGGCCACGCTGCTGAACGATTTGCTCGCCCAGGACGCGATGATCGGGCTGGAGACGATGTGCGTCGGCGGCGGCCAGGGCATGGCCATGATCGTGGAGCGGCTGTCATGACCGCGCCGCGCGGCGAGCCGCCGGCCGCCGGCGGCTCGCCCGACGGCCGCCCGGTCGCTGCCGCTCCCCGGGCCGCCAGGCCGCGGCCGGGCCGCCGGGCCACCCCCCCGCCAGCGGGGGACCTCGCCGATGCCGCCGCCCAGCTGGCCGGCGGGGCCGAGGCCGCGCTCGTGCCCGGCCCCCGTGCCGTCCTCGGCCTGCGCGACATGCTGGAAGCAGTGCGGTTCCTCGGTCAGGTGGCGATGCGCCAGCCGCAGGCCCTGCTGCGGGCCGGGCCCGAGGTCAGCGCGGAGCTGCTGCGGGTCGGGCTGGGCGTGTCCGAGGTCGCGCCGGAGAAGGCAGACAAGCGCTTTGCCGATCCGGCGTGGCGCGAGAACCCGATGTACCGGGCGATGATGCAGACCTACCTCACCCTCGGCACGGCAGCTGACAGCTTCTTCGACGATCTCGGCATCCAGGGCATGAACGCCGAGCGGCTGCGCTTCGCGATGGTCTTGCTGCGGGAGGCCATGGCGCCGACCAACTTCTTCTGGACCAACCCCGCGGCGCTCAAGCGCTGCTTCGACACCGGCGGCGGCAGCGTCGGAAAGGGGATCGCCAACTGGCTCGGCGACCTGCTGCACAACCACGGCATGCCCTCGATGGTCGACCGCAGGCCGTTCAAGATCGGCGAGAACCTCGCGGCCACCCCCGGCGCGGTCATCTACCGGGACGACGTCTTCGAGCTGATCCAGTACGCGCCGCAGCGCGATGCTGTCTACGGCCGTCCCCTGCTCGTGGTGCCACCGCAGGTGAACAAGTACTACGCACTGGACCTCGCCCCCGGCCGCAGCATGTACGAGTACCTGCTGCGGCAGGGTATCCAGCTGTTCGGGATCAGCTGGCGCAACCCGACCGGGGCCCAGCGGGCCTGGAACTTCGATACCTACGTCCAGGCGGCGATCGACGCGATCGACGTGGTCCGCGAGGTTAGCGGCTCGCCGGATGTGAACATCATGGGCGGCTGCCTGGGCGGGATGACGGCCGCGCTCACCCAGGCGCACCTCGCCGCCCAGGGCGACCAGCGGATCCGCTCGGTCACGATGACGGTCACCCTGATCGATTGCGAATCTGACGGGCGGATGTTCCTGTTCGCGACCCCGCAGACCCTCGCGCTCGCCAAGCGGGTGTCGCTGCCCACCGGGGTCATCAACGGCTGGCAGATGGCCTCCACGTTCTCCTGGCTGCGCCCCAACGACCTGGTGTGGAACTACTACGTGAACAATTACCTGCTCGGCAAGGACCCGCCGGCTTTCGACATCCTCGCCTGGAACGCCGACACCACCCGGCTGACATCCGCTTTCCACCATCAGCTGCTGGACCTGGTGGCAGGCAACCAGCTGGCACATCCGGGTGCCGTGAAAATCCTCGGCACACCCATCGACATCTCCCGGATCAGCTGCGACACGTACGTGGCCGCGGGACTGACCGACCACATCACGCCATGGCGCACCTGCTACCGGACCACCCAGATGGTCTCCGGCCGCACCCAGTTCGTCCTGTGCTCAAGCGGCCACATCCAGACCGTGGTTGCCGACCCCGGGCATCCCCGGCTCGGGTACTTCCTCAACCCGCAGACGCCGCCCTCCGCCGATGACTGGCTCGCAGGCGGTGAGCGGCACGATGGGTCCTGGTGGGAGCACTGGGTGCGCTGGCTGGCCGACCGCTCCGGCGAGCTGACCCCCGCCCCCGAGGCCGTCGGCAGCTCCCGCTACCCGCCAGGGGAACCCGCCCCGGGCACCTACATTCACCTGTGACCGCGCGAGAGCCGGCCGCTGTTCCCGCATCGTTCGGGTAGAAACGGATGCCGGATTTGTTGGATGCGGTCCGAGCGTCAGATGGGTGCGAGCGACGGGGACTTTCAGCCGGGCTGTTCCCGTGGCGGGGCAAGTCCGTGCTGGTAGGCGAAGGTGACCGCTTGGACGCGGTCGCGTGCGTCGATCTTGGCGAGCAGGTGGTTGATGTGGCTTTTGACGGTGCCTTCCCTGACGACGAGGTGTTCGGCGATCTCGCGGTTCGACATGCCTGTGGCGATGAGTGACAGTACCTCGGCTTCCCGGCGAGTGAGACCCGCGGGAAGAGGTGAGAGCGGTCGCCGGTCCTGGGCCGGTGATCCGGTGGCGATGGCGTCGACCACGTGATGCTGGACGGCGGGGTCGATGACCGCATGGTTATCGAGGACTTGTCTGAGGGCGTGGCGGATCTCTGCCCCGCCCGCGTCTTTGGTCAGGTAACCGCGCGCGCCAGCTCGCAGGGCGTTTATCACGGATCGGTCATCGGCGTAGGTGGTAAGCACGACGACCTTGGTCTCCGGCGCGCGCTCACCCAGCAAGCGGGTGGCCTTGACGCCATCACAGCGGGGCATCCGCAGGTCCATGAGGACGATGTCGGGGAGCAGGTCAGCGGCCATGGCGACGGCCTCGTCGCCGTCAGAGGCCGAGCCCACGACTTCGACGTCAGGCAGGAGGCCTAGCACCATCGCCAGGCCTTCACGGACCACCCACTGGTCGTCAGCGATGAGAACACGCATCGGCTGGCTCATGCCGGCACCCGCAACTCCACGCGGAAGCCACCGCGTGTCATCGCCGTGATGAGTTCGCCGCCGAGCAGTTCGGCCCGCTCGCGCATCCCGGTCAGGCCGTAGCCGGAGCCGTCATTGGCCACCCGCGGCGCTTCCCGGTTCATCGTGAAATCCTCGACCGTCAGGCGGGTACGGCGAGGCTCATAACCGAGGTGCACCTCGACCCGTTCCGGGCGGGCGTGCTTGGCAATGTTCGTAAGCGCTTCTTGCGCTACCCGGTACACCGCGAGCCGGGCCTGTGACGGGAGTTCGTATGCCTGGCCGGACACCGTAAACTGGCACGGGACGCCAACGACCTCCTGGAACTGCGCGGCGAGACCGGCCAGGCGTTCGGGCCCGGGCAGTTCGTCGTCGCGCAGCATCCCGATCGCCCGGCGGGCTTCTTCGAGCCCGGACTTGCCCAGGTGGTGGGCACGCTCGATGACTCCCGGCAGCCGAGGATCGCTGGGGTTGTCGGCCACGAGCATCCGGGCGCCTTCCATCTGGAGCATGAGCCCGGACAGGGAATGGGCGAGTACGTCGTGCATCTCCCTGGCAAGCCGCTGGCGTTCGGCCAGTCCAGCCGCCCGTGCCTGCGCCGCCCGGGTGCCCTCCAGCTCGATCAGGAGCCGCTCGGCTTGGTCGCCTGCCTGCCCGAGCCGTCTCGCCAGCAACGTCATGCCAGGGAAGCCGACAATCGCCATGGCGCTGAGCAGCGCCGAGGTCGGCGAGCCGTGGCTGACGGCCACCGCCACCGCCGCCAGGCACGTGATGCCGACGATAGACAACGCGGACAAGAAGCGATCTGGCACCCGCGGGGCGAGCAGCACGAGGCCCGCCAAGAGCCCGGCCAGGCCCGCTCCGTCGGGTTGCAGTCCCGTTAGCGCTGCCGAACTGGCCACGAGCACTACGGCGAAGACGATGCGGATTGCCGCGCGCCGATGGCGGGCCGTCAGCGCGCCCAGCGCGCCCAGCGCGAACCCGCCCACAGCGAGAACCGCAGCCACGTCGCGGCCTGGAAACCCCGGGTTCCGGCCGCGGCTGAATGTGACCGCTACCACCACGGCAAACAGGGGCGGAGCGAGGCGGCGCAGCCACCGGAGGGCTGCCTCCTGCTGCGCCCGCGCCCTGCGCAGCGTGGCGAGGGCCGGGCTGCCGGCGAGGTCTGTGCTCATCTGGCGAACACTACGGCGCGCCGGCCCGACCGGCACCAATTCCCGGCTGCACGGCCTGGTCTAACCCGGGGTGGATACGCCTCCACCCCGGGTTACAGTGCGGCGGGCCGGCAAATGTCCAACCCCGGGCCGAAGACGTGTCCGCCTTCCGCATCGCACACTTGCACCCCAGCCCGGCAACGCCAGGGACTCGTGATGCTTCCTCCCCGCCGCCGTTTGAAGGACCTGATGACCGCCTCATCGCCACCGTGCTCGTCGTCAGACTGCCGCTTGCGGCGGCGGTAGCGGGCCGGGGCAGCGGATGAACACCACGGCTTTGCCGGGCACCCCCGGTAAGCTGGCCGCCCAGAGCCGCTGGGCCGTGCAGACCCGCGGGCTCACCAAGCGCTTCGGGGCGAACACTGCCGTGAACAGTGTCGAGCTTCTGGTCCCCCGGGGATCGGCGTTCGGCGTCCTCGGCCCCAACGGCGCCGGCAAGACCACGCTCATCCGGGTGCTGCTGGGATTGACCCGCGCCGATGCTGGCACGATGTCCCTGCTCGGATACCCGGTCCCGCGGCATCGCGACGCGGCACTCGCTCGTATCGGCGCCATCGTCGACGAGCCCCGGTTCCACGGCCATCTGACTGGCAGGCAGAACCTGCGGCTTCTCGCCGCGGCACGCGAACCGGCCGCGCGGGACCGCATCGGGCCGGTACTGGAGCAAGTCGGCCTGGCTCACCGCGCCGACGCCCGGGTCTCGACGTACTCGATGGGCATGCGACAGCGACTGGGCGTCGCCGCCTGCCTGCTCGCAGACCCGCAGCTGCTCATTCTGGACGAGCCGATGAACGGGCTCGACCCCGCCGGGATAGCCGGGATGCGTGACATGTTCCTGTCGCTGGTGGCCGAGGGCCGCACGGTCGTGCTGTCCTCCCACCTCCTGGACGAGGTCGAACGGACGTGTGACGCTGTCGCCATCGTTGATCGCGGCAGCATCATCGCGCAGGGACCGATCTCCGAGCTGCTGGCGGGGGCGCCGGTCGCGCTTCAGGTCGAATGCTCTGACCCCGGCCGCGCCCGTGCCCTGCTCGCGGGCGCCACTCTCGGCGCCCGCATCGAGGCCGCGCCGGCCGCGCTGGGCCTGGAGATCACGCTGCCCGGCGGCACCGGACGCCACGTCGTCGCCGAGATCAACCGCATTCTCGTCGCAGGCGGAATCACCGTCTACCGGCTCCAGCCGGTCCAGACCTCGCTCGAATCGTGGTTCCTGCAGGCCACAAGCAGGCTGGGGGACCCGGAATGACAGCCAGCCCGGCCGGCGGCGCGCCCGCGCCGGACCAGCCGGCGCATGCGGCACCCGCCCGTCACTCCCGCGACCGCCGGAGCTCCCCGATTCCCACCATCGGCATGATCACCACCAGAATCATGGAGCTGCGGCGGCGGCGCGGCCTCATGATCGCCCTCATCGTGGTAGACATCGGGCTCCCGGCATTGTTCCTCCTCATCCGGCTGCTACTGCACGCGTTCGCTCCGCGCACCAACCCGCCCGCCGGCAGTGAGGTGATCTTCGCGGTCCTGGCAGCCGGCCTGCTGTGCACCTTCGGCTTCATCGTCGCGGCCACGGTGGGCTGCACCGCGGGATCGCGCGACCTCACCGAGGGCATGTTCCGGCACCTGGTGGTGACCGGCCGGTCCCGGCTGGCGCTCTACCTAGCCCGGATCCCCGCCGGGCTGGCGATCGTCGTGCCGCTGATCGCGATCGGCTACACGATCATCTGCGCGGTATCCGTCTTCGCCGCACCGACCTTCATCGAAGACTCGAACGTGAACATACCTCCCGGCCTGTCACGCGCCGGCTTCGAGAACTGGGCCGGGAACCACGCCGTGCCGGTCATCTGCTCTCTCCCCTACAACGGGCATGTTCCGGGGCTTGTCGCGTGCGACGGCCCGCCTCGCTGGTCGAAGTCAGCAATCACCCCCGCCCAGCCGGCGCCCCCCAAGCTGGAAGCCCTAGCCGTCAAGATCGCCAGCCAGGACTACCGCGGTTACACCCAGATTCTCCGCCGCCCGCCGATCTCCCTCATGATCAAGGCCGGGCTGTGGGTCGAGCTTGAAGCGGCAGTCGGATTCGTCCTCGGGCTCGGGCTCGCGTCGCTGATGGGGCAAAGACTCATCCCGGTGATCTTGACAATCGTGCTCCAGATGATCCTGACGCCGATCCTGGCCTTCGCGGCCATTCCCCATCTGCAGGACCTGCAGCGATCATTCGTCGGGCTGGCCATGGCGCACCTGGAGCCTTCCGGGCTGCCGGTGGTAGTCGGGGTGCCGGGGGTAACCGGAGGCGTCGGGGGGCCGGGCACTGCACTGCTACCCGAGTCGGCCACCCAGGCCATCTGGGTCATCATCGCCTGGCTGGCGGGCTGGACGATCCTCGGCGCGTGGCGAATGATGACCAGGGACGCCTGAGAAACGCCGTGCTCACCATTCTGGTACGTAGCCATCAGCGCTGTCCGTAGCCGCCCAGAACCGGATGCTCGGAGCCCTCGTACCCTGCCGACTCACGCGTCGCGGGCACTGAACGTCTACCTGATGGAGCCCGGCGGCCTGATCATGGAGCGGATGATGCTGCCCGGCACCACCGCCGGGCCGGCGGCTCGTCCGCCGCTTCGGGTAGCCCGCCGCGTCTGGCGTTTGGCGACGCTCGCGGTGACCTATGGCTCTAGGCAGGCGCCCGTCTGCTGCACCAGCATGGTGGCCGTGGCTGAGCTGGTTCAGGCAGGCGACATAGCGATCGAGGTGCGCGGCCTGACCAAGTCCTACGGTGCGGTGCACGCCGTCCGGGGGATCGACCTTACTGTCGAGCGCGGGCAGATCTTCGCGTTGCTCGGCCCGAACGGCGCCGGGAAAACCACCACGGTCGAGGTCCTGGAGGGCTACCGATCGCGCGACGGCGGCACGGTCAAGGTCCTCGGTAAGGATCCGGCGCGGCAGCGGAAGCAGCTGAAGAGCCAGATCGGGATCGTCCTGCAGTCCAGCGGAATGGACCGCTATCTCACCGTGTCGGAGACTATCGCGATGTACGCGGGGTTCTACCCGCGGCCTCGCCCGGTGGACGAAGTGGTTGAGCTCGTGGGCCTTGAGGGGAAACGCGACACCCGGGTGGTGAAGCTGTCCGGCGGGCAGCAGCGGCGGCTGGACGTCGCCATCGCCCTGGCCGGCAATCCGGACCTGCTCTTCCTCGACGAGCCAACGACCGGATTCGACCCCTCGGCCCGGCATGAGGCCTGGGAGGTGATCAAGAACCTGGCGATGCTGGGAAAGACGGTCTTGCTGACCACCCACTACATGGATGAGGCGCAGTATCTGGCCGGCCAGGTCGCGGTGATCAGCAGCGGCCGGATCGTCGCGGAAGGCCCGCCGGCCACCATCGGGAACCGCGAACAGGCCCGGGCCAGGATCCGCTACCGGCTGGCCGGCGGCGTCACGCCGCCCGCCGACCTCACCGCGCCGCCAGGCCCGGACGGGCTGATCGAGCTGGTGCCCGACGACCTGACTGCCGCGCTGCACCGGCTCACCGGCTGGGCCCTGGACCAGCATGTCGAGCTCATCGGGCTGGATGTCATCCGGCCTACCCTGGAGGATGTCTACCTGGCGCTGACCGGCAGCCCGGCGGCGCAAGGGGCGGCCGGCCCGGAGCCGGCCACCACGGAGCCGGCCACCACGGAGCCGGCCACCACGGAGCCGGCCACGGCAGCGCCGGGCCACGGGAAGGGACGGCGCAGGTCATGAACGCCGCGGCGCTGGCGCTGTCGCAGGTCCGGTACACGAACAAGACGTTCTGGCGCAACCCGGCCTCGGCGTTCTTCATCTTCGCCTTCCCGCTCATGTTCCTGGTGATCTTCACCGCGCTGTTCGGCCACAGCACCGTACGCATCTCCCCGGCCAAGGTGGTGGACACCTCCACGTATTACGTGGCGGCCATGGCGTCCTTCGGGGTGATCTCGGCGTGCTACACCAACATCGCGATCGGCGTGTCCTTCCAGCGCGACAGCGGCGTCCTGAAGCGCACGAACGGCACGCCGCTGCCGAGCTGGGTCTTCCTCGGCGCGAGGATGCTGCACGCGCTGATCGTCGCCGTCCTGCTGGTGGCGATCACCGCCGCCTTCGGCCGGATCTTCTACAACGCCAGCATCCCGACCGGCCTGACGCTGCTGCGGTTCCTGGCCATGCTGCTGGCCGGGGCGGCCAGCTTCTGCGCGCTCGGGTTCGCGATCACCGCGGTTATCCCCAACGCCGACGCCTCGACGGCGATCGTCAACGCATCGATCCTGCCGCTGCTTTTCCTGTCCGGGGTGTTCATCCCGCTCGGCAGCAACGCGCCCGGCTGGCTCCTCTGGATCGCCCGCATCTTCCCGGTCTGGCACTTCGCCCGGGGCATGCAGGCCGGCTTCCTCGGCACCACGTTTCACTGGACAGACGTGCTGATCGTCGCCGCCTGGGGACTCGGCGGCCTGCTCCTTTCGGTCCGCTTCTTCAGCTGGGAACCACGTACCTGAGATGCGCGACCTGGCTCGGCACGATGCGGCGGTTGCCGGTCCGGGCCTCGGCTTCATGAACCCGGATCGTAGCCATCCCTACCTGACCATGACCGTAGCCAGGTTGGGCAGCATCGGATGACGTGGAGCGGATTCGTGCCGGCGTGGCCGCCGCCGCCGTTAGGTGCGTCAATCTTGGTCTGATGAGGCGCTGTTCACTGCGGTGCAGAACTGGGCGGTAGGTGCGGTGGCCTGCGCGATCAGCGGCCTTCCGCGCGGCCGGGAGGGCGTCTTGCGTGCCGCCGGCAGTGCCATCCCCCGGCACGTTACGATGATGTCGTGAGTGCCCAGCGGGTCGAGCGGGAGGATCCGCTCGACCCGCAGCGGATCTTGGAACAGCTGCCCGCGGACGAGCGCGGGTTCTTCCTGGGCCAGTATCGGGAGGCGGTGGAAAATGCCCGTGAGCCGGTCGGCTGGAAGCAACTGCGGCGCGTCTTGCGGCAGTGGAGATTTCATGCCGATGCAATCGGGGACCCCGGCTACCGGGAGGCGCTGGCCGCCGCTCGTGGCCCGGTCAGCGGCGGCATGCCGCTGGAGGACGCCGTCCGGGCGTACCGCCCGGCCTCGTGAGCTGGCGGCCCTGGCTGGATGATCGCGCCCTGCGCCAGATGCAGGGTCTCCCGTCCGAGGCTTTCGACCTGCTGGTCCGGACGCTGGCCCGTATCTGCGATGACCCCTATGACCCGGCGTTCAGCGCGCCCGCACCGCCCGTACCGGGCAGGCGCGTCGCTGAGCTGGGCGGCTTCGGTTTCATCGAGTTCATCGCCGATGAGGCGAGGGGGCTGGTCCGCGTTTACTACCTGGTGTGGACCGGTTAGAGCACAGGCCGGGGCGACCCCGCCCGTGACGCCTGCGGCGATCATCCCATTGCGGTGAGTGAATCGCTCCGGCATCTGTCCTACTACTGTGCTACCGTGATGGCATGGCCGTCCGCAAAAAGCGCTCCATCTCCATGCCGCCCGAACTCGACGCCGAGATTGCCTCCGCGGCAGCAGCGGCGGGCCTCAGCTACAGCGCGTGGCTGGCCGACACCGCCCGGAAGGAGTTC
>JBKQSL010000499.1:0-6180 GCA_052143655.1 Streptosporangiaceae bacterium | reverse complement strand
CCGCCGGGGCCGCTGATCTTGTGGAGTGCGGTGGTGGCGAGCCGCTGGATCTGGGGTGGCAGGGGGACGTAGCTGGTGGCGGCGGCGTCGGCCTGGCCCTGGTGGGTGAGCCAGGTCAGGAGGTTGACCAGGGCCTTGCCGGTGCGCGTGCTGGGCTGGCGGGTGTAGGCGAGTGCCCAGCTGTAGCCGCAGATCGGGTAGCTGGCTGCGCCTGGCTCGTTGACGATCGAGAAATCGGCCGGGGTGACATCAGGCTTTTGCCCGGCCGCCGCGGCGATCGCGGTGGCGGCGGGCGTGGTGAAATGACCGGCCTGGTTGCGGATCTGCGCGTAGGCCAGGATCGGGCCCTTGGAGTAGGACCGTTCGACGTAGCCGATGGAGAACGGGATGTGCGCGACGCTGCTGGCCACGCCGGGGTTGCCCTTGGCGCCGATTCCTGCGGGCCAGTGCAGGGTCTTGCCGGTGCCGGCCCGGGCTTTCCAGGCCGGGCTGACAGCCGAGAGGTAGTTGCTGAAGATGTAGGTGGTCCCGCTGCCGTCGGACCGGTGGACGACGGTGATCGGCTCATCAGGGATGGATCGCCCGGGGTTGAGCGCGGTGATGGCGGGGTCAGACCAGCTGGTGATCTGGCCGAGGAAGATCCTCGCGATGACCGGGCCGGTCAGGTGCAGCAGCGGCAGGCCGATCAGGTTGTAGACGACGACTTCAGCGCCCAGGTCGACGGGGATCTGCACGGACGGGCCGCCGTGCGCGGCGGCTTGCTCGGCGGGGGTCAGCGGCACGTCGCTGGCGCCGAAGTTCACCCGGCCTGCGCTGAAAGCGGCTATGCCCGCGCTGCTGCCGACCGCGGAGTAGCGGACGGCGACGCCGGGGTTCTGCCGGTGGTAGGCGGCGAATGCCCGGCCGAAGAACGGCGCGTCGAAGGTTGAGCCTGCCCCGGTGAGCGTCAGCCGCGCCGGTCCGGCGGAGCTGGCCGCGCTGACGTTGCGGGCGGTGGCTGCCCCCGAGCAGGCGGCGAGCGCGAGGGTCAGGACGGCGGCGACGGCGGCGGCTGCTGCTGTTCCGCGGTGGCGGGGGCGGCGGGATCTCGCGGTCTCGGCTGGCATGGCATGTTCTCCTGCGGTGCTGTGACGGCTTAGGGGTGTTGCGTGGTGGCGCGCATCCAGGCCTGGGCGCCCATCTGGACTGCCTCCCAGGGGCTGCCCAGCGGCGGGGTGTAGGACAGGTCCAGGTCGCTGACGGCGTCGATGGTCATGCCGTGGTAGATCGCGGTGGCCGCGATGTCGATGCGCTTGGCGATCTCGGCATGCCGGTGGCCGAAGAGCTGGACGCCGAGCAGCTGCCCGGTGGCCCGGTCCCCGGTGAAGCGGATGGCGATGCGGTGGCTGCCCGGGTAGTAGGCCTTGTGATCGTCGGCCTGGGAGCCGACGGTGACCGGGTCGAACCCGGCGGCGTGCGCCTCATGGTCGCGCAGGCCGGTGCGCGCGGCGGCATGGTCGAAGATCTTCACGACCTGGGTGCCGAGACTGCCGGCGAACTCGCGGTGCCCGCCGAGGGCGTTCTCGCCCGCGACCCGGCCCTGCTTGTGCGCGGTCGTGCCCAATGGCAGGTAGGTCTCCCCCAGCAGCCGGTGATGGGTGATGACGCAGTCCCCGGCGGCCAGGACATCGGGCAGGCCGGTGCGCATCTCGCGGTCCACGGCAATGGCGCCGCGGGCGCCGAGCCGGGCGCCCGCGGCGGCGGCGAGGGCGGTTTCGGGGCGGACGCCGACCACGATCAGGACCATGTCGGCCTGGCGGGTGATGGTGCTCCCGTCGCTGGTCGCGGCCTGGACGTCGAAGCGCCCGGCCTGGCCCGCAGCTGCCCGGCTGACCTGGCGGACGGCAGCACCGGTCAGGACCTGCACTCCGCGGCCGGCGAGCCGGGCGCGGACCAGGGCGCCCAGGGCCGGGTCCACGGTGGGCAGGACCTCGGGCAGCTGCTCGATCTGCGTGACCGACAGGCCCCGGGTGGTCAGGGCATCGGCCATTTCCAGGCCGATGTAACCCGCGCCGACGATGACCGCGCTGGCCGGGGACTGCTGCTCCAGGGTCGCCATGACGGCGAACGTGTCGTCCATGGAGTGCAGCAGGTGCACGCCGTCATCCGCGCCCAGGGCGCCGGGGCCCGACAGGCCGCCGACCGGGGGACGGACGGGCACGGCCCCGGTGCCGGCGATCAGCTTGTCGTAGGACAGGATTTCCTCGCCGCTACCCGGTGAGGTCACGGTGAGCTTGCGGCCCGGGACGTCGATCTGGCGCGCTGTGGTGTCCAGCCGCAGGCTCATGCCCGCGTTCTCCAGGTCCGCGATCGTGCGGTGGGCCAGGTTGCGCCAGTGGCCGACCTCGCCGGAGACGTAGTAGGGGATCCCGCAGATCGAGAAGTTCGGGTAAGCGTCCGCGACGACCACGCTGAGCTCAGCGCCCGGGTCGAGCTCACGGGCGCGCAGCGCGGCGGAGATCCCGGCGTCGCTGCCGCCGATCATGACCAGGTGCATGGCTGGGCTCCTCCGGGGATGACTGCTTAGCGGGGCTGGATCTGGCCAGGCGGCGGGCCCGGGCGCGCCGGTACGCCGTCGTGGCTGGCGCGGGCCTGGTCCGGGCCGCCCTGGCGGGCGTGGTGCGGGAACAGGATGTCGGCGGCCTGGGCGGGGGTGAGGCTGGGATACAAGGCCCGGATCACCAGCACGGCGAGGGCGCCGCCGACGATCTGGGCGGCGATGAACGCCGGCACCGAGGACGGGGCGATGCCGGCGAAGGTGTCGGAGAACATCCGGCCGATGGTGATCGCGGGGTTGGCGAAGCTGGTTGAGGAGGTGAAGAAGTAGGCCGCGCCGATGTACGCGCCGACTGCCGCGGGGGCGGACCGGCTGCGGCCGGAGCGGGCGAGCGCGAAGATGACCAGGATCAGCCCGAGGGTGGCGATCACCTCGGACAGGAAATGGGCGGGGGTCGCCCGGTGCTTCGCGGAAATGCTCACCGCCGCCTGCGCGAACATCAGGTTGGCCGCCACGGCCC
Source organism: Streptosporangiaceae bacterium (assembly GCA_052143655.1). Classification (GTDB taxonomy): domain Bacteria; phylum Actinomycetota; class Actinomycetes; order Streptosporangiales; family Streptosporangiaceae; genus CAVSUR01. Next base: position 3,124 of record JBKQSL010000499.1, on the reverse strand, counting down.
CGCCGGCGCATCCGGCTGCCTGCGCGGGCAGGTACGCGGCCGCGTCACGCCAGCGCAGCCCGCCGAACGCCGCATCGGCGAACGAGACCACCGGGTTGAAATGAGCGCCGGACACCGGCCCGAACATCAAGATGATCGCGAACAGCCCGGCCGCGGTCGCGGCCGCGTTCTCCAGCAGCTCCAGCCCGGCAGCGCCGGGGGACAGGCGCTGCGCGGCGATGCCCGACCCGATCACGACCGCGGCCAGGAAGCCGCTGCCGAGGAACTCGGCAGCCAGCCGGCGCCACAGCGCGACAGGTTCCGCTGGCAGTGTCCTGGTCACAGCGCCCATCTTGACGGCCAAACGTAACTCAGTCAAGATTGAGTCAATGAATACTGAGCAGATGGCGGACGTGGCAGCCCGGGCCGCGGTGCATGCGGCGCTGGCCGACCCGGCCCGGCTGCTCATCACCGACACCCTCGCCGTCGGCGACGTCTCCCCCTCCGACCTCGCGGCCATGCTCGCGATGCCGTCCAACCTGCTCGCGCACCATCTGCACGTGCTGGAGCAGGCCGGATTGCTGATGCGCCGCCGTTCCGAAGGGGACCGCCGCCGCACCTACCTGAGGCTGGTCCCGGGCGCGCTCGATTCGCTCATCAGCCCGCCATCGCGCCGGGCGCGGCGGGTGCTGTTCGTGTGCACCGCCAACTCGGCGCGCTCGCATCTGGCAGCCGCGCTGTGGCGCCGGGCGAGCAAGGTCCCGGCGGCATCAGCCGGAACCCATCCGGCGGCGGCGATCGCGCCGGGCGCGGTCGCCCCCGCTGGGCGTCATCACCTGCCGCTACGCCGCCAGCGGCCGCGGCACATCAGCGGCGTGCGGGAGGACGGCGACCTCGTCGTCACGGTGTGCGACCGGGCCCGTGAAGAACTCGGCCCGCTAGCCGCGGTGCACTGGTCAGTCCCCGACCCGGTACCAGCCGGCGACCCTGACAGCTTCGACGCGGCCCTGGCCGAGCTGGGACACCGCATCGAGCGGTTCGCGCCGAGCCTCGCCGCCGCTCCCTGACCCGGCGCGGGGCCGATCACATACTTAAGCGGGCTGGTGGGCGAGAGCGGCCAGTGCGGCCAGGTGTTCCTCCCCGGTGGGTTCGGTAGCGCGGAGGGGGACGACGGCGACCCGGTCGGCCAGGCCCATCACCCGATCGATCTGCCCGGCCTCGCTGGCGGCGCGCAGCCGCAGGAAAGGTGCCTGGGGGCGGGCGGCGCTGATGGAGTTGTTGATGACCCATGCCCAGGGATGGATGCCCGCGCGCTCCAGGTCATCCTGCAGGTCCTGGGCCTCCAGCACCGGGGTGGTCTCGGCGAGGGTTACCAGGATGACCTTGGTCTGGGCTGGGTCCTGCAGGCGCATGAGGGGAGTCGTGAAGGTCATCGAGTTCCCCATGTGGCGGGCGACCTCGCGGTGGTAGGAGCCGGCGGCATCCAGCAGCAGGAGCGTGTGCCCGGTGGGTGCGGTGTCGACGACGACGAAACGGCGCCGGGATTCGCTGAGCACCCTGGAGAACTGCTGGAAGACCGCGATCTCCTCGGTGCAGGGGGACAGCAGGTCCTCGGCCAGCCCGGCACGTCCGGCTTCGTCTAGGTCCCTGCCCTTCGTCGCCATGACATGGTCGCGGTAAGCCTGGACCGCTGCGGCGGGATCGATGCGGGAGACCTGCAGGCCGGGGACGGTGCCGTGCAGTGTCTCGCTGAGGTGCGCCGCCGGGTCGGTGGTGGTCAGGTGCACCTCGCGGCCCGCCCGGGCCAGGGCGACAGCGACGGCCGCGGCGATGGTGGTCTTGCCGACCCCGCCCTTGCCCATGCACATGACCAGTCCGTGATCGGCCTGCAGGATCTCGCCGACCAGCCTGGCCAGGGACGCATCGGGGAGATCCGGCAGTGCTGGCGCGCCCGCCCCGGCGGCCGTGCTGACCGGGCGGAAGAGCGTGCTCAGGGCCTCCACGCCGATCATGTTCACCGCCTTGAGGGGCAGCATGTCGCGCGGCAGGGCAGCGATCGCGGGCGGCATGGCGGCGAGTGCGCTGGCCTCCCGGGCCCGCACGGCCCGGGTCAGGTCGTCCGCACCGGCCGTCGGGGGCAGGACAGCGTTGATGACGATGTACTGGCCGGTGATGCCGATCTGGCCGAGTTCACCGCTGGTGCGCTCGATCTCTGCTAGCGCCGAGGCCTGCGGGCGGCCGACCAGGACCATTCTCGTCTGGGCCGGGTCCTTCAGGACGCCGACGGCCCGCGCGTACACGGCTTTCTGCTTCTCCAGGCCAGAGAGCGGGCCCAGGCAGGAGGCGTCGCCCTTGCCCGCCGCCAGGAAGTCGGTCCACGACCCGGGAAGCTGCAGCAGGCGGATGGTATGGCCGGTCGGCGCGGTGTCGAAGACGACATGGTCGTACCGGGCGGTCAGGTGCTCGTCGGCCAGCAGCGCGGTGAACTCGTTGAACGAGGCGATCTCAGTCGTGCACGAACCGGACAGCTGCTCAGTGATCATGGCCAGCTCTTTGTCCGGGAGCAGGCCGCGCACCGGGGCGAGGATGCGCTCGCGGTAGGCCTCCGCTGCCTGCCCGGGGTTGATCTCCAGCGCGGACAGGCCAGGCACCCGGTCAACCGCGGTGATGGTGTTGCCGATCGTGACGCTCAGGACCTGCCCGACGTTAGCCGCCGGGTCGGTGCTGACCAGCAGGACCCGCTTGGCGCGGCCAGCCAGGTGCAAGGCGGTGGCGCAGGCGACGGACGTCTTGCCGACCCCGCCCTTGCCCGTGAAGAACACGAACCGCGGCGGGGCTTCGAGGAACTTCATCCCGCTCCCTAGCAGCATCCGGCCGGGCCGCAGCCATCGCCGGTGACGGCGGTCAGCCCTAGATCTGTCGCGCCCGCCGGGGCTGCCGCGCTGGCCAGGCCCGCGTAACGGAGCAGCTGATCCCGGGCCGGGTACCGGCCGGTGGCGACGGTTACCCCGTCGACCATGGTCAGCGGCAGCCCCTCCGATCCGGCCACCTCCAGGAAGGAGCGCACGGCGTCGTTCCCGGCAAACGCGGCCGGATCGCTGGCCAGGTTGTGCCGGGAGATGTCCGCGCCCGCGCCCCTGAGGTA
>JBKQSL010000498.1:0-3093 GCA_052143655.1 Streptosporangiaceae bacterium | reverse complement strand
CGACGAAGTCTTGCTGTCGCTTGCCTACGCCGCCGCGCTCGGGCCAGGGCTTCGCGCCGCCGCCGGCTCGACGCCAGCAGGGTCGCTCGGCGTGATCGGGCACGACCCGGAGATCGAGCTGACGGTGCAGGCCGGCAGTGAAGTCACCGTTCATCCCGGCGTACCGGAAGATGCGGACGCGACGATCGAGGGCGACGCGGTCCAGCTTGTTGAAGCACTGAGCCTCCGGGCACCGAGGCTTGCGATCGCAGAAAAGCACCGGTGGCTGCTCGCAGGTCTCGATGAGGCCTTCGACGCTGGTACGTATCTGGGTGCAGTTCCCTCGGCGCCATCGTGATCCGGCGGAACCCGACGCGAGCGCGCGACGGTGGCGTCCGGGGAACGGATTTCTGGTTCAGGACGGGACGGCGCCGACCTGCTGCATCAGGCCGAGAAGGTCCATGCGCACCCAGCTCTCGGCGAGCAGGCCCGTTCTCGATCCGCCAGATGTCGATGAACTTGACCTCAACCGGTGCGCTCGAAGCTGGCACGCCCATGATTCGCCCGGTGAGTGCCCGTCCAATGGCTGCGGGTGATCACCTTGTCGTCCTCCGCCGCCAGGACCTCCTCAAGGTGCACCTGCAGATCGGGGAAGGCTGCCTCGAACATGGCGAAGCTCTGGAAGAGCCCTTCGGGCCCAGGAGCAGGCCCCGGCAGGTCGTGGTTGACGAAGTCCGGCGCCACGCACTCGGTAAAGATCTCGGCCTTGCGCTCGTTCATGCCCTGCGCGAAGAGCCACCGCACTACGCCTTGGCGTGGCTGATAGGGAGCCAAGCCGACCGGGTCCGTTCCCGCACGCCGCAACAGTTCGTCCTGGATGCGTTCGCTATCCGTCATGGTGCTCCTGCAGTCGCGTCAGCAGGGCGACCAGCGTGTGTCGTTCTGCCGGGGTCAGGGGGGCGAGCAATTCATCCTGGACATTGGCCAGGATCTGGTCCAGGCGGTGGAAGTACGCGCGTCCGGCGCGCGTGATGGCGATGACGTTGCGGCGGGCGTCGTCTGGATCGGGTGACCGGGACACCAGGCCGCGGTCGGCGAGTTCATTCAGCGACGCGACGACGTCGCTGCGGTCGATCCCGGTGCGCCGGCCGAGGCTGGCCTGGCTCGCCGGACCAGCCTCGGCCAGCGCGGCTAGGAGCCGGTAGTGGTAGCCGCGCGCGCCCGCGGCGGCCAGCGCCTGCGTGAGCAGGCGGTACCCCACCCTCAGCACGCAGGTGATCGGCGAGGCCGAGAGCGCGCTCGGCGCGATCCTCGGCCCGGTGCTTGCCCCGGCGGGCACGACGCCGCTGCAGTGGTTCGTTCTCTCCGTGACGGCTGGCCGCAACGGGACGGCCAGCCGCGATCAGATCGCCGGCCGGGTCGCCGGCGCCCGGAAGGCTGACCCGGCGCACGTGCAGGCCGCCATAGCCGAGCTGGCCGGTGCGGGGCTGCTGGAGCTGCCGGGCGAAAGGGCCGCCCTGCGGCTCACCGCCGAGGGCCAGGCCAGGGTGCAGGGCATCCGCAGCACGGTGGGCGAGATCACCGCACGGATCTTCGGCGGCATACCGGCCGAGGACCTTGCGCTGGCAGGCCGTGTGCTGACAGCCGTCACAGAACGTGCCAATGCGGAGCTCTCCTCACTCGGCTGCTAGCTGGCAAAGGCAGGCTGAACGCGCCGAACATCGCCGCCCGGTAAAGCCGCACCGGACACCAGCGCCCGGTCTTCGCTGACCTGGGCGCCCAGTCGGTGGCTGATCACGTCGGCGCTCCTGGCCGCGCGGGCCAGGCCAGGAGCCGGTTTCTGTGGCTGAGCTCGGGCGTGCGCCTGCGGTCGCTGAGCGACCAGCAACTGGATGGGCGAACTGGTAACGCCTGGACGTTGCGCCAGGTGGCGTTCCACCCAGCCGAATCAGCCTGCTACGCAGACTCAGTCGGAGCGCTGCCGCCGTAGCCGATCCGCGCCGCGATTGACCTAGGTGTTACCAGCCGTCAGCCGCGTCTTCATCATCGCTGCCAGCGCGAACCAGGTGCCGCAAAGCCACCCGATCCCGACCCTGGCTAACGATCGGTGCAGGCAGACGGTACCCTGGTACCATATTCATGGTAGAAAGGTAGACCATGAGCCTTAACATCAAGAGCGTCGAGACCCACCAGCTAGTCCAGGAACTGGCCGCGCTGACTGGTGAGACGCAGACAATGGCGGTGACCATCGCAGTTCGTGAGCGCCTCGAGAGGGTGCGGCATCTGCGCGAGGCCGGGCTGGCTGACCGGCTTCTGGCCATCGGCAGGGACACCGCACCCCGGCTTCGCGAGCCGTTCCGTACCACAGATCACGGCGACCTGCTCTACGACGAGCGGGGGCTTCCCGCGTGATCGTCGACACCTCTGCCCTCATCGCGATTCTTCGCGCCGAAGACGATTCCAGTGAAATGGCTCTTGCCATCGAGAGGGCACAGGCCCGGAGGATCTCTGCCGCCAGCTACCTGGAGACCGCTGTCATCATCGACGCAAGCCGCGACCCGATCGCCAGCCGCCGCTTCGACGAGCTGGTCGACACCGCCGAACTGCGCGTCGAACCGGTGACACACGACCAGGCCCGTATCGCCCGGGACGCATACCGCGATTTCGGGAAGGGCAGCGGCCACAAGGCCGGCCTGAACTTCGGGGACTGCTTCGCGTACGCCCTGTCGAAGTTCACCGGCGAAGCGCTGCTGTTCAAGGGAAACGACTTCAGCTACACCGACATCACCCCGGCACTGCCCGCTGCGCCGGAGGATAATCCTGGCTGACTCAGACGCCGAAGACCGTCATCCTGCTCGGATGGCGCGGGAGCGCATGAGAAGCGGTCACTGCTGGCCCCATGGTTGTGACAGCCACGGGGTTTGCGCCCGCCGGGGCAAGCGCGCAGCTATCGGTCGTCGGCCAGCTCGGAGGTCCAGACCACCAGCCGGGTCCGGTCGCCGCGGAACAGGTCGCGGGCGAACTCCAGCGCCCGGCCCGCCGCCGAGTAGGCGGTGCGCTCGACGAGCATCAGCGGCGCGCCCTCGTCGACCTCCAGGGCTTCGGCCTCGCGCA
>JBKQSL010000497.1:0-2810 GCA_052143655.1 Streptosporangiaceae bacterium | reverse complement strand
ACCCGGACAGGTTCATGGACTTCTTCAGCCGGGAGCAGGCCAAGCCGCTGCGGGCACTGACCACGTCACAGAGCTGATTCCGGGCGGCCGCGTAACGCTGTCCGCGCGGCCGCGGATTAGCTTTCGGGACGTGATGCACGGCGCGGCGCGGCGGCCCGGGACCAGACGGATCCGGGACGGCGTGGCTGCGGCTAGCCGTCCCGGGCATGTCCACCGGAGGGATCTTGCAGGTCAATGCGGTGGTTTTGGGTGCATGCACCGGGGAAGCGGCTTAGCTTGGGCATTGCCGTTCACGCAGCAGCGCGTTAGATTGCACGTCCGGCGGGCGCCTGCGGTGGGCCAGAAATGCCGACACGTGTCGGCATCCCACCAGCAGTGTTAACCGCCGATTGTCCTTCGGGAGGGGCCTCATGACCGCAGATGCGTCGTTGAACAGGACGGTGCCGACCGCCAGCGACCGCGCTGGGCTTGGCTACCGCGATGCGCTGCTGGGCTCGCCGGCTGCCGCCGACGCCGAGACCACCGCAGCTTCCGCTGTGCATTCCTGCTGGCTGTGCGGCGCGCGCCAGCCGGCCAGCCGGATGGTCGCCGACGGCGGCGCTGCCTGCGCCGACCTGCGGTGGTACTGCATGGACGCGCGGGCGTGCACGGAACGCTGGACCGCGCGCCCGGCCGACCAGCGGCAGGGCAGCATAAGCCCGGCCGAGCGCCGGGGCATCCGGCTGGCCGGGCCAGACGTCAGCCAGGCCGCCGCGCTCTAGTCGCTGCTCGGTCTGGCCGCGCCTGCGGCCGGGCCGGTCAGTCTGACTGCGGCACGCTCGACGGGCTCGCCGCCGGAACCGCCGACGGCCGTCCGCTCTTTGCCGCCTTGCGGCCCTGCCGGGAGACAATCGTCGCGGCCGCGTCGGCGTCGCGGATGGTCAGCGCGACCAGGGCACCCGCCGCAGCCACCACGGCAGCGACCAGGAACGCGACGTGATATGCGGTCAGGTCCGGCTCAATCCGCCCCGCGACGACCTGGGTGGCGCCGACCGCGACGATTGCGGTAGTGAACACCGCCACGCCGATGGCGCTGCCCAGCTGGCGGATCACATTGAACATCGTCGAAGCGCGGCCGGTCGCAGCCGCGGTAATGGTGGCGAACGCCGCCGCCTGAGCGGGCACGAAAACCTGGCCCATCGCCACACCCAGGCAGAACATCAGCAGCCGCATCCACCACAGGCTGGTCTGCTCGCCGACCAGGCTCATCAGCGCGATGGAAGCGGTCACGCCGGCCAGCCCGAGCGCGATGTTGCGCCGCGGCCCGAGCGCCGGGTAGAGCACTCGGCTGGCCAGCTGCGCGCCTGCCATCACCCCGAGGGCCTCAGGGAACGTGGACAGGCCCGAGCCGAGCGCGGACAGCCCGCGGCCGTCCTGGTAGAACAGCGACACCACGTACAAGGTGCCGATGAACGACGCAGACGCCAGCACCATCACCCCGTTGCAGGACCGGAACAGCCGGTTGCCCAGCAGCCGCAAGTCGATCAGCGGCTTACGGCTGCGCAGCTCGACAGCGATCAGGACCACTAGCAGTACTGCCCCGGCGGTGGCGGTGGCGAGCACGACTGCCGAGTCCCAGCCCCGGATCGGCCCCTCCGACACGCCGTACATCAGCATTCCGAGGCCAGCGCCGGCCAGCACGAACCCGGCCGTGTCGAACCGGCCGGGAGTCAGCGCGGTCGCACCGTCAAGGAACAGCGCGCCGAAGAGGAGGGCGAGGATCCCCAGCGGCAGGTTCACGTAGAAGACCCACCGCCACGACAGCTCGGTGACCAGCAGCCCGCCGATAATCGGGCCGAGGGCCGGGGCCAGGGTGGTCGGGACGGTGAGGATGGCCGAGGCGCGGACTCGCTCGGCGGGCGGGAAGACCCGGAAGAGCATCGCCAGCCCGACCGGGGCCATCAGGCCGCCGCCGGCGCCCTGCAAGACCCGGAACAGGTCCAGCTGGGCCAGCGAGCCGGCCAGCCCGCACAGGGCAGACGCAGCGGTGAAGACCGCGATCGCGGCCAGCAGCACCCGCTTGCCGCCAAACCGGTCGCCGAGCCAGCCCGACACCGAGATGAACACCGCCAGGCTCACCAGGAAGTAGATCGAGACGCTGGCCACCGAGGTAGCCGGAACGTGGAAGTCCCGGCCGATCGTCGGCAGGGCAACGTTCACGATCGTCGAGTCCATGATCGTCATGAACATCGCCGCCACGTACACCACGCTGACGGCGACTTTCTGGCTGATCCGGCTGGTCATGCTGGTCCTTCCACGCCTGGCGCGGCTGCCCCAGGCGCGCTGTCTCGGGCGCGCTGGCTCAGGGACGCTGGCTCAGGGGCGCTGCCTCAGGGGGCGGGCTCGGCGGTACGGCGGGCACGGCCTGCTGTCCGCGGCACCGCCCGGGCGGGCGCCCTCCCGTTCAATGCCGCGGCGGCCGCCTTTCTTCCGCGGAACCGCTCATCTGTCGCGGAACCGCTCATCTTCTGCCGAACCGCCCATCTTCCGCGGAAGGGCTCAGCCGGTGACCGCGGGGCTCAGCCGGTGACCGCCTGGATGTAGGACACCGCGGCCAGCCGCAGGCCGGGGGTACCGGCCGGGCCCCGGTTCGGCGCCGTGCCTGGCGCGCCCGCTACGGCCAGCAGCCTTAGCCGCAACAGCCGGGATACCTCCACCGTGGTGGCGAACACGCCGCGCCCCAGCTCCAGGGCCAGGCCGCGCGGCGTGCACCGGCCGTCCACCCGGATCAGCAGGGCCCACTGCAGGGCTGACACGCGCACGCCGGCCGC
>JBKQSL010000496.1:0-6890 GCA_052143655.1 Streptosporangiaceae bacterium | reverse complement strand
GGCTGGCGCGCGGCCGCGCGCCAGCCGGCCGGATAGCCGGCCGGCCGCGGCGGCCGGCGGCCGGCGGCGCGCAGTCATGGCGGGCAGTAACGGCGAGGGGCGGGAAATGGGCGAGGCGGCGTGGCAGCGCTACCGCGACCGGGTGCGCAGCGACAGCCCGGTGAGCCGGTCCATCGCGCAGCGCCAGCTGACCGAGGACCTGCTGACCCGGGCCGCGGCCCTGGACGCGCACGTCACCCGGGTCGTGCGCGAGCTGGATCCCGGCAGTTTCCGCGCGTTCCTTGACGTGCTGACCATGCTGCGGGCCAGCGAGTTCGCCGCGGTGTCCGGTGACCCGCAAGCCGACATGGCGACGTGGTACGCGCAGATGCGGGCCGACGCGGCGGCCGGGAAGGCGGACCAGGCCCGGTGGGCCGAGGTGGACCGGCTGGCCAGCGTGCTCGGACTGGCTGACAAGGCGGTCATCGCCCGGCAGCTTGATCCGCCGTGCCCGCCGCCCGCCGAGCAGGCCCCGGCCGGGCCCGATCCCGAGGTGCTCGCCGCCGCGCAGCCGCTGTACGCGCGCTACAGCGCGCAGCTGCCGCTGGTCGGATACGGGACCGCGGATGAGTCACTCGACGCTCGGCTGTCCGCCTTGCTCGCGGACTACCGGCAGCTGCGCGGCCGGCAGCCGGACGGCAGCGAGAACTGGAAGTTCGCGCAGTGGTGGTGCGCGGCGGCGACAGGCTCGCTGGCGCGCAGCGCGGCGATCCAGCGCCGCGCAGCGGACGCGATCCGCGAGTTCGGCCGGGCCGCCGCCGAATGGGACGGGGCCGGCGAGCCCGGCAAGGCCGCCGACTGCCTCGCCCGCGCGGCCGAGATCGCCCTGGCCGACGGGGCCGACGTGGACGAGGCCCTGGATCCGCTGGTCCGGCTGGCCGGGCCGCCGGCCGCGGACGCCGGCGCGGACATCCCGCCGACGATCAGCCGGGCCAGGCTGCTGGCCCGGCTGGCCCAGCTGTACCTGAGCGCGGGCGACCACTTCGACGCGGGCATCCGGGCGGCCGAGTGCGCCGAGGTGCTGGACCGGCTCGGGCTCGCCGATCCGGCGCGGGACGGGGTGGCTGCCGCGTTCGCCGGATGGGCTGACGCAGACCCCGGCGACGACCTGGACGTGCTGGCCGCGAACCGGGCGCAGGCGCTGCTCAGCGCGGCCGCCGAGATCTGGGCCAGCGTGATCGCAGTCCGGTCGGCGCTCGGGCAGGGTCAGCCGGCGACCACGGCGGGGGCCGATGCCCCCGGCGCGCAGGCCACTAAGCTGCTGAGCGAGCTCGCCGCGCTGACCCGGCGGCTCGGCGAGGAGGCGCACCAGGTCAGCACGGCCCTGGGCCAGGAGGCGGTCGCGCTCGGCCTGCCGTCCGCGGATGGCGCGGGCGGACACGACGAGATAGACGCGGCCCGGGCCCGGGCGCTTGACCAGCATGGCCGGATCCAGCAGCAGGAACTGGAGCTCAGCGAGCTGCTGGACGAGTTCGCCCGGTGCGAGGACGCCGGGCAGCTTGCCGGGCTGCTGGCCCGCACGCAGGTGCTGGCAGCCCGGATCCTGGCCGAGTGCGCTCCCGGGATCGCCTCGGCCGCTGCGACCGTGAGCGTGCTGCACGCGGACGTGCTCACCCAGATCGGCAGGCTCGGCGAGGCGGCGGAGGTGCTCACCGCGGCCAGGACCCGGCTGGGCGGCGAAGCCGGGCTGGCGGCGGCCGAGCGCCGGTCGCTGCTGGTCACCGTGATCGGCCGGGCCGCGATGGTGGCGGGCTACCAGGGCGACTTCGCCGGCATGTCGCAGCTGTGCGGCGAGGGGATCGCCGATGTCGAGCGCGACCGGGGCCTGGTCAACGCGCCCTACCTGCAGGACTCCTACCTGCGGGACCGGGGGCGGCTGTACGACTGGGGCACGTTCGCCGCGCACAAGACCGGCGACTACGACCTCATGCTGGCCCGCTCCGAGCTGGCGAAGGCCCGCGGCGTTCTGGGCTGGGCGGTTGCCGGCCGCGGCGGGCCGCAGGCCAGCGAGGCCGACGAGCGGGCGTTCCAGGAGCTGACCAGCGCCCTGGCCAGGCCCGGTGGACAGGCCGGCGGCGCGCAGCGAGCCGAGCGCCGGGTGCTGTGGGAGCGGCTGATGACCGCCCGGGGGCGTGCCGGGCGCGGCGCGGCCGTGCCGGAGTTCAGGCTCGCGGCCGTGCAGGCGGCCCTCGCCGCGAACGAGGCGGTGATCTGCTACTACTGGCTGACCCGCGGCACGCTGCTGGTGATCACGATCGACCGGGCCGCCGTGGCCGCCGAGAAGGTCAACCTGACCGAGGCGGCCCGGGACGATCTTTCCCGCCTGGTGGCCGACCTCAGCGGGCTGCGGGAGGAAGTGCCGTGGCTGGACGGGGATATCCCGCCGTGCGGACGGCTGCTGCCGCGCGAGGGCCGCGAGCTGCTCGCGGGCAAGGACCGGCTGATCATTTCCCCGCACCGGCTGCTGCACCAGCTGCCCTTCTCGGCCCTGGACTACGGGGGAGCGCCGCTGGCGGAGCAGTTCGCCGTCCGGTACGTCCCGAACCTGACCAGCCTGCTGCTGCCCGCCCGGCCCGCCCGCCCGCCGCACGTGCTCGCGCTGGGCGTCTCCGCCTTCACCGACCCCCCGCTGCCGCCGCTGCCGAACGCGGGCCTGGAGGCCGCCGCCGTGGCCCGGCTCTACCAGCAGGCCGGCGTGCCCGTGACCTCGCTCATCGACGGCCAGGCCAGCCGGGCGCGGCTCACCGGGCTGCGCGAGCAGGGCGCGCTCGCCGGTTTCAGCACGCTGCACCTTGTCACTCATGCCGACGACATGCCGCCGGACGCGCCGTTCGACGCCGCGCTGCACCTGGGCGCCGGAACCATCGACGGACCGGAAATCAGCCAGTGGGAGCTGGGAGCCGACCTGGTGGTGCTGTCCGCCTGTTACTCCGGCCGGCGGGCCGTCAGCGGCCGCCGGGCCGCGGGACAGCAGGCGGAGCCGGGCGCGGACGGGCTGGGCGAGGAGCTGTTCGGCGACGAGGTGTACGGCCTGCAGGCCGCGTTCTTCGCCGCGGGCGCGCGGCACGTGCTCGGCGCGCTGTGGCCGGCGGTCGATGCCTCCGCCCGGACCTGCATGCAGGCCTTCCACCAGCAGCTGTCCGCGGGACAGCCCGCAGACCTGGCCCTGCGCCAGGCGATGCTCGGGCTGCGGGCGGACGGTCTTCCGGTGTATCACTGGGCACCGTACAAGCTCGTGTGCCTCGGCGGGGCCAGCCGGCCCGGGCCGCGCGCCGGAGAGGAGGCACAGCCATGACCGAGCCCGCCACCGTGCAGCTCGACTTCCAGCTGGAAGCCGCAGACGGGACCGCAGACCTGGAGCGCAGCGCCGCGGCGGTGCGCGAGGGCGTGGCGGCGCTGCCCGGCGTGGCCGACGCGCAGGCCCGAGCTACCGGCCCGGCCCGGGGCATCGACCCGGTGAGCCTCGGCGCGATCCTGCTGACCGTCCGGTACGCCGCCAAGAACTCGGCGGAGACCGTCGCCTCGCTCGATCAGCTCGTCATCGAGCTCAGGCAGCTCGCGCGTGATCTCGGGCTGCCCCGCCTGTGGATCTGGATCCGCCGGGAGAAGGTCGACGTCAGCGAGCTCACCGCGGACAAGCTCAAGGAAATCGCGGACCGGGCGGTATCCGCCGGCTCCTGACGACTGCCCGCGGATGCCGTCCGGGAGCCGCGGGCAGCCGTGCTATCCGGCGGATGCCACATGTCTCGGGGAACGCCGCCCGCCAGCTCGCGGCGCGATATCCGGCGGCTGTCAATCCGGGGTAACCCCAGATCCTGCGGGCCGATCGCGGGGCTGGATCAGGGACCTTCCCGATGGCCCGGGCGCACTGGCCGGCGCCATGCTGAGCCTATGATCACATCAGCCGGACGGACCCGGCGCGGGCCGGTCATGACCGCGCCGAAGACCCTGGCAAGAACCGCCGGGCTGCTGTACCTGCTCATCACGGCCGCCGCGTTCAACGAGCTTTACGTGCTTCCCCGCATCGTCAGGCCAGGCGACGCCGTGGCCACCGCCGGGCGCATCCGCGCCTCGGCCGCGCTGTTCCGGGCCGGCCTGGCCGGTGACCTGGTGGCGGCTACCTGCTGGCTGCTGACGGCCATGGCCCTGTACCTGCTGCTACGGCACGTCCACCAGCTGGCGGCCGCCGCGATGGTCACCTTCGCCGCGGCCGGCGCCGCGATCCAGTACCTCAACCAGCTCAGCCAGTACACCGCGCTGACAGTCGCCACCAGTCCGGACTACGCCCGTGCCTTCGGCCAGGCCGGCTCCGACGGGCTGACCCTGCTGTTCGCCGGCATGCAGCACGACGGGTACCTCATCGACTCGATGTTCTTCGGCCTGTGGCTGCTGCCGCTTGGCTACCTGGTCATCAAGTCCGGCTACTTCCCCCGGGTGCTCGGCGTCTTGCTGATCATCGGATGCTTCAGCTACGTCGCAGACCTCGTCGCGCAGATCGCCGCCCCCGGCCTCGGCGCGACCATCGCGCCGATCGTCGTCGCGCCAGCCGGGATCGCGGAACTGTCGTTCATGCTGTGGCTGCTGGTGAAGGGGGCGCGAGTCCCCGCGCCGGAGGCGGGCGCTCCCGCCATGAGCCGCCGCTCTGGCGGGCAATAGCCGCGGCCCCGCCCGGGAACGGGATGCCCTGGCGTGCAATCCTGGATGGGGCCAGGTCCGCTATCGGCAGGCTGGGCCCGGCAGGTGGCAGTCGGCCGGGGCCGGAAATCGTGTTGACTGCCCGCACCCCGGTGCCCGACGCTGGCGCGGTGACCAGCCGCATCTCGCACACATCCATCGACGCCCGGAACGCCTACGAGCTGTCGCTGTTCTGGGCCCAGGTCCTGGACTTTGCCGAGGATCCTGACGACCCGAACGAGCCGGACCACGAGGAATGCCTGATCACCTCCCGTGGCCGGACCCAGCTGCTGCTGTTCATCACCGTCCCGGACGTCAAGCAGGTGAAGAACCGGATCCACCTGGACCTGCGGCCGACGGACCGCAGCAGGGAGGAGGAAGTCGAGCGAGTTCTCGCGCTCGGTGCGACTCAGCTCGCTGATTTCCGCCGGCCGGACGGCAGCGGCTGGATCACGCTGGCCGACCCGGATGGCAATGAGTTCTGCATCCTGTCCCGGGAGCCGGCCGGCTCGGGCGCGACCACCTAGCGGCTATCGCGCGGCCTGCTACTGATCGAGACCAGCCAGCGCCAGGCTCGTCGCGGCCGCCCTCTTCGCCACCCCGCGGGCCTTTGCCCGCGGGGTGGCCCGCTCGGCAGAGTCGGCTGCCACCACGGTCATCGGAGCCCGCGCGCCGCGATCTTGATCAGGGTCCGCTGCGGCAAGCCGATGGCGTAGAGAACCAGGTCCCGTTTCCGGATGCCGCGTACCGGCAGCTGGACGTTTAGTATCCGCACCCAGGCGCGCCTGGATTTCCCCCCCGGCGAGCCCGAGTAGGAGGCGAAGCCGCTCATGAAGCCGCGATGGTCGCCGACACGGACTGGCTGCCTGGTCGTCAGCGCATCCGGGTCCAGGCTGCGGGCCGTCGGCCGGTAGGGCGCCGTGATGCTGAGCGCCATGCACCCGCCGTTCCTCGCCGCCGCGGTCTTGTACGGCCGCGACGGTACCGGGCCGACCCGTCGGCTGGCGCCGGAGCCGTCCCGCGCAGGCACGGCCATGATGGAGATGTCCCGGCAGGCCGATGGCACCCCCGGCCGGAAGTCCGCAGGCAGCCGGAAGGTGTACGAGTCGACCCTGATCGCGGCGGAGCTGGCGCGGTGCGGCGCTCCAGCTGAGAGCGGGACGGCGATCGCGACGGCGGCCGCGGCAGCAAGGCCGACAGCACCAGCGGCGGCCCGGCGCCCGCGAACGCGGCCCGGGCGGTAGTCCCGCGCGGCGAGCCGCCTGCGGGCCTGCTCGGGCACCGTGATGTCCGCCGCGTGCCGGGCGAACATGTCGCGAAGCTCGTTTTCGAGTTCTTCTGTGATCATGACAGTTTCCCCTTCTCGGCCGTGGCGGGCAATATTTCTCCCGCGGTCGGCTCCCGGTCAGCCAGCATCCAGGCCAGCCGCCGCGCGCCGCGCGACGCGGTGCCCCGGACCCGGTGCCAGTGCCGCGCCACCCGCAGGAACGTCTCCTGAACCAGGTCCTCGGCATCAGCGGCGTCGCTGGTCATCAGGTAGCCGGTCCGGAACAGGACATCGGTCGCGCCCGCCACGAACGCGTCGAACTCTTGCCACGCTCCTTGCCTCGCCCAGTCCATAAGCACCTCTCAGACTTCGCGATCCGGTTCTCCCGGTCTGTCTCTATTAACCCCGCAGGCAGACGCGAGGTTGAGCGCGCGCTCCTGAGCAGCGCCCGGTTGAGCACCGGGCTCGTGATCCGTGCCTTGCTCCGTCGAGTACCTCGCGGATCATGGTGCCGGCCTGCTCCCAGTCGTCGTCCTCGGCGCGCAGGGTGCAGGCGGAGCCGACCAGCCGACCATCTCACCGTCGGCATGCCAGCTGGCCGGCTTGTACTGCTCAGAGTCGGCCTTCGGCCCGCCCTTGGAGTTCGGCGCGTACACCGTGTCGCAGACGTTGACGACCCGCATCGCGCCGTCCTTGCTGTAACTGAGCACGGGCATCCAGAAGCCGCTCACGCTGACCTTGTGGACCGGCCCCTCTTCCGGGTAGAAATCCTCGACCCATGAGGCCAGGCGGCGAAGTCAGGCCAGCCGGAAGTCTGCGAAGTCGAAGCCGGGCGCCACGACGCAGCTGACCAGGACCGGCACCGTCCCGGCCGGCTCGGCGCACTGCCACACGCCGCCGGGCACTACGG
>JBKQSL010000495.1:0-21133 GCA_052143655.1 Streptosporangiaceae bacterium | reverse complement strand
GCGCGGCGCCGGCGTCGATCCGGCCGCCTAGCTGCGCGATCGAGCTGCGGACTTCCTCGTCGCCGTCGGCAAGCGGCCCGCCGCGGCCACCCGTCCGGCGGGCCGGCGCGCCCGCGGTGCCGATCGCGCAGCGCCCTGATGAACGCGGCGAGGTCGGCAGCGGCCTGGCCCAGGTCGCCGATCCCGCTGCTGGCATCCCGGCCCGGCCGCCATTCCTGCACCGACCAGGTAAACGGATAGCCCAGCGCGGGCTGGCCGATGGCCAGCTGCCGGGGAACCGCCAGCGGCAGGTGCGGCGCGAGCCGCGGCAGCCACCGCGCCTCATGCGCCGCCTGCCGCGTCGCCCACTCGATGCGCGGCAGCCGGGCGGAAAGGCCATCTCCGATCCGGTAGATGTCGTGGTCGGTGCCGTACGACGCGACTGGCTCAACCGGCAGGCCGGCCCACTGCGGGACTGGCCCGCCAGCAGCCGCCGTACCAGCGCGGCGTCGGTGTCGGCCTGGCCGTCGTGCATCCTGGTTGCGCCCACCGTCGCCATCATCGGCGAGCCGCCGCCGCGGCGACAACCGGGTTTCCGCGGGGTCAGTTGATCCCCGGCGCGATTGCCGCCTCGAACTCCGATAGCGTGCCGCCATTGCCCGACTGGCTGATCGTTCCGGCCGGCGGCCGGTGCCAGAGCCAGCAGTCGAGGTCCGCGGCACTGCCGCTGATGAGCGCCGACGCCGGCTGGCCGGAGTCCCGGCCGGCAACCTGAAAATCCGGCTCGTCGTAGCAGGTTCCCTCGGGGTCGGTCCCGGTGAACCGGCCCAGTGTGATGAGCCAGGTGTCACCGGTATCCGTGGCCTGGATCCGCAGCGTATTCGGCGGCTCGGGGACAAAGCTTCCCCACTCGGGCATTCCGCTGTACATCACGCGGAGCACTTCGTCCACGCCGTCAGCGCTCAGGGAAGCGTCCATCGCAGTGCGGTTGCCGGCAGTCACCTCGGCGTCGATCCTGTGGATCAGCGCCTCATGAGCCTGCTTGCGCCGGATGAAACCGACGGTGTGATCATCAGACCATGTCCAGGCCGGCGTGTCAGCGCTGACGGCGCCGAGGGCCAGCCGCAGGTCCTGGCCTGCCTGCTGGTAGAACTCCAGCAACCCGGACCGGCTGGGCGGTCGTTCTGGCTGAAGCTGCCTGGCGTCGGGACCGGTCAGGTTGTCACGCACGATCGCCGCCCACCACGACTGCACCCATGCCAGGTGCCAGAGCAGGTCATCGGCCGTCCAGGCGGGGCATGACGGCACCGCAGCCCCGGCTGGGGCCGCTGCGATCGCCGCGCCGAACCGGGCCGACTCACGGGCCAGATGAGCCAGGTAATCCAACGATTTCACCTCGCCCTGCGCTGTCGTCACCGGCGATTGCCGAGAGCACGGTACAGGGTCAATCTAGCGCGGCTGCCCTTCTGGCCTCCAGGTCTCTCACCAGGGTGAACATGCCGAGGGAGGTGATGACAGCTCACCCGGTCTTGAGCGATAAAGCCGGTATCTGGCCTGCCGGCCGCGGACCGATATGGGGGGAAGCTGCCGAGATGACTGTCTCTGCATCTACGGACTCTGCACCTGCGGAGCACGCAGCACGCAATCAGCAGATGGTGATGCTTGTGCTCGTGATGGCTGCGGTGAGAGCCCTCGTACGGAACAGGGTTGCGGTGCTGCTCGGCGCCGTGGCAGTGGGGCGTATCACCCAGACCAAGAGCGCAGCGGCGAGGTCAGCGCTGCGCCGCAGGATGGCAACCAACCTGGCCGCCTGGCGTCACCACTAGGTCTCCTGAACTGCTGAGAGCCCCGGCTGAGCCCGGCCGTGGCAGCTTCCCGGCCGTGGCGCGGGCCGGTGACGAAGGAGCGGAGTTCGAGGATCCTGCTGGTGGCGGTGATCCGTGGCCCGGTCCGGCCGTGAACTCGGCGGTGACCTGCGCCGGGAGTGAGGTCACCCTGCGGCAGCCTTGCGCGGGCGTCCGGGCTTGCGCTCCCACCGCTCCCCGAACACCTCGATCGCGCGGCGCAGCCACAGCCGCCCTGCACGCAGCTCATACACCGGCCTGGGGAACCCGGCGTGCCCTGCGGCCAGTTCATGCACCCGCTGCGGCGACACGCCGAGGATCTCAGCGGCTTCCGGCGCGGAGACCAGCTCGGGCAGCGTCGGGCGCTCGATCTCCGCATCGAGCACGTCCTGGCGGACAGCCTCAGCGCGCACGACCGGCCACATCGGCATGCCGACCTTGCCGGCCAGCTCCTCGATCAGGCCAGCACCGCGGTCAGCCGCCTCCCGCGCGCTGGCCGCCTGCACACTGACCGTGGCATCCCACGAGGCCTCACCAGAGGAGACAACGCCGTCATGCCCCTCAAGGAGCTCCATCAGCGCATCCGCAGCGCCCTCGTCGGCAGCCGGACGCGGCGCATCGGCAGGCGCGAGAGCCTGTGCGCGGACGCTGTACCAGTCCACGGTCGCTACCTCCTGTCCCGGCCGGTCGGTTTCCACAGTACCTCTTTCCCTTGTGATATATCAAGGGAATCCTAGCGCAGAGAGCACCCCGGAGGGCCAACGGCCGAGCACACTGTCAATGCGGCCTGTGAACTGATGACCACCAAAGGCGAGGAACTCCGTGAACAGGTTTGGCAGGAGACACCGCAAGCCCGGGGAGCCTGATCCGCCGGCGCAGCAGGCTGTCAGCGAGCTGCTCGACCGGTATCACCTCTCCGCTCTCGATCACCGACCAGCAAAGCGAGATCTCGAAGGTGCGCCGACCTCACCCCGACGCCGTCATCCGCCCCGAGGCGCTGAGATCACTCGCCGCGGCGGGCTGCCAAGCGCCGCGGCCGAACCCAGGCGAGGCCTGATAGAGCCCAGGTGGCCAAGAATCTTGGTCTGCCGCTGCCGCCCAGGCCGCGGGCTCATGAAGTGGCGCGATCAGCCCGGAACGCCGGTCTTCGGACAGTCCCGGCTAGGACTGGGGGATCCCGTAGGGCATGGCGGGCTGCGCCTCGGCGATGCCCGGGCGAGCGCGCGGGCACAGGCCATAGACACGCCCACGATGGCATTGGGCGGCCGGAGCCTCGTCGCACGAGAGGCGAAGGTCACCGCCTGCTGCTCAAGTGACCGGCCGCGCGCCGGGGTGCGGCCGGGCGCTGCCGGAGGACATGGTCCGCTTACGATGATCTCAGTGGCCCAGCCGCGCGGTGGTGGATCCGGCCGGTGCTGCACTGACACCAGTGCGGTCGCGCGCCATATGACCGGTGGGTCCTGCGTGGACGTGATCGAGGAGGCAGGACCGTGGTGCCCCCCAGAGGGATGGTCAGCCAGCGGCCCGCCTTCCGCTGGGGGCGCAGGCAGAAGGCCTCCCATACCCCGGTCTTCCGGGCCGCCGTCCGGTTGATCAGCGGCAGCGCGGTCCCCTTCGCCGGCCTGGCACTGGTTAGTGCCCTGGCCAGAACGGGACGTCTCGGGTATCTCGATGAGGCGGCAATGACGGCCGTGCAGAACGGTCGCCGCCCACCGGCTGTCACCGCAGCCCGCACCGTGAGCACACTGGCGGAGCCCGCCTTCTGCGCGGTGCTGCTGGCCGCGTGCGCTGTCACAGTTGCACGGCGGAGAGGGTGTCCTGAAGCCTGCGTCCCCTGCCTGGTAGTCGCCAGTGGCACGACAGTCCGCCGTGCCTTGTCCCGGCTGATCGCCAGGCAGCGACCGCCCGCTAGCGTCTGGCTAACCGAGCCTGAAGGTTTCAGCTTGCCCTCCAAGCACTCCACCCTGGCTGCCCTGACCGTCGGCGCCTGCGCTCGCGGTCTCGAGGCAGGCAGCGGAGCGAAGCACGCGCTGCCGCTGCTGACGGCGGCCGCGGTGGGGACGAGTCGCGTTTACCTGGGTGTCCACTGGCCCACGGACATCGTCGCAGCGTGGCTATTCGCCGAGGGATGGCTTGCCCTTTCCGAGTCTCTGGCATCTGCTTTCTCCCGGTCGCGTCCGGAGTAGCCGACCGCCTCCCAGGCGTCCCCGGACGACAGCGTGTCGGGCGACCTGGCCAGTTGCGGGCTGCCGCTGGCTCGGCGCCTCCCCGGTACGATGGCTGGAGCGAGCGGCGGAGGGACTCGCCGATAACCGCGGCGCAGCCGCCAACGGTCCCTGCCTGATCATGGCGGGAGGCTGGGTGCGCGAATCTGACAGTGCCGACCCGCTTCTGGTGGCGCTCAGCGAGTTGTCTGTCCTGGCCGACAGGGACGGTCAGGCGGCTCTGGCCGAGCTTCGCGGCCGACTGACCGACCAGCGGCTGCGGGTACTGGTGGCCGGGGAAGCTAAGCGCGGCAAGAGCACGCTGATCAACGCCCTGCTTGGCCGCCCGGTCCTGCCCGTCGGCGTGACGCCGCTGACAGCGCTGGCCGCAACGGTGCGGTACGGCACCGATGAGTGCGTGAGAGTGCTGTACCGCGATGGCCGCCGAGACCAGCTGCCGTTGACGGCCCTGGGCGACCTGGTCACCGAGCATGGGAACCCTCGCAACCGCCGGGATGTGGCGTCGGTGACCGTGGCGGTGAATGCTCCCATCCTGCAGTGCGGAGCCGAGCTGGTGGACACGCCGGGCACTGGATCGGTGTACGCGCACAACACGACTGAGGCGGAAACAGCCCTGGAGAGCATGGACGCGGCTGTGCTGGTGCTCACCGCCGATTCTCCGGCGTCGGCCAGCGAGCGCGACTTGATGACCCGGGTCGCGGAACTGTCGATGACCATGTTCGTGGTCCTCAACAAGGCCGACTACCTGGCGGCGCCCGGTGCGGGCGAAGCTGGCCCCGGCCGGGACGGCCAGAGTGAGCTGGGCGAGGCTGTCGGTTTCGCGGCGCGGATAGCAGCCGAGGCTATTGGCCACCCAGTCCGGGTGTACCCGGTGTCGGCCCGCGCGGCCATGGCTGACGGCGATGCCGGATTCGCCGTCTTCGCCAGCGACCTGGCCGGCTACCTGCGCTCCGGACGCGCTCACGACTTGCGGCTATCAGTGGCCGGCCATGCCCGCCGACTGGCCCGCCTGCTTCTTGACGAGGTGGACCTGACCCGCCGCGCCGCCGAGATGCGCAGTGAAGAGGCAGCCGGGCGGGTGCAGGCATTCCGCGCACGGCTGGAAGCGGCGGCGCGGCGGCGCCAGGACGCCACGGACCTGGCCGCGGCCGAGTCCGCACGGATGCTGGCCGACCTGAACGAGGCAGCAGGCCTGGCCGCGGATCAGCTGACCGCAGATGTCGACGCACGTCTGAGCACGCTGGCCAGCGGTGACCTGCGCACCGCCCCGCCTGCGCAAATCGAGCGCGACGGGCGGGCACGGCTGGCTGAACTGGCCGTGGCGGTGACCGAGGCCTGGCGGCAGCAGCGGGCGGAGGAGCTGGAAAGGCGGCTCGCGGACCTCGACCGGCGGCTTACCGGCGACCTGCGGGCCGAGCTGGAGGCAGTGCGCGGTGCCGCGGCCGAACTGCTGGGCCTCACGCTGAGCGTGCCGGCACCGGCCGGACGGCTGGTTCCTGATCTGCGGTTCTTCTACCTGGTCGCCGAGGACGCCGGGCAGACCGAGTTGCTGGCAGGTGCCATCCGGCGCCGCCTGCCTGGCGAGGCGGGCCGCCGCCGGGCCCGGGAATACCTGCGCCGTGAAACGGCCGCCCTTGTTCCGCGGCAGGTCGGGCGAGCACGGGCGGACCTGCAGTACCGGCTGGCGGAAGCGACGCGGCGGCTAGGCCGGGAAATCAGTGCCCGCTACGCCGACAGCACCGGCCGGCTGGAGAACGCGCTGAAGTCAGCAGCGGCCCAGCGCGCCGCTACCGCGGCCGACGCGCCGCGGCGTGACGACGAGCTGGCCAGCCGCCAGGAGGCCTTCCACCGGGTCCTTGCGCTGCTCAGCGCTCCTGCCGCAGGAGCGGGGACGCCTCGCAGCGCGGCCGGGGCAGACCCGCCAGGTGGTGATCAGTCCCCGTACTCGGTAGCGGGAGGGCTGGCCAGTACAGTGGAAGTGACGATGGGGCTCGTCGACGAGACCGCCAACTTGGCTGATGGCTCCTGCTAAGCGCTTCGGCGGGCACAGGAGCTGACGTGACGGAGCATTCACCGTTCGCCAGTTTGCTGGGGGCCGGGACAGACGTGTCCGGCCAGGCTGAGGACCAGGGCAGCCAGGCTTTCCTGTCCGATCTCAACCTCGATCAGATCGTGGCAGCCGTCGCCGGCGAGCGGGAAGAGCGCGACCTCATCGTGCGGCTGCTCAGCCGGCGGGCAGCAGATGTCGGCACCGTGCGTTACCGCCAGGAGATCTTCCGGGATATGGAAGATCATGAGCTGTTTCATGCGGTTGCGCAGTTCGCCGGGCGGATGCGCGAGGTCCGGGTTCACCTGGAGCAGCTGCCCAAGATGGAATCCGTCCATCAGCGGGAAGGCTGGTTCCTCGACGCGGCGGCGATCTACTACCACGCGGTGCGGGCGCTCGCCGACGACATGGCGGCCAGGCCGATCCGCTCGCGGGGCCTGCTCGCATTCCGCGATTACCTGGCCGGGTACGCCAGCTCCGCCGGATTCACCGGGCTGGCCTCGGACACCGCCGATCGCCAGCGCGATCTCGCTCAGGTCAGGTACCTGGTCCGGATCAAGGGCCCGCGGGTGGAGGCCAGCCGGTACGACGGCGAGCCCGATTACAGCAACGAGATTCAGCAGGTTTTCGAGAGATTCCAGCAGGGCGCGGCGAAGGACTACCGCGTGCCGTACCGGGCCTGGCCGCCCATGACCCATGTCGGCGCCCAGATCCTCGAACTGGTCGCGCGGCTGTTCCGCGACGAATTCTCCGCCCTCGCCCAGTACTGTCTCGGGCACGCGGGGTTTGTTGACCCGGTGATCAGCCAGTGTGACCGGGAACTGCAGTTCTACCTGGCATACCTGGACTACATCAGGCCGCTGCGCTCGGCTGGGCTGGGCTTCTGCTACCCGGAGCTCATGCCGGCGTCCAAGCAGGTATCCGCCCGCGACACCTTCGACCTGGCCCTCGCGGCCAGGCTGGCTCCCCGCCGTGCTGCGGTCGTGACCAACGATTTCCACCTCAGCGGCCCGGAACGCGTGATCGTCGTGTCCGGGCCGAACCAGGGCGGCAAGACCACGTTCGCGCGGATGTTCGGCCAGCTGCACCACCTGGCCGGCACTGGCTGCCCGGTACCCGGCACCGCAGCGCGGCTGTTCTTCGGTGACCGGATCTTCACCCACTTCGAGCGCCAGGAGGACCTCACCGACCTGGCCGGCAAGCTGGAGGACGACTTGCTGAGAATCCGGAAGGCTCTCCTGGAGGCCACCCCGGCCAGCATCGTCATCATGAACGAGATCTTCACCTCCACCACGGTGCGGGACGCCCGGTTCCTCGGCGAGAAGGTGCTGGCGAAGGTCATGGAGCTCGGCCCGCTGTGCGTTTACGTCACGTTCATCGACGAGCTGGCGTCACTGGGCCCCAGCGTGGTGAGCATGGCCAGCACGATCGTGCCGGGGAACCCCGCCGACCGCACTTACAAGATCATCCGCAAGCCCGCCGACGGCCTGGCCTATGCCCTGGCCATCGCCCGCAAGCACCAGGTCACCTATGACCAGCTGAGGGAACGGCTCACCCCGTGAAGGCTCACCTGCTGCATCCCGACCAGGACTTCGACTTCACCGCCGAACTCCCGCCGAACAGCGACGACCTGATCCAGGACCTGGAGCTAGGCACCGTGCTCGCGGCAATGGCGGCAGGGGACAAGTTCCTGCTCGACATCTCGCAGCGGGTCCTGCTCACCAGCGTCGCTGACGTGCGGGTCATCCGCTACCGCCAGGACATCCTCGCGGACTGCATCGCCGCACCCGAGATCATCCGTGACATGTACCGCATTTCCGTCGCGGCCCTGCAGGACAAGCGCGGCGTGTGGGGATTCCTGGGATCGCGCTACCCCGGCACCATCCTGGCCGGAGCGATCAACCAGCTTGAGGTCCTGATAGCCCGGCTCAGGGAACTACGCCGTGTCGCCGACGGCCATGCCGGGAAGTTCTCCTCCGAAGGGCTGAGCACGCTGCTGCGCGGTCTGCAGAGCGACCTGGACGACGATTACTTCGCGACGCTCCGCCGTCACCTCGGGCAGCTGCGCTTCCGGAACGGCGAGCTGCTGAGCGCGCAACTCGACCGTGGCAATACCGGGATCAGCTACGTCCTGCGCTCTGGAGATGCGCGGCGCAGCTGGAAAGAACGCCTCGGGATCGAGCCGCGATCCAGCTATTCCTTCACCATCCCGCCGCGCGACGAGGCTGGAGCCGAGGCACTGCAGGACATCGCGAACCGGGGGATCAACCTGGTCGCCAACGCCGCGGCGCAGTCAGCCGACCACGTGACCAGCTACTTCATCATGCTGCGGGCCGAGCTGGGGTTCTACGTCAGCTGCCTCAGCCTGCATGAGCAGCTAGCGGCCAGGAACCAGCCGACGGCGTTCCCTGCTCCGGCGGATGCGAGCCTGGCGGAGTTCTCCTGCACGGACCTGCGCGATACCAGCCTGGCGCTGCAAGCCGGCCACGCAGTCGGGAACGACATCGACGGCGACGGCAAGATGCTCCTGATCATCACCGGCGCTAACTCCGGCGGAAAGTCAACGTTCCTGCGCAGCGCGGGCCTGGCCCAGCTGATGATGCAGTGCGGCATGTTCGTGACCGCCCGGGCACTGCGATCCAGCGTCTGCCAGAAAGTCTTCACCCACTTCATCCGCGAGGAAGACCCAGCGATGATCAGCGGGCGCCTGGACGAGGAACTCAAGCGGCTGAGCGTTATCGCCGATCAGCTCAGCCCGCGCTGCCTGATCCTGTTCAACGAGTCCTTCGCGGCCACCAACGAGCGGGAAGGATCAGAGATCGGCCGCCAGGTCGTGCGGGCGCTGCTGGAAGCAGGCATCAGGGTGTTCTTCGTCACCCACCATTACGACCTGGCCGACAGCTTCTACCGCGAGCGCCCGGATGCAGCACTGTTCCTGCGCGCACCGCGCCAGGCTGACGGGCAGCGGACATTCAAGCTCGCCGAAGCCCGGCCGCTGCCCACCAGCTACGGGCAGGACATCTACTACCGCATCGGCGGATGGCTCGCAGAGCAGGACGACGCACCATCCTCCTTCCCGCCGCCCGCTCACCCCTGACTTCCGAGGGCCTCGGCACGCGGCCCGCTGCCGGCAATCCGCGGTCCCCGCTAGCCCCTTCGGGCGGCCGGCCCGGATTGCGGGCGCGATCGGCCATGGGCCACAATGGCCGCTGGCGATGAAGCTCGCCTCAACCGCGGGACTTATTCTCGCTGATGGCTTCTACCCGTGCCCATGTCCTGGGAGCGTGAGGAGCCGTCGTCATGGATACAGCCGTACCGGGGCCGCCCGGCAATGATCGGGCGGGACTGTGGTCCCGCCCTGGCAGTTCTGCCCGGAATCTTGCATGAGCGTCCTGCTGCCGGTCCCGGTTATCCAGTTCCTGCAGGTCGTGACCATCGCGGGCGCCGCGCCCGGCATCTCGGGCGTGATCGCGCGGGTGGAGGCCCGGCTGCAGGGACGCCGGGGTCCGCGGGTCCTGCAGCCCTACTATGACCTGGCCAAACTGTTCCGCAAGGAAGCGCTTGCCCCCGAGGGGGCAAGCTGGGTGTTCCTGGCCGTTCCGGTCGCCGCGTTCACCTGCTACCTGACAGTGCCGCTGCTGATCCCGGTGCTCACCACGTTCCCGCTGCCGCTCGGCTACATGGGGGACATCCTGGGCGGCGGGTTCATCTTGTCGCTGGCCAGCTTCCTGGTCGCGGTGGCCGCGCTGGAGACCGGCAGCCCTTATGCCCAGCTGGGCGCGAGCCGGGCGAAGACCTTCGGGGCGATCACCGAGCCGGTCGTCTTGTTCGTGGTGTTCACCGTGGCACTGCTGACCGCAACCGACCTGCCCTATGCGCTGGCGGCCACGGTCCGCTCGTCGGCAGGCCAGATCATCCGGCCCGCGCACGTACTGGCCGCGGCGGCGCTGTTCATGGTGATCCTCTCCGAGACCGGGCGGATCCCGGTGGAGACCCACTCGGGGACCAACGAGTTCGGGATGATCGAGGAGGCCCGGCCGTTCGAGCACTCCGGGCCTTACTTCGCCCTGCTGAAGTGGGGTTCGGCGGCCAAGCAGCTGATCCTCTACACGATCCTGATCAACGTCTTCGTAGCGCCCTGGGGCCTGGCCTCGACGCAGCAAGTCGGGGCCGTGCTGCTGGCGATGATCGCGCTGCCCGCCAAGGCGTGCGCGGTGGGCGTGGTCGTGGCGGTCATCGACAACTCGTTCGCGAAGCTGCGCCTGTTCAAGATCACCGAGTTCGCCGCCGCCGCCTTCCTGCTCGCCGTGCTCGGCGTCTTCACGCTCTACCTGGGAGGTGGCTGATGCACGCGGTGCAGGCCCCCGGCGTTGACACCGGCGGCGCGAACGTGATCGCGGTGCTCATCCTGCTCCTGGAGTTCGGCATGTTCCGCCAGGCGCTGCTGCGCGACCAGGTCCGGCTGTACGCGGCCCAGTCCGCGCTGCTGGCTGCCCTGGCGGTCCTCGTCGGCGCCGTCCGGCACCTGCCGGAACTGTATGTCCTGGCCGCGGTCACCATCGTGCTCAAGGTGCTGGCCATCCCGGCGGTGCTGCGCCGGCTGCTGCGCGACACCGACCCGGCGGACATGCCGGAGATCGGCGCGGACATCGCGGGCAGCGGCGGCCTGGGGCTCGCCAGCACCGTCTTGATCGCGATCGGCGTCGCGGCGTTCGGGTTCTTCGCCGCGAGCACTGTCCCGGTCAGCGGGGGCGCGGCACCAGCCACCGCGCTGTCGGTGTCCCTGTCCGTGGTCCTGGTGTCGTTCGTGCTGATGATGCACCGGCGGGACGTCGCCTCCCAGGCCATCGGGCTGTTCTCGCTGGAGAACGGGATCTCTCTGGCCGCCCTGGTCGTGGCGGCCAGCCTCCCGCTGATCCTGGAGGTGGCTCTGCTGTTCGACCTGCTGCTGGCCGTCGTGGTGTTCGGCCTGCTGATCCGCACTCATCATGGCCGGACCGCCTCGCTGTCGACTAGCGGGCTTACCAGCCTGCGGGGGTGACGCAGTGAACACTGTGGTGATCATCCTGCTGGCGGTGCCAGCGGCGGCGGCCGTGCTCTCTTTCTGGCTGCCTGGTCGGCTGGCCGGGCTGGTAACGGCCGTGGCCGGGATCGCCAGCTTCGCGCTGGTGCTGGCCCTGATCCCGACCGCATCGCATCGGGACCTGCGGATGCTGGGCTTCATCCGGATCGATGCGCTCAGCGTGGTGTTCCTGCTCGCCACCGCGTTCGTGTACGCCTGCGTCGCCGTCTACTCGATCGGGTACTTCAGGACCGCCGGCGGCCACAGCGGCGAGGATCAGCAGTACGCGCGGCTGTTCTGGGCCGGGCTCAACCTGTTCGCCTGGTCCATGCTGGTCGCCCCGGCGATGGGGAACCTGGCGCTGCTGTGGATCGCCGTCGAGGTGACCACGATCGTGTCCGCCCTGCTGGTGGCCGCAGAGCGGACCGACGGCGCTGCGGAGGCGGCGTGGAAATACGTGCTGCTCGCCTCCGCCGGGCTGGCACTCGCACTGCTGGGCACGATCTTCGCCTACTACGCGGGCTCGCATGTCCTCGGCGCGTCCTACAACCTGGAGTTCGGCCCGCTGCTGCGGGCGGCCGGGCACCTGCCGGATACGGCGATCCGGCTGGCTTTCGTGCTCGCCGTCCTCGGCTACGGCACCAAGGTGGGGCTCTTCCCGGTGCACACCTGGCTGCCGGATGCCCACTCGGAGGCACCGACGCCGGTCTCGGCGCTGCTGTCAGGATCCCTGCTGGCTGTCAGCTTCTACGCGATCCTGCGGTTCTACCAGATCGCCGCAGTCACCCTGGGGCCCCGATTCCCCCGCGACGTGCTGCTGGTGTTCGGCGTGGCCTCGCTGCTGCTCGCCGCGCTCTACCTGCTCGACCAGCAGGACTACAAGCGGCTGCTCGCGTACTCGAGCGTGGAGCACATGGGCATCCTGGCCATCGGGGTCAGCTTCGGCGCGCCGGTCGCGCTGGCCGGCGTCTTGCTGCATGTCCTCGCCCACGCAGCGGCCAAGGGCAATGCCTTCATGGGCGCGGGGGTGCTGGTGCGGAAGTTCGGCAGCAAGCAGATCTCCTCGGTTACCGGCGGCCTTGACCTGCTCCCGTGGAGCGGCCCGCTGTTCCTGGGTGCCATCCTCGCCTTGTCCGCGCTACCGCCTTTCGGGATCTTCCGCAGCGAGTTCGAGATCGTCTCCGGAGGCCTGGCTGACTCGCGCAACGCGGTGGCCGCCATCCTGGTGATCCTGGTCACCGTGGCGTTCCTCGGGCTGTCCGTGGCGGCGAACCGGATGATGCTCACACCGCGCCGCGAGCCGACCCCGGACCGCGGCGAGCCGAGCGCATGGATGGTGGTACCGGTGCTCGCCGGCCTGATCGCGCTGCTCATCCTCGGCCTGCACCCGCCCGGGGAACTGACCGGCCTGCTGGACCGGGCCGTAGCCGCGCTGCGGGTGCCGGCATGAGTCCCGTGACGGGCGCCGCCGCCGGGGCTGCGCCCGCCGGAGGCGCGCTGCTGGCCAGCGCAGCGGCCCTGCGCGAGACAGTCAGCCGCGAGGTCGCCGCCGGTCACCGGTTCGCCGGGATGCTCGGTACCCGGCGGGGCGGCAGCCTGGTGCTGTCCGCGCACCTGGCGACCACGGCAGGGATCACGACGCGAGAGGCCGCGCTTCCGGCCGCGGCCCGCTCCTACCCTGCCCTCACCCCGGCAGTGGGTGCTGCGTTCTGGTATGAGCGGCAGATTCATGACTTTTTCGGCGTCGTGCCGGAGGGTCATCCCCGGCTGGAGCCGCTGATCCTCCCGCTGCTCAGCCGGTCCTCGCCACGGCCGCAGCCGGGAGCGGCAGCGTCACTTCCGCGCGGCATCTGGCCGGATGAGCATTCCGTGCCGCGGCACGTCCGGGGACCGGGCATGTTCACCATCCCGCACGGGCCCGTCCGGTCGGGGGTGATGGAGGCCATCGAGTATCTGGTGGAGACCCCCGGCGAGGACATAGCGCACCTGAACATGCGGATCTTCTACAAGCACCGGGGCATCGAGAAGCGGCTCGAGCAGCTGCCCGCGACGGACGGCGTGCTGCTGGCCGAGCGGGCCGAGGGGGTTGCCTCGGTCGCTCATGCCCTCGCCTACTGCCATGCCGTCGAGCAGATCGCCGGGGCCGAGGTGCCGTGGCGTGCCGCGCTGGTCCGCTTGCTGCATGCCGAGCTGGAGCGGCTGCTCGCGCACCTGGACGTGGCCGTGCGGCTGACCGACGCGGCCGGCCAGGCCGTCGCGACCGCGCGGTTCGGGGCACACAAGGAGAAGGCGGCCAGGCTGGTCAGCCGGATGTGCGCCAGCCGCTTCGGCCGCGGTGTCGTCGTGCCTGGCGGCGTGTCCGGGCTGCCTGCCCTGGGGCCGGCTGAGCTGCTGTCGGAGCTGGGCCGGCTGGAGCGGGCCATCACCGGCGACGTGACGGCGCTGATGGGAACCGCTTCCTTCCTGGACCGGCTGCGCGGCACCGGTCCGCTGCGGCCCGAGCGGGCCCGCCAGCACGGCGCCCTCGGCCCGGTCGGCCGGGCATCGGGTCTCGCCGACGATGCCCGGCGGGCCCGTCCCTACGACGCCTACCCGGCGCTGGGCCTCGGCCCGCCGCGCGAGCACCACGAAGGGGACGCGCTGGCCCGGCTGCGGGTGCGGTGGGACGAAGTGCGCCAGTCATTCCACCTGCTCCGGCAGGCAGCTGACGAGCTTGACGATGCGGGCGACGGTCCGCTGCTGGTGCCGTGCGAGGTGGTCACCGGCCGGGCCGTCGGCTGGGCCGAAGCGCCGCAGGGAGAGGTGCTCTACGACGTGCGCATCGAGGACGGCCGTATCGCCCGCTGCTGGCCGCGCTCGGCCTCTTTCCACAACCTGGTGCTGATGCATGAGGTCTTCGCCGGTGACATCCTCACCGACTTCCCGTTCATCGAGGCCAGCTTCGGCCTGTCGGTCGCGGGGGCGGCGCTGTGAGCCCGTGGGTGCTGCGCGGACTGCGCGATGGGGTGGTCACCGCACGCTGGCCCGGCAAACCCGATCCCTACCTCGATGGCTGGCGCGGGCCGGCGATGCTCCTGGCCTCCGCCATGGCCGATGCTGCTCCTGAGGCCGGCGCCCTGTGCCCGACCAGGGCGATCGGCAGTGCTCCTGACGGCAGGCTCACGCTCGACCAGGGCCGGTGCATTCTCTGCGGCCGGTGTGTTAGCCAGCGGCCGGACCTGTTCGGCTGGGCCTATGGCGCCGCGGCCGGCGCGGCCGACCGCACTGGGCTGGTGGTACCGCCGCTCCCCGAGTCCGAACGCGCGGTCGCGGCCGCCCGGGAGGGGCTCGCGGCCAGGACTGCGGCCCTGCGCCGGTCGGTGCACCTGCGGCATGTCGACGCGGGCTCGGACGGTTCCGAGGAGCAGGAGATCATGGCCCTGCTCAATCCCGTCTATGACATTCACCGGCTGGGCATCTTCTTCACCGCCAGCCCGCGGCACGCCGACGTGCTGCTGGTCACCGGGGCCGGGGCGCACGGCATGGCTGAGCCGTTGCGCCGAACGTACGAGGGCATGCCCGATCCGAAAGTAGTGATCGCGGTCGGAACCGACGCAGTCAGCGGCGGCCTGCTGGGCGGCAGCCCTGTTGTCGTTCCCGACGAGGCAGACGGCCAGCACGACAGCGCCGGGGACGGCGGGCAGCCCGGCGCGGCTGACCAGGCCGGCCCGGCCCGCGGCTCCTATGCCACCTCTGCCGGGATCGGGACGATCGTGCCCGTGGATATCTGGCTGCCGGGGTCGCCGCCGCCCCCGTTCAGCATCCTGCGGGCCCTGCTGCTGAGCATCGGGCGCCTGCCCGCCAACCGCAGTGCCGGGGAGCAGCCACGATGACCACGCTGAGCATCGTCTTCGTAGCCGGGCTCATCGCCCTGGCCGCCGGCGGCCTTATTGACCTGGTCCTGGGCGCGGCGCGAGAGCAGCCGCGGGCCGTGCCTTACCTGCTGGGCGCGGCCGGATCAGGCTGCATAGCCGCAGCCGGGGCCGGGGCGCTCGCCGGGGACGTGGTGCGGGTGCCAGTGGAGGGCTGGCTCGGGGCCGGCACCGCGGCGCTGACCGCCGATCGAATGTCCGGCATGTTCCTGGTCATCGCGTTCAGCGCGGCGTTCGCCGTGTCGCTCGCCTTCGCCGACTGGGCAGCCCGGCCCGGCTCGGTAGGCCGCCGCGGACTGGCGGCCGGTTACGCGCTCACGCTCGGCAGCGTGGCGGTATTCCTGACCGCGGCGGACGCCTTCACGGCCCTGCTGTCCTGGGAGCTGCTGACGATCGCGTTCTACCTGCTGGCCGGCTTCGAGCGCGGACGCCCGGGCAGGCCCGGCGGCGCGCTGATAACGCTGGTCTTCGGCCGGATCAGCGGGGCAGCACTGCTGCTCGGCCTGCTGCTGCTCGCCGTGCGATCTGGCTCGCTGGCGCTAGCCTCGTTCGCCCGCGTCCCGCCCAGCACGGCCCGGGACGCGGCGCAGGTCCTGCTCACCGCCGGTTTCGTGATCAAGGTCGGGCTGGTGCCGTTCCAGGTCTGGCTGCCACGCGGTTACGCGGCGGCACCGGGACCGGCCCGGGCGATCATGGCAGGGGTCGCCGTGAACGTCGGGTTCTACGGCCTCTGGCGCACGTTCGCGCTGCTCGGGGCGCCTCCGGCATGGCTGATCGGGACCTTGCTGGTGCTCGCCGGGCTGACCGCCCTGCTCGGCATCGCGCACGCCGCGGTTCAGCCGGGCCTGC
This sequence comes from Streptosporangiaceae bacterium, assembly GCA_052143655.1. Lineage (GTDB taxonomy): Bacteria > Actinomycetota > Actinomycetes > Streptosporangiales > Streptosporangiaceae > CAVSUR01. The sequence goes on along the minus strand of JBKQSL010000495.1, from coordinate 5,216 downwards.
AGCGCGTGATCGCTTACTCCAGCGTGGAGAACGCCGGCCTGACCGTGGCAGGGTACGGAGTGGCGCTCACCGGCGCCGCAGTGCACGATGCGCGCCTGGTAGCGGCCGGGCTGCTGGCAGCCACCCTGCAGATAGTCGCGCACACCGCGGCAAAATCGCTGCTGTTCACCAGCAGCGCGGTGATCTCCCCGTCCGGCCGCGGCACGGCCGACGCCAGCGACGACGATCTCGACGCGCTGCGCGGCTCCGCGCGGCGGCTGCCCTGGAGCGGCACAGGGCTGGCCATCGGCTCGCTCACGCTGGCAGGCCTGCCGCTGACCGCGGGATTCGCCGCGGAGTGGTTCCTGCTCGAAGCGCTGATGCAGCAGTTCCGCGTCCCTGGCCTGAGCGACCGCCTGCTGCTGGCGATCGCCGGCGCCGCCGTGGCCCTGACGGCAGGTTTCGCCGGCGTCACGTTCGTCCGGCTGACAGGACTGGTGGTCCTCGGCCCGCCGCCCGATGCCCAGCGGCAGCAAGCCGGCGGCGGCGCTGCCCGCGACTACAACTGGCTCGGGCGGACCGGGATCGTGCTGCTCGCCACCGCCTGCCTGGCCGTCGCCGCACTGCTGCCGCTGGTGGTGCGGGCGCTGGCGGCCGGGCTGTCACCAGCCATATCCGCGACCGTGACCGCGGGGGCGCTGAAGTCCCCCTGGGTCGTGCAGCCGGTCTTCGGCAGCTTCTCCGCACTGTCGCCATCCTGGCTGTGGATTGCCATGCCGGCGCTGGCACTGGTGGTGCTCGTATTCACCCGCCTGGTCTCCGGAACCCGGATGACCCGGGTACGGCGAGTGCCCGCATGGCGATCGGCGACCGCGGGAGTGGAAGGCGCGGACTGCTACACGGCGACCGGGTTCGCCAACCCCACCCGGCGGGTGCTCGCGTCGGTCCTGCACAGCCGGTCGGAGGTCCGCAGCCTGGCGCCGGCGTCGGGGGCCAGCGCGGAAGAAACCGGCGACACCCAGCCCGCCAGCCCAGGCCTGGGCCCGCGGCTCGGCTACAGCTCCGACGTGGTCGAGGTGGTCGAGACATACCTTTACCGGCCCCTGCTGCGCCCGGCCATGGCCGTGGTGCGCGCGGTCAAGCGGCTGCAGTCCGGACGACTGGATGCCTACCTCGCCTACATGCTGATCACACTGGTCGCGCTGCTGGCCGTGGTCACGGCACTGGCATGACCTGACCGGCGACGCCCGCCCCGCAGGCGAAGGAGGAGATCCCCGATGCAGCCAGCCAGCACGGCCCTGCGGATGACCGTGATCATCAGCCAGGACGAGCACTTCCGCCGCCGCCCGCTACACCGAGATCGTGCACCGCGCTCACAGGGCCGGGATGGCGGGAGCCACCGTGATCCGCGGCTGCGAGGGATTCGGCGCCTCCAGCCGTATCCGCACCTCGCGGATCGTCAGCCGCTCCGAGGACCTGCCGGTTGTCATCATCATGGTCGACGCGCCCGAGCGCATCCGCGCATTCATCCGCAGGTACAGGAGCTGGTCATTGCCGGGCTGGTCACCATAGAAATTGCCGGGCTGGTCACCATAGAAGAGGTCCAGGTGGTCAGTCAGCTACGTCGGGGACGTCCAGGACGGCTGACGGCAGTATGGCCCTGCCCGCCTGCCTCATGGCTGCCAGCCGCAAATTCCGCGGCAGCGCGCGCTGGCGGGAGAATCCTAGCTGCAGTAATGTGACTTAGATCACACGAACTGGGCCGCTGGGGTGCCCGCCATCAAGCTGAACAATGGTAGCCAGTCGCGCCAGGCCGTCATGGGCGCTGGCGGCAGCGGGCTTCCAAGGAGGGCGTTGTGGTTGCTGCCGCGGATGCTCACAATCAGAACGTTTCCATCGGCGGACCGTTTCGCAGGGTGCTCGTAGCCTGGGATGGCTCGCCAGATGCGATAGCCGCCCTGAAGGCCGCAGCGGCCCTGGTGGGCGACGGACCGGGGCATGTCGTGGCGCTAGCCGCTCAGCCGGCTGCACCACGCCGGGAAGCGGAGCGGGAACCGGCACAGGAAGCGCCGGCCTCCATGCGCCATATGGCGGACGCTTTCCAGGCGACGAAATCCGCTATCGCCGAAATGTCACCGGTCCGGATCGACCTGCACACCGCCAATGACCGCCATGCCGCCTCGGCGATTTGCGACTATGCCCTCGAGCACGGCTTTGACCTGCTGGTCATCGGCCGTCACGGAGACGGTGGCCTGCGGCATCCGCGGCTAGGGCATGTGGCGGAGGCGGCCGCGCGGAATTGCAAGGTCCCTGTTCTCCTGGTAAGTGCCGACTAACGGCAACGCGGGCACAGCAGCGAACAAGACGGCGGCCGCTGGGAGTCAAACCCTAGCGGATGAAGCGTGCCGCGCTGGAATGGCATACCGCGCAGGGTGACCTGCGCCTCGGTCCTGACCGTGCGCTTGAGCCGCCGTTCCCGGCCGACCCGTTCCACGGGCATCGGCCTGAGGGCCGTGATCATGCCTCTGACCTGGAGCCGCCTGTCGGAATCGAACCGACGACCTATTCATTACGAGAGGCCCGGGCGGCGGCTCCGCGCCCTCCACCTGCGCCGATGGCGCCACCCAGTGCCCGGAAAGCACAGAATGCGCCGATTCCGCGAAGTCCCCGTTCCACGACTCGTTCCACGCAATCGCTGGCGCCGGGCAAACTTCCCAGCTCCGCCGAGGTGCCCATGGTCCGAGCCGGCTGTGCACTGGCGAGAATTGGCGAGGAATCAGTGACGGCCGGGACCCGCGTCCCGGCCGTCAGTGTTCTTGGTGCGGTCTTGCTCAGCAGTGTCCGACTCTTGTTTGGTTCCCGACCTCGTTGGCGGGCGTGTAGCCGACCCCGTAGATACTCGAGACCTTGAACCAGCGGTCGGAACCGTCGTACCACTGGGTGTCGGTCCAGCAGATCATCGTCAGCGCTGTCCCTCGGGGCATCTCGAAGTAGATGTCCCCCGAGTATGGCCCGGAAGCCAGGTCGCATGAACTGCTGTTGCAGTAGGACGGGCCGAACGCGGCCCGCGGGGCCGTCGCGGCCAGGGCGGGAGCGCTGGGAGCTAGCGCCGCTCCGCAGATTCCGCTGGTGATGATGAGCGCCCCGGTTAGCCTCTCAAGCGGTGGGTGAATGTCATCGCGAAGATCCTTTCGCTGGGCTGGTTGTAGGACCGGGCGGAGTAGCCCTCTCGTAGCCACTCCGCCGGGGATGCGTTACCGGCCCTGGCTGGTCTTCGGCTGCGCCTGCGCGGCGGCTGCCTGCTCGCGCGCGAGACGACGCTGCGTTTCTTCGGCCTGCCTTTGAGCCTGCTCGTTGGAGGCGTCCTGGAACGAGTTCTGGACCTGCTCGACGTAACCGCTGACAGGCTGCGGGGCCGGCTGGCTGGCTGAGGGGTGCGGATGCCCGGTCATGCTCTGCTCCTTCTCGTTGACGTTTCACGGAGGCCACGCTCAGCGTGCTTCACATCAGTGATGCGTCACCAGGCTGGCGCCGGCGCGTAGAGTTAGCGCCAGATACCGGACACGGCCGGACAGCAGCGGACGACCGTGCATCTGTGTCGGTACCTGCCCATGGGCAGGCGCCTGGTCACAGACCTTGGCCGCGTAGAAGCGCCGCCACTTGCTGGGCGCGCGGGGATCCGATCCTCTGGTAGATGGCTAGTGCCTGACGCAGGCGTTCCGCGCCTCCTGCGGTCTGGCCGTGGTGCAGGTCGGACCGGCCGAGGCCTTCCAGTGCGCGAGCCTCCTCCATGGGCACTGTGATGACAGAGACGATGTTGAGAGCTTGCTGATGGCATGCCGCGGCTTCACCGGGCTGTGCCAGTGTGAGCGCCAGTTCGCCCAGACTATTGAGGACCTCCGCTTCGCCAGTTCGGTTGCCGAGTTGGCGGAACAGTTCTAGCGCCCGTTCATGGCTGCCTCGCGCCTCAGTGTGTCCCCCTGTTACGTGCTGCACCTTTCCCAGTTCGTTGAGTGCCTCAGCTTGCCCGAACCGGTTGTCAAGACTGTGGTATATCTTCAGCGCCTGGGCCTGGCTGGTGACAGCTGCCGGATTATCGCCCCTGAGTCGCTGGACGATGCCCAGCTGGCTGAGCGCACCGGCTTCCCCGAATTGGCTGCCCAGGTCACGGAAGCGCTGTGCAGCCTCGGTAAGACGGTGATCAGCCCCGGGATAATCACCGGTCAGGTACAGTACGACCCCGGCGTTCCTGAGGGCGCTGGCTTCCCAGAGCCGGTCGCCGAGTTCGCGGTGCAGCGCCAGTGCGCGGGTAAAGCTGCCAGCGGCCGCCCGGTACTCCCCGGTGGCCAGCTGGACCAGCCCCAGGTCGTTGAGGGCACCGGCCTCGGCGGAGCGGTCACCCAGGTCGCGGTGCAGTGCGAGGGCCTGCGTCAAATGGTGGCTTGCCGCACCGTAGTCCCCGGTCATGTACTGCGCGACGCCGAGTTCAGTGAGGGCGCCGGCCTCACCTGGACGGTCGCCGATATCGCGGCATAGTTCCAGTGCTAAGGTCAAGCTGACTGTGGCGGATGAGTAGTCTCCCGTCACCCGCTGAACAATGCCCAGTTCGGTGAGTGCCCCCGCTTCACCGGGCCTGTAGCCCATGTCGCGCCACAATTCGAGCGCCTGAGCGAAGCTGGACATGGCCGCCGCAAAGTCTCCCGCTAGGCGGTCTTGAGATCCGCCAAGGTGTGCTGGTGACGTCGGGAGGTCACTGAACCGCCTGGCTATACAGGGTGAGCGGTCAGCGCGCCGTCAAGGCCAGCATGGAGATCAACGGTAGTAAGTATGCGGAAGTTCACGAAGGCGGGATCGCCTCGCCCGGCCTCTCCGCCGACTGGTAAGCGCCTGCGAGGTTGTTTCGCGACGCAAAGAGGATGAGGAGGCGCTCCGGATGGCTGGAGGGGACCCGCGATCACGGTGACGGTTCTGGTGCTGCCACTGATCTTCGTGTTCACCGCGCTGACCGTGCTGGTGTTCGCGTTCGGTGCCCGGCGGCTGCTGGGACTGCGGTTCTCGTTCCTGCGCACGCTGATCGCAGGCGTCCTGGCGTTCCTGATCGCCTCGCCAGTAATCACGGCCATCAGCGGCTCGGTGGCCGCAAAGCGAACGAGCGTCCTGCCCGAGCTGTGGTTCGTGATCCTGGGCGTGACGATCGCGCTGGTGGTCGGCATGGTGTTCCTGGTCTTGGCCGAGGC
>JBKQSL010000494.1:0-12345 GCA_052143655.1 Streptosporangiaceae bacterium | reverse complement strand
CCACGCCTCCGCAAACTGTCAGACCCCCGTGCCATCATCAGTCCCAGAAGGCAGAACACCCCCGATCACCACACCCGGAAACGGATCAGCAACGCGAGGTGCAGTGTGAAGCCAGATCGTTCGTCACTCCCGCCAGCACCGCGGCCGCGATCTCGTCCTCCCACCGGGAGACCGTGCGGGCCAGGGTGAGCAGCTCGGGGATGTCGTCGTTGGCCGCGCACCAGTCATAGAAGCGGAACAACCGGTCCCGCACATCCCGCTCGCCGGGGGTGGAGCCGGTCACCCGGGCGCGCAGGTTCAGGGCGTCACGGAGTTTCTCCTTGCCGATCCACGCGGCCAGGATCTCCTGGCCGCGCCGGTCGCCGGCGAGGGTGTCCATGATCTTGGCGAACTGAGCGGAGGTGAGGTGCTCCAGGTCGCGGGCCAGCAGGCCCTTGATCCCGTACTCGGTGTCGCCGGCCCGGCCGCGCCGCCCGTATTTGCCGCGGACCACCCGGCGGCGCACGTCCCCGGTCATCTTCACCGCGAGCTGGACCACGTGGAACAAGTCGACGACGAGGGCGGCGTGCGGGAGCATGCGGCGGACCGCTGAGGCGTAGATGGAGCACATGTCGATGGCCACCACCTCGACGTGGTCCCGCCACTGCGGGCCGGCCTGCCACATCCAGTACGCGGCGTCACCGGCGGTGCGGCCCTCCACCTGGCCCAGCAGCCCCTGGTCCCCGGCCAGGTCAAAGAAACACGTGTGCCAGCGATCGGCCAGCAGCACATACTCCCCGCTGTCCTCATCGATCCGCCAGCGGGGCCGTCCGCGGCGGTGCTCATCGATGCCCAGGTGCGCGACCGGCCGCAGCGGCCGGGCCAGCACCGGATCCGCGTGAGCGGCGAACGCGGCGTGCGCGACCGGCCACGACATGCGCTGCCACCGGGCCGCCTCGGTGACCGTGCAGCCCCGCCCGGCGACCTCCGCTCCCGCCAGCTCCCGCAGCCGCCCGGTCAGCCGGCACCGCGCCGGCACGGCCGGCAGCGACTCGGTGAACGTCGCCCGCTCGCAATCCGGCTCCGGGCACTTCCGCCGGCGCTTCAGCCAGCACACCGACACCTCGTCCAGGCCCCGCCGCAGGTCACGCGGACGGGTCAGCACGTACTCGTGCACCCGTTCCGAGACGGTCCCGCAGCCCGGGCATGCCCCCGCGCCCGGGTGATCGGTGGCCACCCAGACGGTGATACTGCCGTCGGCCTCCGCCTCGGCCTCGACGACACGCAGGCCGTCCACGCCGAACAGCGCTGAGGCCCTATCCTGGACCACGGTGCCCGCGGCTCCCTGACGATCATGTTTCCTTCAGAAGATCCATGATCTTAGGGACCGCGGGCCTCTTGATCACGACGGCGCGCCGCTCACCGTCGCCGGATCCCCCGCACACCGCGCCCGTGTGCCACGTCAACCAGGCACGCCCAGCAGCCACCGCCGATCGCGGACAGTAGTCACGCAGCAACGCCATCCCGGTTAACTTCGAAGAGCCCCATATCGGCGGCACTGCGCGCGTTACCGTCTGGCCCTCCGGCGACCCTCCGTAACGACCGTCGGCTCCACCGACTGCCTGTGGGTGGAGCTTCCCGGACGGACTGGGAGTCGTGTAACGACCTGTATGGGTGGTGGCCGAACCGGGCGGCCCGAGCGCAGGCTCCAGCGGACCGCTCTGTCGGCGGCATGATCGGATGATGCCGCGAACCTGCGGGCGGGCCTGCGCGTTAACGGCGATGCTGCTTCGCCGTCCGCGGGACTGCGGGCGACCCAGCATAATGATCGCTTCGCCTGCCAAGCTCAGGAGGGGGGCCAATCACGGGTGCGGTCCGATGGCTTCGGGCAGGTAGACATCCGCACCCCGGTAGAGGGAGTAGACGAGCCCCAGGGGATTGCAGTAGTCATCCCAGATCCTGCGGCAGAGACGGTGGAGCACGAGGCCTAGCGAGTTGTTCGGACCGCCTTGGAAGAACTCCTGAAGGAAGCATCGCGCGAACTCGCCGGCGAAGAGGGCCGGAACCTCGGTCTGGGGCCCGATCACGGACGCCGCCTGGCGGGACAGAAATACCTTGGCGAAGCCCTCATAGAAGGTCGAATTGAGCTGTGCTCCGCCGCACGCATTGAGGAACACGATCGGGTGGTCTTCGAGCATCTGGTCGAACAGCCAGAATGTGATGTCGTTGGGCTTGATGCGGTTGTCGGGCCGGTCGCTGAGGTTGAGCCAGCTCGGGGCGAGGTTGACGGCTGCGTCGAAGCCGTCGACCTCCGCGTGGCAGCAGAAGTACATGAACTGATCGTCGCGGGGCCCGCCTCGAAGCGCCTGGGCCAGTTCATCCCTGCTTGGTCGTGGTCTCTGCGTCAGCTGGGCCGTGTTGTAGCCGCCCAGAAGCGTGGTGACCGGTTCGATGACGGGAACGCGGAAGTCAGCGTCCAGATTCGTGTCGAGCTGGAGACTCATGCGGTATGGATCGCCAGGTCGGGTATTCGGCTCGTAGCGCTGACTACCCGCGTCGTAGGGAACGTGCTCGATCAGGTGCTGGTACCCCCAGAAGCCGGATGGGTCGAGATCAGATCCTGAGGTCAGCGGCACCTCCTTGGAGTACAGGAGGTTCCAGGGAGCGAAGAACGCGGAGGATTCGACGCGCAGCCACAGCTCGCTTTCGTGCAGGTGCTTGTTGAATACGCGGAAGACACTGCGAAGCTCGGAGTGCGCGTCGTCTTCGGGGAAGAAGATGAACTGGAAGAGCTTGGAGCCAGCTTCGGCCAGATCCCGCAGCAGCGAGACCTGATGCGCTGGTGCCCTCAGTTCTGTGAGGTATCGATTCACCGCCTGCACCCAGGCGGCTCTGCAGTCCTGGACTGCTCCCCACAGCATCGCCTTCGTGACTGGCAGCGCGTACGTCGAGGTACTGCCCAGCTCAGCTTGCAGATCGCGGTCATTCGTCTGGAGCTTCAAGGTGAACATGTCGTCCTCGTCAGGCACGATGACGAGGGAGGCGTAGCGCCGCCGGTTAGTTTCGTGGACTCCGCCGATTGATTGGAACGACGCTGTCGTGTCGACTGCGGTCTCGGGAGTCACATCGGCGCGCGCCACTAGACCAACGCCTCCTCGGCCGGGACGACAGGGGGTCTTACGGTCAGGTCCTGCAGCATCGTCAGCTCGCACTCCAGACTGATCAGGATCCGGATGGCGCAGCCTTCGGCTCGGCGGGGTACGACCTCGGTCTCGACGGGCGGTTCGGCGCGGCCTACCCTCGGCAGCGTCAGCACCTGGTTAGGAGTGACCACGTCGATTCCGTCGCCGTACAGGGTTACCAGCAGGCGGAGCGAGCGCTGCCCGCCAAAGTCAGGCTCCCCAAACGGGACGGTCTCTGCATCGGCCGCACCCGAGCGGGGTCCTATGTCCAGACAGAACCGAACCGGCCGGCCGACGACCAGGGGCAAGACCGGCCCGTCGCCCTCGAACCACGTGTTGACGTACCTGCCAGCTCCGTCAGATGCATCACCGGGGGTTGCTTGCTCGCTGGCGCCGGGCACTTCGGCATCGGCCGGGAGTTTGAGCACCGACTGGATCTGGTCTCGCAGGGATGCGACCATGTCGGGACGATTCTTCAGGAACGAGGCCGCGCCCCTGGTTCCCTTTCCTATCTCGACGCGGCCATAACGGATCGCTTCGTGGGGCCCGCCGCGGATCAGCCCGAGCTTTCGACCGGCGGCCAGCAGGTCCGTCGTCTGCTCGACGCCGAAAACGGTGTAATCGATGCCTACGACGTCATCAGGTTCGTCCGACTTCAGCACGCGAATATCGAGATGTGGTGTCGGCAGTGCCTCGAAACGATCCGCCTGGAGAACCAAGTCACTATATGAGCGAAGCTGGCTCAGCTGATCTGGGGTGGGGTCTCCGGTCGTATCTGGCTGGGAAACAGGCTCCGGCATGGCTATCACGCATGCGCGTATATCGGCCATCCACGCTGGAGTGGAGGTAATGAAGTCGATGAGCCCGGTCACATTCGGTGTACCGACAAACACGACGTCGGCCATGTTTGCCAGGTTCGCTACTACGTCCCTCAGCGACTCGTCCTGTCCTTGCCAGTCCAGGACCACGTCCGCGTCCACGGCCCAGGACGGCGGGTCATCGAATCGGCCGATGACCGCAGCCAACCCTCCTGCGGCGGTCGTGGCTTCGATGGTCGACGCTGCCAGGCGCTCGGTGCCGTCAACGTCGCCGCCGATCGCGACGATCCCCCGCCGCGGCAGGCCTCGGTAGCCTGTGTGCAGGTCAAGGGCGAGCGATCCGGTCGACACGGCAGAGCCCGAGCTTGTTGGGGAACGGCGGCGGAGTTCGTCGAGGACGTGTCCGAACTGGCTGACCAAGGAGATCTGCAGGAACTGCACCGGGTACCCCGCTACTGGTTGAGTCGATCCTGCAGGGCCTGGATCTCGGCCAGGGCCTGCGCGACATCGGGCTGACCCGCTGCTTCCGGCCGCGCACCCAGCGTCGCGCGTGGCGCCCCGCCGGCCAGCGCGGTCTGGATCCGAGTCGCGGTGGCCTTGGCATCAGCCCGCACATTCTGAGCCTGCAATTCCGCAGCCGCTCGTCCCGTGTCGGCTGTCACAGCGGCTCGCTGCATGGACTCGTTCTGCCTCTGAGCACCCGAAGCGGTCTGCTCCGCGTGCTCGGCGCGTCGTTCAGCCGGCACGCGGCCGAAGTAGTAGCCGAGAACTGTGCCCAGGATCGGCAGGACAAACTGGAGCACATCCTTCTCGCGGCCGAACGCCCCTACCGACGCGGTGCCGCTCTTGCTTCCTGCCGCGAAAGTGAGAATGAGCAGCACTAGCGCCACTCCGCCGATACCCAGGGCGAGAATCGATGTGACGCTCTCCTTCAGCCAGGCGAGTGGACCGATTGCCGCCGTGCCATCGCTTGCGGCGCGTTTACTCGCTCCGTCCGCTCCGCCCACCTTGGCTGGGTCGCTCGCAGCAGAGTCATGTCCCGCCACCTCGCTGGTCATAGGTGGGATCCCTCCGCCAGGTTCGCCCGACAAAGCTTGTCGAAGATTTTTCTGATAGTTAGCCGGCAGATCAGCACCTGCCGCTCCGGAAATGACAGCATGCGCGTAATTGGGACTGACCTGGGCGTATGCATGCTCTTGCCTGCGTCGTGTGCGCGCTTCTTCGGTTCCTACGTACGTGATGGCCGGGACTATGGCCCCGTTTAGCTCGATCTCGATGATTCGCGGTTCATAGTTCTGGGGATCTCGCTCGGGGCGGTAGCCCTCGATCCGGTCGAGTACCGAACGGGCGCCATCGGAACGGACGACTAGTTCGCGATCGAGCTTGTATACTACTCCCCAAACCTCGTCCGCTTCCGTTCCTTCGCAGACGTCTGCGACGAGGGAACTCTGGTTAGCGCTGTATAGGTCGCACTCGAAGCGCCAGCCGTGCAGTCGTCCCGGACCTACCGGGTGTATCTCCCGTCGCACTCCCTGAGGCGCGTGTGCGGTCGCGTGCTCGATAACCCTCGACCGCAGGTGCTCGGCGGACATGTTCGAGCCGTACTGGAAGAGGTTTACGTTACCGTCTGCGTCGACCTCAAGGCCTTGCATGACGAGATTATCAGGCCAGCGTTCGTTCAATTCAATCCCTGAATACTGGGCCGGCAGCGTCCGCCCAGCGAACCGGAACGTCGTTCATCCGGTGATCGCCTCCCTGGTGGGTGAATGACTGCAGACGTGCGTCAGCATGGGTTCAGAAACCGTACTGTCATCGGCAGGACCGGCGTCGTTATGGCATGCGCGGCGAGAGGCGGCGGGGTTAGCTACAGGCAGGTCCAGCAGGCGTCGATGATCACGTCGTGGGCGATGCCGGTGTCGATGGTGTGATGCAGGCCGAGGCTGACGATACGGTCATCGTGCGGGTGGAACGGCCGGGTGGGGTCTTCGCCCAGCACGGGGCCGAAGGCATCGATGAGCGGCTTCCAGCGGAAGGGCCGGCGGGCTGGCTCCCGAACCGCCTGCCGGTCACGCTGGTGGCCTGGCTTGATAACGAGGTGCCAGCCTGCCGTGCCGTGGCGTGGCGTGGCTCGATAGAGGCGCGAGCGCCCGCACTGTAATTAGGCATGCCGCCGCGGTCCTATGGTCTGGTGCGAACGGCGGGAGTGCGCCAACCTTGCCGTCGGCGAAACCGCAGGTCCAGGCGGAGCGCGCGCAGCGAAGCGAGGACGAACGACCTGGAGGCGCGGCGAGACGACGGCCGTACTCGGCCGCGAGGAAGGCCCGACGGGACCCCGAACTCGCCTCCAGCTGGGATAGCTTCGAGGGCGGCGAAACCAGTGACGGTCCCAGGTGCGGGCAGCCGGGCCCGCCCACCGGACTTGAGGAGCGAGACGATGGACGGTGACGCCCGGGCCAGGGCGAGGATCATGGGGCACTGGCGGGCCTTCGAGGAGGGGGACAGCGCGGCGGAGCACGCGATCTACGCGGCGGATGCGATCTTGGATTACCCGCAATCGGGGAACGGTTCCGCGGTCGCGCGACCATTGCGGCGCAGTGCGGTGGCCATCCGGCGGACCGGCACTTTACCGTGCTCCGGATCAGCGGCAACGGGTACGTGTGGGTGAGCGAGTGCGTGATCAGTTACGACGGCGTGCCGTCCCGCTCGGTGAGCATCATGGAGTTCTCCGGCGGCCTCGTCGCCCATGAGACGCAGTGCCGTTGCAGCGTTAAGTGCGGCCCTGCCGGGCTGGGCACGGCGTGACATAGTCCTGGCATGGTGATCTTTGATGACCTTGAGGCCGAGCAGGACAGGCTGCAGAGCATTCTGGATGGCCTTGACGAGGTCCAGTGGGCGTCGCCGTCGGCGGCGGCGGGGTGGACGATCGCCGATGTAGTGCTCCACCTGGCCCAGACCGAGGAGGCGGTCCTCGCCAGCGCCGCCGGCGTCAGCCCCGGCGTCCGCCAGGCACGCGGCGCCAGTCTGGATGAGGTCATGGATCAGCTGGTTCAGGCGGAGCGCGCCGCCGCGCCCGCCCAGGTCTTTCAGCGGTGGCGCACGGCTCGGCTCGCTGCGCTGGCAGCGCTGCGGGCGGCGGACTCGCAGCAGCCCCTGCAATGGGTGGAGGCGCCGCTGAAGCCAGCCACGCTGGCAACCACCCGGCTGGCCGAGCACTGGGCGCACGGGCTGGACATCACCGGGCCGCTGGGCATCAGCTTCCCCGATACCGCACGGCTGTCCCACATCGCCTGGCTGGCGCACCGGTCACTGTCCTATGCCTTCGCACTAGCCGGCGAGCAACCACATGAGGTCTTCTGCGAGCTGACGGCCCCAGATGGCACCACCCGCTGGCAGTATGGCCCACCCCATGCAGATTCTGCGATCACCGGCCCGGCCGGAGCGTTCTGCCGGGTAGCCGCGCAGCGGCTCGCGCCAGACCAGTCAGGACTGCGTGCCCACGGCCCGCACAGCGCTGCCGCCCTGCACGTCCTGCGCACCTACGCAGCCTGATCACTAATCTTCTAACATGCCATCTGCGGCAAAGTAGCGCTTCGGTTTGGATGGGCTGTCCGGAAGGCGCCGTTGGCGGCGGCAGACCGCGACGCCGGCTGGCGGTGGGAACTGTCGATGGCCCAGGCCGAGGGTTTCCCGCACCATCGTGTTCACCCAGCCGCGCTACGCCCGGAGCTTCTTCGGCGCCCTGGTCACCGACAACCTCGACCTCGGCCGCCCGGACACCCTGGAGATCATCTTCGACCGGCAGGGTCCGGTCCAATACCGAAGGCGAGTTCCGGACCAATGTGATCACGCGCGGCACAGAGGTCACAATGAACGCCTTCGCCAAGCCCAACGGTGTCTCACTGAGTCTGGTCCGTGATCTTGGAATGACCGGGCTGTTCGGTCCGGCAGTAGTGACCTATTGTGCCGATCTCGTACCAGGATTAGTGTCGGCTGAGGATGTCGGTGACTCTGGCCGTCCGGGAACAATGTCGTTCTAGGGGAGGTCGATGTTGACAATTCTTCTGTCGGACCTCGCTTCGTGACAGTGACCGCGGTCACCGCCAAGGGACATCGGCTACCTGTTGTTCCCGCTCACCGGGCCGCACAATTACCCGAGCCCAGCCGATATCAGCTACGGCGCCGCTGGCCCCTCAAGGCCGGTGATCCTGGTCACTTCCATTGCCGCCCTAGTGGCGGCCTTACCTGTCCCGCAGCCTTCGTAGGGCCGACCTACGGGGGTTGCCGCTGGGTGGCTACTCGATGGGAGTGTTCAGCAAGGGGATGTTCAGGCGTTGAGGTAATCCTCCAGGGCATCCGCACCACGCGGCCCAGCGGGGGCACCTTCAGCTACGGCGGCCTGACCAGTCCCGCCCGCTGATCCGCTGCGACGAGTGAGCTGCCCGGCCGCACATCCGGAGCCGGGCACCCTGCCCGGCCGTAGTTTCGGCGGTTGGGAAGGACAACACTTATGAAAGCCATGCGCTACGAGATCGCGGTGCTGCTGTCGCTGCTATCCCTTCCGGCGATGCTCCTGGTCGCCACCGGTGGGCCGGCGGCGGCGGCTCCGCACGGGAGCTCTGGGGGCGCTGTTACCTCGTCAAGCCTGGGGTCATTCAAGCCAACCTTCGCCGGCCCGGCCGCCACTGGCTGCGCCAGCAACTGCTCTCTGCTGAGCGGCCCGGTCAACACGCCGTCTACCGCGACGGCCGCGTCGGGCCACCAGGTGGGCACCTCGCGGCAAGCCGGGAAACTCGACACCGCGCGCGCGATGCTGCCGCCCGATCCCAGGCAGCTCCATATCTCCGCGGCGCAGCGGCGCCGGCTCGACGCCCACAGCCCCTCTAACCCGCTCCCGTCGGTCAGCTGTGTGCCCCTGCGGCGGGGCTGTGACAACATCAGCATCTCGGCGGGTGGCGCCACCGCCGTGAAGGGCCTGAACGCGGTCGACAGCGCCACGCACACCACCAACACCTTTAAGGACGTTGAGCCCCCGGACCAAGGCCTGTGCGCTGGCAACGGGTCAGTGGTCGAGATCAACAACATCGGCGAGCTCCTGGTCTTCAACACCGCCTTGAAGCGCCAATCCGCGCCGATCTCGCTCGACACGATCATGGGACTCACGAAGAAGAACTGGAGCAGCGGCGGGGATACCTCCTGCCTGTGGGACCCCGCCAACGGCGGGCACTGGTTCTTCACTGAGATCGTCTCGGCCAGCCCGGAGTCCAAGGGCGGCGCTTTCACCGGCTGCTTCGCGGGCGTGGCCAACAACTGCTACGAGGGCATCGCGGTCACCGACGGCTCCAGCCCGTTCGGCCCTTACCACGTGTACTTCTCTAGCGCCGACTACAACCCGGCCGAGCCGGGCTACCCGTCCCTGCTCAATGACTTCGCGAAGATCTCGGTGACCCGGGACGCGTTCCTGATGTTCTATGACGAGTTCCCGCTTCTCCCGGCGACGCTGCCCGGCTTCGGCGGCGGTTTCTTCAACGGGGCGCAGGAGCTCGCGTTCAGCAAGAACGCGCTGGAGCGCGGCCTGCCCGTCAAGCTGAAGAACGGGAAGCCGAACCCCTCGGTTACGGTGGCGAGGGAGAACATGGGCCTGATCGGCACCCCGGACGGCACCTGCGCCCGCGACAAGGTGCTGCACGAGGGCGGCATCACATGCTGGGCGGCGGTGATCCCGGCGCAGCCGGTGGCGGGTCAGTTCGACAACGCCCACGGCGGCACCGGGTTCATGCTGAGCTCGCTGGACTTCTACGGGTTCGCGGCGGTTTCGCCGACTTCCGGTGACAACCGGATCGCGGCGTGGGCCTGGACCGGGCTGTCCGCTCTGAACAGCAGCGGCTGCGCGAGCTGTAGCGCGGGCATCCGGTTCACCGGCCAGCTCCTCTCCGGGGTGGATCGCTACTACGATCCCGAACTGACATCGAACGGTTTCCAGGCCTCCATCGGCGCGCAGAAGACCGGCCTGATACCGCTGGGCGATGACTGCAGCGTCTTGCCCGCCACGACGGGCCCTTGCCCGGAGGGCGGGATCAACTCCAACGGCGACTTCATGACCCAGGTCTCGCAGGCGCAGGGCCAGATGTGGGGAGGCACCGCCACCCAGATCGCGCAGACATACACCGGGGCCAACGCGGAGATCCACCAGGGCGCGGTGTACTGGGTGGTCGGCACCCGCTCGTTCGACAAGACGGGCAGGTTCACCCTGACCAGCCAGGGGTACGTCACGGCGAAGCACGAAGACCTGGAGTTCCCGTCCATCGCCGCGACGCCCACCCCCGGCGGCCGGGCGATCATGGACTTCACGCTGAACGGCAACGGCGGCCCGACCGGCGCCGACCACGGCGGCTTCTACCCGAGCAGCGCTTTCGGCAGGCTGACCAGCACCTCCGGCGGCCTGCTCAAGCCCACGATCAACATCGCGAATCTGGGCAAGTCCCCGCAGGACGGCTTCACCGAGTACCAGGGCTACCCGGGTCCGACCCGCCCCCGCTGGGGCGACTACAGCTGGGGCCTGTTCGTGCCGGGCACCGGCGGGCGCGTCTACTTCGCTAACGAGTACATCCAGTACCCGAACTGCACCGGGTCCGCGTTCAACCCCACGGCCATCGGTACCTGTGGCGGGACCAGGGACGGCATGGCCAACTGGGGGACATCGGTCAACTACGTCACCCCATAACACAACCCGCGCCAGATAACGGATGCCGCACCTCGCAAACCACCGCGAGGTGCGGCATCCCAAGCCCGCCGAGCTTGATCATGCCAATACTTCGGCAGGGAGGCCGGTGGCCGCCCACCAAAGCGATAAGCCTGGACGGACCTCCGCTGAACAGCCTCCCTCGGCGGGGTTGAGGTCCGGGGCGTAGGCGGGCAGCCGGACCACGGTCAGCCAGCCCTGGCGGGCGTCGGTGAAGCTGCGCATCGCGGCGCTGATGTGGGTGTTCAGGTTGTCCCAGTTATGCGCCCGGCCGCGTTATGTGCCATGGCTGTGCAGGCAGGGTGTCGTCGCTGCGGTGAAGGGGCCAGCCGTGGTGATTCCGGACACATAAAGCTGGGGTCAGCGAGAGAGTGCTTCCTCCCACTCACGTGCAGAGAGGAAGTTGCCCGATGCTGGAGACCTACTTCGTCAGGCCGCAGACCATCGACCGGATCCGGGCTCTGTGGGTCGGCCCGGAGATCGAGCGTTACGTCGCCTGGCTGGCCGAGCAGGGGTATAGCACCCGGAGTGTGCTGCGGCGGGTGCCGCTGCTGGCTGCTTTCGGGGAGTTCGCTCGCCTGCGGGGTGCCCGGTCGGTAGCAGACCTGCCAGGTCACGTCGATGCTTTCGTGAGCAAGCGTGCCGCCGAGTCCCGCGACGCCCGCCGTGATGGCGTCCTGGGCTGGCAGCTCGTCAAAGAAGTCCGTGGCCCGGTCGAGCACATGCTCGAGTTCGCCGTTCCCGGGTTCAGGGGCACTGGCCGCCCGCATCGCGGCCTGCGCATCGAGACCGTCATCAACTCGCCGACCGACCTGCGGATCGGCCGCCGCATCGCCTGCCTCACCGAACTGCAGGACACCGCGCGTGCTATCAACAGCCGGCTGCTGGAAACTGAGCGTGCCGGCCAGGGCTGCGTCCTCGCGAATCCAGTCTTCGAGCGGATCGCGCACCCCACCGTCGATGCGGAGGGGCGGAGGGCTACAGCCATGCGCTTTGGCGACCCTCGGGTCCAGGCCCTGGCCGGCGCCCTGTGCGTCACCCTGTGCGCCGTCACCGGCATCACCAACAGGAGCCTGCGCGCCCTGATGACCGGACTGCTCGGCGCCCCCTACGGCATGAACCGCGCCAGCTACGACCTGGCCCGGCTGCGCCGCAACGGGCTGATCACCCGGCGCCCGAACGCCAACACCGACGACCTGACTCCCGACGGCCTCAAGTTCGCGATCTTCTACACCAAGGTCCACGACCGGGTCCTCACCCCGCTGTTCGCCGCCGGCCAGCCCCAGCCGTCACCTCAGCTCCACGACGCCCTCCGCACAATCGAGCAGCTCATCGACAGCCGGCTCGCCGACGCCAGGCTGCCAAAGCCAGCCTGAAAACTCAGCTCAACTGCTGAAATCTCCGCCCCAAAGGATCGCTAGTACCACCTGACAGTGCCAGAATTTTCGCCCTTTTTGGCGCAGAGCACCCGTTGACTCCGTATCGGCATCGGCGGCAACATTACTACTGCTCAGCCATATCGTCTCTGGGGAGGGAATTGGCCATGTCGGTACGACGTATCGCTATCACCGCCGCTGTCGGCGGTCTCGCGCTGCTCGGGGTAACCGGCGCGGCGCAGGCCAGGCCG
>JBKQSL010000493.1:0-17408 GCA_052143655.1 Streptosporangiaceae bacterium | reverse complement strand
CCCGTGGACCCGGCCGCCCCGGCGCGACACGCCGCCCTCCGGCATGCCCGCCGGAAGGAAACTACCCGCAGTAACCGAAAACAGGAACTACCCACAACCGGTCAAACATCTAAAGCCCGCGGCATTGGCCCATTGACCGCACACGACTCAGCGGACGTTGATGAGGATTACCTGTACTTTGAGATGGACGACGGGTACAGCTTCATGCACCGGCTGGGCGACCCGGTCAGGTGGATCGACTACGACATCGGGATGTGGCTGGTCGGAGGTTACCAGGAACTGAAAAGGGTGCTCAAGGACGACGGTACCTTTTCCTCAGCGCACGAGTTCCCGAATGGCCGGACCCCCCGCACCGGCGTCATGCAGCCGCCCACGCCGGTGCGCGCGGTGCCCATCGAGATCGACCCGCCGGCGTACCGTTCCTACCGGAAGGTGCTCGCGCCCCGGTTCGGCCCGGCGATCGTAGCCGAACTGACCCCCGACATCTGCCGGTACACGGACTGGTGCCTGGACCAATTCATCGAGACCGGCCGGGGCGACCTGTTCAGGCAGCTCGTCAAGCTGGTCCCGGCGATGCTGACGCTGCGCCTGATCGGCCTGCCGATCGAGGATGCCGACGTCGTCTCCACGGCGATCCACCATCGGGGCCCGGACCGCTTCCACATGAACCCGACCTGGCGGCTGCTGTTCGACCAGATCGCGCACGCGGTGCGGGCCCGCCGCGAGGAACGCGCATCCGATCTGATCTCCTACCTCATCGACACCGAGATCAACGGCAAGCGGCTTAACGACCTGCAGATATACGAGATCTGCTTCACCGTCGTGGTCGGCGGGATGTCGACCACCGGCAAGCTGTTGCTCGGCGCGCTGTCGTACTTCGGCGTGCACCTCGACCAGCGCCGCCGGGTGATAGCGGAGCCGGAACTGCTGCCCACCGCGATCGAGGAGTTCCTGCGCTACTACAGCCCGGTGCCGCTGCTGGCCCGCACGGTCACCCGCGAGACTGAAGTGGCCGGCCAGCGGATGTGCCCGGGCGACCGGGCCGGCATGGGTTTCGCCGCGGCCAACCGTGACCCGAGCATGTTCGACGAGCCTAACGAGGTGCGCATCGACCGCAGCCCCAACCGCCATATGGCGTTCGGGCACGGGCTGCACTTCTGCGTGGGCGCCAGCCTGGGCCGGGCCGAGGCCCTCCTCGTCCTGCAGAGGGTGCTGGCCCGCATACCCGACTACCGGCTGGCCATCGAATACGAGTTGATCGACGAACTCGACGGGGTGTTCCGCGGCACGATGCCCAAGATCCGCTGGAGCGAGCGCCTGCAGCGCGGGCTCCCAGTCACGTTCACCCCCGGCGCAAAGGTCGGTGCGGAGCTCGGCGAAAACTTCACGATGACGGTACTGGACAAGGATCGATGAAAATGCCTGAAACGCGGGTCGCCAAGGTCGTCATGCCCTGGACGGACCATTTCTCCGACGATTCGCTGGAAGACAGCGTCAGCGTCGGCCTGGCCAGCGTCGAGGATCTGCTCCGCAGCAGCATCAGGAGCGACCTGCCGCTGCTGAGCGAGACTTCGTCGCACCTGATGAATGCGGGCGGCAAACGGTTCCGCCCGATGTTGTCGCTGCTGAGCGCGCATTGTGGCGATCCGTCCAGGGAATCGGTCATCCAGGCCGCCGCCGCGTGTGAGCTCATTCACCTGGCCACGCTGTATCACGACGACGTCATGGATGAGGCGAAGCTCCGCCGCGGTGTGGCGAGCGCGAACGCCCGGTGGAACAACAACATCGCCATCATCGCGGGGGATTTCCTGTTCGCCGCCGCATCGAAACTGACCTCCATCCTGGGTCGCTTCGTCATCGACCTGCACGCCGAAACGTCCAAGCATCTGGTCACCGGGCAGCTCAGGGAGATGGTCGGGTGGTCTCCCGGACTGTCGGCCGAACAGCACTACATGCGGCTCATCTCGGGAAAGACCGCGTCCTTGCTGTCCTCGTCGTGCCGGATCGGCGCGCACATGGCGGGTTGCTGCGAAGAGATGATCGCCGTCCTCGGGCGGTACGCCGAGGAGCTCGGCCTGGCCTTCCAGCTCTCCGACGACGTGCTCGACATCGTGGGCGGGCCCGCGCTGGGCAAGAGCGCCGGCAGCGACCTGCGCGAGGGTGTGCTGACCCTGCCGGTCATTTACGCCAGGGAGGATCCGGGCCCCGACGACGGCCGGCTGCTGGAACTGCTGGACAGCGACCTGTCCGGGGACCAGGACAAGCTGGCGGAGGCGCTCGGCCTGCTGGCCAAGCATTCCGCCATGGACCGCTGCCAGGACGCGGTGCGGGAGCACGTGGCCCGGGCCATCGACGCGCTCGAGCCGCTGCCGGAAATGCCCGCCAAGGAGGCGCTGCGGGCGGTGGCCCGGTTCATGGAGACCCGCTCCTGCTGACTCAGCGAAACCACGGGGGGAGCGCCGCGACTGAGGTGACGACGGCCACGGCACCGGCTGCGCGCAGCGAAACCGGATCGTGCCCGCCGGACAGCACGCCCACCCCGGGGACGCCGGCCATTCGCGCCCCCATCATGTCCAGGGCGTGATCGCCGACGAAGGCGTGCACCCCCTGCTCGGTCATCGCGGGGGCCTTGGCGGGTCCGCTTACCCCGCCGCACACCTCGTCCACCCGAAGGCCGAGCACGTCCAGGCAGCAGCGGGCGCTGAGTTCCCTGCGGCCGGTGATGATGACGCTGCGGCCGCCCACGACGCGGAGCCGGTCCAGGGTCTCCGAAGCGCCGTCGATGACGCGTACCAGGCCGATGCTCTCGGCGAGAAACACCCGGTAGAACCGGTGCAGCACGGTGGCAAGCAGCGGTCCGGGCACGTGCCCGGCGATCACCTCGCGGAAGGCGGGCCCCCGGTCGGCCAGCACCTGGTCCAGGTCGATGACGAGATCGAGTTCGCGCGCGACGGCGCCGAGCGCGTGCGCAGTGGCCTCCCCCGTGTCGATCAGCGTCAGGTCCAGGTCGAACCCGATGGTCGGGCCAGGAGGCAGCGGCAGCGGCCGTGGCTTCCCTGCCTGGCTCATGGTCTGGCCTGGCTCACGGGCGGCTGAACGGGATGGCCGCGGCCGGGCCCCGGCCGACCGGTGAACGTCACCGGCAGGCCGCGGGCCAGCCGGTGCTGCCAGCTGAGGCGCGCGCCTGGCGCGGCGCAGGCCCGTTCGGCGAATCCCGGGGCCAGCCGGAAATCGGGTATCAGCCGCAGCACCTCCCGCACCATGATCTTCGCTTCCAGCCTGCCCAGCCCGCTGCCCGGGCAGGCATGCACCCCACGGCCGAAGGCGAGGTGACGGTTGGGCGAGCGGCCGAGGTCGATCCGGTCGGGCTCATCGAACTGACCGGGATCGCGGTTCGCGGCCGCGTAACCCATGCCGACGCGGGCACCACGCTTGATCACCTGACTGCCCACCACGACGTCCCGCGTCGCGGTGCGGCACAGCAACGGGACCGGGCTGTAGTACCGGACGAACTCCTCGATGGCACGGTCAAGGTAGTCGTCGTCCGTGCCGGCCCGCTCGCGGATGCTGGGATGGACGGCGAGGTAGGTGAGCGCGCCCAGGGTCAGCTTGGTGGTCGTGGACATGCCGCCGACCACCATGGTGAAGCAGAAGGAGTGCAGCGATTCGCGGTCCAGCGGCGGTGTGCCGCCCGTCGGGGCGACCAGCCGGGAGATCAGGTCGTCAGCCGGGTGCCGCCGATGCTGCGCAGCTACCTCGCCGATTCGCGCGGTCAGCGCTGCCCACGTTGGGCTTGCCGCGAAACGGCCGTCGCCGCGCTCGTGCACGGCGTCGGCGATGGCCGCAGCGTCCGCCAGCGGCAGGCCGATCAGACGCAGCGCCTGGCGGGCCGGCACCGGCACCGCCAGGTCCCGCAGCAGGTCCATCCGCCCGTCCGCCAGGCGGGCCGTGATCAGCGCGGCCGCGTCCGCCTGGATGAGCGGCGCCAGCGCGGCCATCCGGCCAGGCTGGAATTCCCGGTTCAGCAGTTGCCGGGCCCGCCGGTGATCCGGCGGATCAAGCTCGATCGGCACGGCGCGCAACGGCGCGGGCGGGATGAGTACGCCGGGCCGGGCGTTCTCCGCGGTGCCGAAGGCGTGCGCGGAAGAGAAGGTGCCGGTGTCGCGCAGCGCCGCCGCCAGCTCTGCGTAGCCGGTGATCAGCCACAGCCCACCGCCGTGGTCGAGCCAGGTCACCGGGCGGCGGGCCGCCCGGACGAACCGGTAGCTGTCATCCACCGAGATGCTCTGGCTGGCGTCAGGCCCAGCCGCAGGCTCCCGCCCGGGCGCGTTGATCATAGTTAGACAGGGTAATTACCAGCCCTACTGCCATCCAGCCGTCGATCCATATAATCACCGGCGAACGACGGCCGCCCGGCCGACCTGGAAACGCAGGGAGACGCTCCGGCACGCGCCCGTAGGCCGGAAGAAACAAGAGCGTGGCCATTTCACATGTCAATTGTTCAACCCACGACGGAAAGCGCGTGAATCCATACTTGCCGTGCAGCGCAGGCAGTGGCCGGGCCGCTGCCCGTATCAGGCTGTTCTGCCTCCCCTACGCGTGCGCCGGCGCCGGCCCGACGGTCTCGGGCGGGGCCGGTCCCGCGCTGTTCTCCCCGGTCAGCGTGAACGGACCGGCCGGGCCCCTGCGCGATGTGGACGGACCGGCCGTGCTGCCGGGCCCGGTGACCGGCCATGACTCGCTGCGTACCGAGGTCGTCACCGTGCGGGGGGAACCGCGGCAGCGCCTCGGCCCGCGGCCCCGGCTCGTCGTCACCGAGCGGCCCGGCCTTACCGAGGAGGGCCCAGCGCCCGGCGTCAGCTGATGGCCGAGTTCGGCGATGATCTGCCCCGTAACTGCACGTACGGCGACGGCTCCCCGATCGCCGACAGCACCGTCGCCGCCCTCATCGAGGCGAGCAGGAAGCGGGAATTCGGGGTGGACTGGCAGCCGGGCGACCTGGTGCTGCTGAACAACGCCAGGGTGGCGCACGGCAGAAGGCCCTACCGCGGTGTCCGGAACATCATGGTCGCACTTGGTGACCCGGCCACCAGCCCGGATCCGGCAGGCTGACCGCCCCGGCTCACAGCCTGGACCAGTCGAGCACCTCGCTGGCCAGCCCGGCGATCGACGCGAGCAGCCCGAGCCGGGCCGCCCGCACGCCGGGGTCTTCGGCCATCACCAGGACCTGGTCGAAGAACGTGTTGACGGGCTCCACCGCCGGGGTGGCGGCGGCCACGAACGAGGCCAGCGAGTACGGCGCCGCGCCGAGTTCCGCGCGTATCCTGGTGACCGCTTCGTGCAGCGTCACCTCGGCGGGCTCCCGCAGCGGGGACACGTCGTACCCGGCCGGCGTCCCGGCGGGCACGATGCGGCAGACCCGGCCGATGGCCTGGACGAGGTCGGCGAAGTCTTTCTCCTCGGCCCGCTTGGCCAGTTCGGCCAGCGTTTCCTCGGCGACCGCCGGCGCGTCCGCCAGTGGCAGTACCGCCTGGACGAACGCGTGCCGGTACCCGGCGTCCAGCAACTGGCGCTCATGCCGGCGGATGACGAATGCGGCCGCGGCCGCGGGGACCGCGTCGGGCGTGGGCACCGGCTGGTGCCTGGCGGCCAGCCCGAGCCCCCGGCTGATGGTGATCGCGGTCAGCGCTGGGTGCCCGCGCAGCACGTTCACCAGGCCGAGCGCGGTGCGCCGCAGGCCGAAGGGATCCGAGCTCCCGGTCGGCTCGGCACCGACGGCGAACAGGCCGGCCAGCAGGTCCAGCCGGTCGGCGATAGATAGCAGCGCACCCGGCAGCGTCACCGGCAGGGCGTCGTCGGCATGCCGGGGCAGCTCGGCCTCGTACAGGGCCTCGGCGACCGGCTCCGGCTCACCCGCGTGGCGGGCGTACGTACGGGCCATCAGCCCGGCCAGGCTCGGCAGCTCGGTGACCAGCTTGCTGGCCAGGTCGAACTTCACCAGCGCGGCGCTGCGCCGCACGACGTCCCGGTCGGGCGCGGACAGGCCCACCACATCGGCCAGATCCGCCGCGAGGGCGGCGATCCGCCGCGCGCGGTCGAGCATCGTGCCCAGCCGTTCCTCGAACGTGAGCTGGCTCAGCGCGGCGTGGAACTCGGCCGGGGTAGTGGCCAGGTCGGCCCGCCAGAAGAAGCTGGCGTCCTCGAACCGGGCGCGCAGCACCGCCTCGTTGCCGGACCGGACCAGGTCCGCCGAGCAGGGGCCGTCGGCCACGGCGACGAAGTGCGGCGACAGCGAGCCGTCCGGCCGGCGCACCGGCAGATAGCGCTGGTGCTTGCGCATGACCGTCGCGAGGACCTCGTGCGGCAGCTCGAGGTAGCGCTCCTCGTAGCCGCCGAGGATCGCGTTCGGCTGCTCCACCAGGTTGGTGATCTCGTCCAGCAGGCTGGCCTCGGCGGCGAACGGTATCTCGCCGCCCGCCGCGGCCGCTAGCTCCGCGGCCTGGTCCACCACCATCTGCCTGCGGTCGGACGGCTGGCCGATCACCCCGTGATCGCGCAGGAACTCCAGGTACCCGTCCGCACCCGGGACATCAAGCTCGGTGTCCCGCGCGCCGTTCCGGATCCGGGTGACCGGCCCGCTGGCCAGCGAGGAGACGGTGAACGGCAGCACGGTGCCGCCGAGCAGCGCGAGCAGCCAGCGGACCGGGCGGACGTAAGCCAGGCCGGGCGCGTCCCACCGCATGTTGCTGTCCGCGGGCAGGGCCGACACAACGCCGGGCAGCAGTTCAGCCAGGATCTCCGCGGCGGGCCGGCCGCTTTCGCGGCGGGACACCGTGACGTACTCCGCGCCACCCGCCTCGACCCGGCTGAGCTCGGTCACCGGCACGTTCTGGGCGCGGGCGAAGCCCGTGGCGGCCCGCGTGGGCGTGCCGTCGGGGGCGTAGGCCGCCTGCACCCGCGGCCCGCGCACCTGCACGTCACGGTCGTCCTGGCGGGGCGCGACATCGGGAACGACCGCCACCAGCCGGCGCGGAGTACCGAACGCGATCACCGGGCCGTGACCCAGCCGGGACGCGGCGAGCCGCTCGCCGAGCAGGTTCTGCAGCGCCGCCACGCCCGCCGTGACCTCGGCCGCGGGCAGCTCCTCGACCCCGATCTCGAACACCAGCGTGGCCGGCTCCCCGCGGGCGGCTCGCAGCGCCGCGGTGACCGGGACGGGCGGCTCCGGGCTGACCCCGACTGGGTACCCAAGCTCCTCGCGCCGCTCCATCCACAGTCGTGCGACGCCGCCGGCCAGCCGCCGGATGCGGGCGAATACCCGGGCGCGGTCGGTCGGGCTCACCGCGCCGCGGGCATCGAGGACGTTGAACGTGTGCGAGCACTTCAGCACGTAGGAGTAGGCCGGGATCGGCAGCCGCGCCGCCAGCATCCGGCTGGCCTCGTTCTCGTACAGGTCGAGCAGGCTGCGGTTGGCCAAGACGTCGGCCTCGTCGAGGTAGTAGCGGCTCATCTCGTATTCGGCCTGGCCGAATATCTCGCCGTAGCTGATGCCGCCGGGGGTGAAGCGGATGTCCTTGAAGTGGGAGACCCGCTGCAGCGCCATCAGGATGCGCTCCATGCCGTACGTAATCTCCACGGAGACCGGGGTGAGCGAGATCCCGCCAGCCTGCTGGAAGTACGTGAACTGGGTGATCTCCAGCCCGTCCAGCCACACCTCCCAGCCGAGGCCCCACGCCCCGAGGGCCGGCGAGGCCCAGTTGTCCTCCACGAACCGCACATCGTGGGCATCCACGTCGATGCCGAGCACGGCGAGGCTGCCCAGGTAAAGTTCCTGCGCATTCCCCGGCTCCGGCTTGAGGATCACCTGGAACTGGGTGTGGGTCTGGATCCGGTTCGGGTTCTCGCCGTAGCGGGCGTCGTCCGGCCGGACGCTCGGCTCGACGTAGGCCACCCGCCACGGCTCGGGTCCGAGCACCCGCAGAAAGGTGGCCGGGTTCATGGTGCCGGCCCCGACCTCGGTGTTCATGGGCTGGGCGAGGGCGCAGCCCCGCTCGGTCCAGTACCGGGTCAGGGCGAGCAAGGCCTCCTGCATGCTGAGCACTGTCCATACCTCGCTTAGCGGGTTACTGGCCGGTCGCGCCGCAGGCCGGCCGGCGGCCGCGCATCCGCGGCGTCATCGGGGGGTGCGGAGCCGCCGGCGCTGAGCGAAGGCGATCAGATCCTCGGCGGCTGCCGGCTCGCAGGCGCCGCTGGCCCCGGCCGCCTGGCGCAGGTTGCTCACGACGTCGTTCAGCATAGCCGGGCGGGGTGGCACGCTGCGGTGCAGCGCCTCGAGTGCCGGCCCGACTTTACCGGCGAACGCGCCGTTCACGGCGCGAATCCTGTGGGTGACCCTGAGCTCAAGCTCGCCGGTCCGGTCCACGAGGGCGACCCGCAGGTCGTGGCGGGCGCGCTCGGCCCCGGGAGGCAGCGCCTCGAGGCTCAGGCCAGCGGTGCCCGGTGACGGCTCGACGGCATAGGTGACGACCCACAGCGTGCAGCCCCCGTGCGGTGACAGCGCCGCGGTGCCCGCCAGGGTCTCGTAGGGCACCCGCCACAGCGCGAGCGCGTCACCGACGTCGGCGACGACCTGGTCCAGCAGGTCGCCGAACGTGGCGCACGCGGCCAGGTTCACCCGGACCACGACGGTTCCCGCGTAGTACCCGGCCGTCTCGTGCTCGGCGGCGGTTTCCCGGCCGGAGCAGGGGGTGCCGACGAGCAGGTCGGCGGGCCGCCGGCCGCGGCCACTGCCAGGCCGGCCAGGGCGAGCGTGAGCACGAGCGTGGTCACGCCGCGGGCCCGGGCCCGCGCCTGACGGGCCGGCCCGCCGAGCACCCGCACCTGGCCCGAGCCGGCCCACGGGGCTGCACCGGGGACCGGCCGGGGGGCGGGAAGCCGGGGCGCGCCGGCCACCGTCAGTGCCTCACGACGTCGGCGCACCCGGTCGCTGCCGGCCTGGTCTTCGCCGGGGCCAGACGGCGGCGGGATGGCCGGCCACACCTCACGGCCGGCGGCCCAGCCGGGGGGCAGCCGCCCGGTGCGGGACAGCGCCGTGTAGCACTCCAGGATCTGTCCGCACACCAGGCGGATCGAGTAGTCGTCGGAGACGATGTGGTGAACGACGAGCGCGCCGGCCCAGCCGTCGCGGAGCCGGACCACGGCGACCCGCAGCAGTGGCCCGTGGCCGAGATCCATGGGCTCGGCGGCGATGTCCTCGATGATCCGCCGCACCGTCTCGCCGGGCGGCTCGGGCGCGTCGGCGACCACGAGCACGGCCTGCCCGCCGGGCCGGACAGCCATGATCGGGTGCGGGCCGTGCTCGCGGCCGATCCAGTACGCCTGCTGCAGGTCGAGCAGCGGGAACGGCTCGTGCCGCGACCGGGCTGACGGCGGATCCAGGGTCGCGGTCGCGGCCGCCGCCTGGCCCGGCGGAGCGGGCTGCTGCAGCCCCGCCAGGATCTGGTCACGCAGCCGCTGCCGCCTGGCGTCACGGGCCACGCCTCCGTCCCTGGCGAGATCATCGAGGTTTGGCATCCGAGCGTCTTCTCCCATCGGCGACCGCCGACCTTAGCCAGCTGCCGGCCCGGCGGTCCACCGGCGACACTTGGCACCTTGACGTGTGCCGCCTGTCCCGCCGCCACGGGCGGCTGATCAGGCCAGGCACCAGCGGTCCGGGTCGGTGCCGCCGCCCGCCCTGGCCAGCAGGCCGCCCCGTTCGAGGTGCATGAGGTGCGCCATCGTGGTCCTGGCCGCGTACCGCTGGACTCGGCGCGACATGGCGGGGAACGGGGTGGACCAGGGCAGCGACCGGACGAGCTGCCAGCAGGTCAGATCCGGGGTACAGGTCACGGCGTCGAGCACCAGGTCCAGCCGCTTGACATGGTGGGCGCGCAGCGCCTGGCTGCGCTCGGCCGCACCCAGGAAGTGGTACTGGTGCGCGCACGCCACGTGATCCACGTCCAGCCGCGCGATCCGGTCCAGCGACGTCAGGTAGTCGGCCACCGGGTCGTCGCCGCGGGGGGAGGTCGCCCAGACGTTGGGGTTGATGGTGGGCAGCAGGTGGTCCCCCGCGTACAGGATGCGCTCCTCCTCGTCGAGGATGCAGAGGTGGCCGGCCGTGTGGCCGGGGGTCGCAATGACCCGCAGCAGGCGGCCGCAGGCCCCTAGCACGTCGCCGTCGGCCAGTCGGCGGTCGGGCACGGCCCTCAGCCCATCCCCGGCCGGCGGGGTGGCCCCGGCCGGCCGGGTGGTACGGCTGTGACCAGGCACCCCCATGGCACGGGCCAGATCCGCGCGGTCCAGCGCCTCCTTGGCGGCGTGCGCAGGGTCGGGGCTGTCGGCGCGATGCATGCCCACCCAGGCCGCGCTGGCCGCCCGCAGCCGGCCGGTCAGGCCGTGATGATCGGGATGGCCGTGGGTCACCAGGATCGCGGTCACGTCGCCGGCCCGGGCCCCGATAAGGCCCAGGCCGCGGCGCAGGGCGGCCCAGGCCGCCCAACTGTCGCAGCCCGGGTCGATGACAGTGAGGCCGTCGCCGCCGGCCAGCACGTGCGCGTAGACGTACCGGATCCGGCTGGCCTGCACCGGGACCGGCGGCCCCGTCTGGGCCGGCTCGCCGATATAGGCGCCGATGGTAAGCGGGGTGCGCACGTATAGTTCGCCGGTGTTTCCCGGCGGCTGCTCGCGGCCGTCCGCGCCGATCACCTTGACCGACACATGCGGCCGCAGGGCGCCGCAGGAGCCGGGCTTGCGCAGGTGCATCTGCGGTTCCATCAGCGTAACCAGGCCTACCTCCGACGCCCCGTACGCCTCGAACAGGCACGGGCCGAAGTAACCCAGCGCCCATTCCTTGAGCGGCATCGGCACCGGTGCGGACCCGACCGCCAGCATCCGCATCGAGGAGACGTCGTAGGACGCAAGGGTCGCCGCGGGCAGGGTGCGCATGCGCTGCAGCATGGTGGGCACGGTCGTCCAGTGCGTTATCTGGTTCCGGCTGATCAGCTCGAGGGCCCGCTGGGGGTCGTAGCGGTCGAGCAGGTAACAGGTGCCGCCCTCGTTGTGGCAGGCGCGGGCGCCGCGGGGCCCGATCCCGTGGTGCATGGGCAGGGTCAGCAGCGCGCGGTGGTGGAACTCGCCGCCGTCCGCCATGGCGGCGCGCATCCGCTCCAGCGGCCCGCGGTCACTTTCCAGCCGCCGCTGCCGCTGCTCCGCGCTGTTGGCCGCCGGCCGGCGCACCCCCTTGGGCTCGCCGGTCGTGCCGGAGGTGTACTTGACGAAGGGAGCCGGCCTGCTGCTCACGCGAGGCGGTGCCGGCGGGCCGTCGAGCAGGGCGGCGAAGGGAACGACTCCGGGCCCGCCGGGGCCGGCCCGCACGACCCGCAGCCGGGGGGCGGGCCTGCTCCGGCCGAGCTCACCGGCGTCCGGCCCGTCGGTGACTAGGATGGCGGCCCCGCACGCGTCGATTAGCCGCAGTTGCTCGGCCGTGGTCAGCCGCCAGCTTATGGCGATGTGCTCCCAGCCAAGCTTCGCCAGGGCCAGGTTGACCGCGAACCACTCCATGCACTGGTGCAGGCACACGCAGACCCGCTGGTGCGCGGGCTGGAATCCGGCCAGGGCCTCGGCGAGCTGGTTGGCCTGCTGGTTCCAGTCGCGGTAGGTGAGCTGCCGGTCCCCGTCGACGACCGCCGCAACGTCCGGGGTCTCAGCGGCCCAGTGCTCCGGCCTTTTGCGCTGCACCGCGCTCATCGCGTCCTCTCAGTAGCCAGCCGTGACGGCGGTGCGCCCGGCCTTCCTGGCCCGCATGTGACGGCCGGGCCGGCGCCGGGGCAAGACAGTACACTGAAGCATGCCGAACCGGGCTTCTCGTTGATTGCACACGACGCCGTCCAGGTGGCGGAGGACGCCGCGGCGATCCGGGGCGCGGCCACCCGGCTGGCCCGCCGACTCCGGTCCGAGCGCCCGGACGGGGCGCTGAGCAGCAACAAGGTCGGAGTGCTCAGCCATCTGGTCCGGCGCGGTCCTTCCTCACCGGCCGAGCTGGCGGACGGGGAGCATCACCAGGACCGGCGCCTGCTGGAGCAGGGCCTAGCCGAACTGGCCGCCGATGGCATGGTCGCGGCCGACGGGCCGGTGTTCCGGGTGACCGACACCGGCCGCGCGGCGCTGGCGGCCGACATCTCCGGCCGGGACGTCTGGCTGCGCGAGGTGCTGGAAACCCTTGACGAGCCCGAGCGGCGTGCCCTGCGCGAGGCCGCCCCGATCATGACCCGGATCGCCAACCTGCCCGGGCGATATCAGCACCTGGGACCGGACCGCGGCTGATCAACCAGGTCGCGTACGCGGGCAGGCAGCCTGACGACCCATGCGGTTACGTAGCTCAGGTGCCCGTGCTCTCGGCGGGGCCGGCGGGCCAGCGGCATGGCGTAGTCATCGCTGTCTATTCGGTAGTTCCGGCCCGGTGACGGGGGTGCGTGGTGCAGCCTGGTACGTCAGCAGCACCAGTGCCCGGCGTGTCCTGTGATGCCGCCGCCGTGAACCAGCGCAGCATCCGGGCGTCACTGGCGATGGGATAGGCCATGCCAGCATCCGGGCGACAGCTGAGCGCGCCTCGCCGCGCCCGACCGAAGGCCGATCGTGTCCCGTTCCCGGCACCGGAAGCCGTCGTCAGTCGTGTCACCGTGGCAGCACAAGCCCGCCCGGATCGCGGCCGTCGCGATTGCGGGCTCGGCTCTGGTGGTGTCCGCCTGGCCAGCAGCGACGCATCTAATGACGGGAGCCGCGTCGCGTCCGACGGCGGTGGCGGGTCAGGCTGACGCGGTCGGCACGGCGCCGGCTGGCGGTCGCCAGGCTGCCGCACGGCGCCGGCCCGCGGCTGCGCAGAGCGAGCAATCCAGCCAGCTGCCTGACATCGTCAGCGTTGCCGTCGCCGCCCGCCCGGGACGGCACCGCAAGCCCGGCCCGGCGCAGACGTCGGCCTACGCCAGCCCGCTGCGCAGCGTCATGACCTTGTTCCCGAGCGCGTCGACGAGGGGGTGGACTTCAGTGGAACGGGCCCGGTTTACGCTCTGGGCGATGGGGTCGTCACTAGCGCGGAGGCCGAGGGTTCCGGATGGCCCGGCGGCGGGTGGATCACCTATCAGCTGACCGACGGGCCGGATGCCGGGCTGATGGTCTACCTGGCCGAAGACGTCACCCCGGACGTTCAGGTCGGGGAGCACGTGACGCCCGCGACCGTGATCGGCACCATGTTCGCCGGCGCCGATGGCATCGAGACCGGCTGGGCGCAGCCCGGCGGCGGCGACGCCGAGTCGGACTCACCGCCGGCCGGGTCCATCGGCGCGAGCGGCCCGTACCCGACCAAGGTCGGGGTCAGCTTCGACGCACTGCTGCAGTCCCTCGGCGTGCCAGCCGCGCCGAACTACACTCAGCCCGCTTACGGGCTGCTGCCCGCTGGATACCCGGCCGACTAGACCTGGCCAGGGTCACGCGGTGACCGGATTCATGTGATCAGCTTCCTCTGGTCCATCGCACAGCAGCAGGCCGGTCTCGCGAGACGGAAGGCAGCCGATGCCTCTTCCCGGGCGCAGCCAGGTCGTCATCATCGGCGGCGGCGTGATCGGCTGCAGCATCGCGTATCACCTGGCCCGGCGGGGAGTCACCGACGTGACCCTGATCGAGCGGCGGCAGCTGACCGACGGGAGCACCTGGCACGCGGCCGGGCTGGTCGGTCAGCTGCGCACCTCCGCCAGCCTGACCCAGCTGATGCGGATGAGCGTTCGGTCCCGGCGCGCTGACGTTGCTGCAGCGGGTGGGCGGCGCGGAAATGGACGTGCCGCCCGGCAAGATCGTCTACACCCAGCTGCTCAACGCCGCCGGGGGCATCTGGATGACGCCGCCTTCCCCTACCTGACCGCCCAGGACCTCGGCCTCGGCCACGCCCCGGTCCGGGCTCTGCGGGCTGGCTACACCGGCGAGCTGTGCTGGGAGTTCCACGCAGGCGTCAGCCAGCGGCTGTGCTGGTTCACCGCCAGCCCGGACGCGGTCATGCACGGCGGCGAGCTGGTCACGCACCCGTCGCGCCCGCTGGCGGCCACGGTGCGCAGCGCCGGCTACGGGCACACCGTCGGCCGGACGATTTTCTCTGCCTGCCTGCCTGCCGAGATGGCCGCAGAGACCGGCTTCGTCGTCGACGTGGCCGGCCGGCAGTTCCCCGCGCGCCGCCATGACCGGCCGCTGTACGACCCGGCCGGCCAGAAGGTGCGCAGCTGATGCGCGGCGTGCGGGCCGCCGGGCCGGGCGAAATCCGGTTGCCGGGCAGGACGGGGGGTGAAGTAATGTCGGTCGGCGTGACCACGCCACAGCACCGAGCGGACCTGTTCGTCGATCCTGCCTCCGACCCGCGCGAGGGCGGGCCGCAGCTCGGCGACGAGCGGGCGACACTGAACGAGTTCCTGCGCTGCCAGCGGCTGACGCTGCAGCTGAAATGCGACGGGCTCGACGCCGGGCAGCTGGCCCGCCGGTCCGCGGAGCCGTCCGCGATGTCCCTGCTCGGCCTGGTCCGGCACATGGCCGAGGTGGAGCGCGGCTGGTTCCGCCGCCGGTTCGCCGGGCTGGACGTCCCCCGGCGGTATCAGACCGACGCTGATCCCGACGCCGACTTCAACGGCGCGGTCGCTGACCCGGCCGTCGTCGAGGAGGCGCTGGCGGCCTGGCGCGAGGAGATCGCCTTCGCCGAGCAGTTCGCCAGCTCGCACGACCTGGACTTCGTCGGCAGCGATTCCGAGGGCGAGCCGGTCTCGCTGCGCGAGCTGCTCGTGCACATGATCGAGGAGTACGCCCGCCACAACGGTCACGCCGACCTGCTCCGCGAGCGCATCGACGGCCGCGTCGGCCAGTAGGAAAGCCCGGCCGGGCGCCCCGGGAGCCGCTCAGATCCGGATGCGCTCGTTCCGCGGGTCGTACATCGGGCGCAGCGAGGCGAGCGCCGGGTAGACCGCCTCGCCGATCTGCACCGTCCACTCGCCGGAGTCCAGGTATGCCTGGGTGATCGGCTCGTCCGCGTCGATCATCGCCAGCCCGACGGCACCGCCGAGGGTGAAGCCGTAGGACGCGGACCTGATATACCCGGCGGGCTTGCCGTCGCGGCGCACCACCTCTGCGTGGAACATCAGCG
Source organism: Streptosporangiaceae bacterium (assembly GCA_052143655.1). GTDB lineage: Bacteria > Actinomycetota > Actinomycetes > Streptosporangiales > Streptosporangiaceae > CAVSUR01. The sequence continues at coordinate 2,197 of JBKQSL010000493.1, read as the reverse complement.
GCTCGGGGTCGGTCACCAGCACCTGGACCAGGCGCCGGCGCAGCGGGCCGCGCTCCTTCTGCGCAAGCACGGCGTCGCGGCCGATGAACCCGCCCGGCTTGCCGAGAGCGACCGCGAAGCCCAGCCCGGCCTCCAGCACGGTGTCGGTGTTGTCGATGTCGTGGCCGTAGTCCCGGTAGGCCTTTTCCATCCGCAGGCTGCCGAGCGCCTTCAGCCCGGCGTGCCGCAGGCCCACGGCCTGCCCGGCGTGCACCAGCCGGTCATAGACATGCACTGCTTGCTCGGCCGGGATGTACAGCTCATAGCCGAGCTCGCCCAGGTAGGTGATCCGGGTGCAGAGCACCCGGGCGAACCCGATATCGATCTCGGCGGCATGGCGGAACGGGAACGCCTCGCCGGACATGTCCGCGGAGGTGACGCAGGCCAGCAGCTCCCGTGAGCGCGGGCCCTGGACGTTGAGCTGCGCGTAGCCCGAGGTCACGTCGGTGGCAAAGGCGTGGGCGTCGCCGATGTGGCGGCGCAGCCAGGTTTCCGCGTGCCGGTGCGCGGTGTCGGAGGCGACGACCCACAAGCGGTCCTCGGCCAGCTTGGTCACGGTGAGGTCGGCCTCCAGCGTGCCCCCCGGGTTGAGCCACTGGGTGTAGGTGATCCGGCCCGGGTCGCCGTTCACGTGATTGGCGGAGATCTGCTCCAGCACCCGCCCGGCGTCACGGCCCCGCACGTCGAACTTGGCCATGAAGGCCATGTCCATCACGATCACGCCGGTGCGGGCCGCGTGATGCTCGGCCGCCCAGTAGCCGAACCAGTCCGGGCGCCCCCACGACAGCTCGCCGGCCTGCGGTTCGGCGCCTTCGGGGGCGTACCAGTCGGCGCCCTCCCAGCCGCTGACGTCTCGGAAGTAGGCCCGCTGCGCGACCAGCCGGTGATGCACCGGGGACAGCTTCGCGCCGCGCGCGGTCCGCATGGACCGGCCCGGATAGTGGGTCGCGTAGACCTGGCCCAGCGACTCTACGGTGCGGGTCGCCCGGTACTCCGGGTTGGCCTGGTATCGGCGCAGCCGGTCGATGTTGATGCCGGTCACGTCGACGTCCGGGCGGCCGTCGGCGATCCACTGCGCGACGACCCGGCCGATGCCCCCGCCGGTCAGGATCCCGATCGAGTTCAGCCCGGCGGCGACGAAGTAGTTCTTCAGCTCCGGCGCCTCGCCGACGATCGGCTGCAGGTCGGGGGTGAAGCTCTCCGGGCCGCAGAAGAGCTTCTTGATGCCGGCCTGCGCCACCACCGGGATGCGGGACATGGTGCGCTCCAGGTACGGGGCCATCCGGTCCCAGTCGGGGCGCAGCTCGCCGAAGGAGAACCCGTCCGGGATGCCCCCGACGCTCCACGGCGCGCAGGCCGGCTCGAACAGGCCCAGCATCAGCCCGCCGCCCTCTTCCCGGTAGTAGCCGTAGTTGGCCGGGTCCTCCAGCACCGGCCAGTCGCCGTCCACTCCCTCGATGGGCTCGGTCAGCAGGTAGTAATGCTCGGCGGCCTGCAGCGGAATGCTGACCCCGGCCAGCTCGCCGAGCTGGCCGGCCCACATCCCCGCGCAGTTGACCACGTACTCGGCTTCGATATCGCCGTGCGGGGTGCGCACCCCGGTCACCGCGCCATGGCGCTGGGGGAACCCGGTGACCAGCACGCCTTCGAGGATCCGGGCGCCTCGCAGCCGGGCCCCCTTGGCCAGTGCCATCGTCACATCGACCGGGTTCACCCGCCCGTCGGCCGGGATGCAGAAGCCCGCCAGCACGTCGTCGATCCGCGCCATCGGGAACAGCCGGGCGACCTCACCGGGCGTGATCTCGTGCACCTCCACCCCGCACAGCCGGTTGAACGCGGCGACCCGCCGGTACTCCTCCAGCCGCCCCGGCTCGACGGCCAGCACGATCAGCCCGACCTGCTTCAACCCGGTCGCCTGCCCGGTTTCGGCCTCCAGCCGGGCGTACAGGTCCCTGGTGTACATGCGCAGCTCGGTCGAGGTCTGCGAAGTCGAGCCGAACGTCGCCATCAGGCCCGCCGCGTGCCAGGTCGTGCCCGAGGTCAGCCGGTCCCGTTCCAGCAGGACGACGTCGCCGATCCCCAGGTGCGCGAGGTGGTAGGCGACCGAGGTCCCGATGACACCGCCGCCGACGACGACAACGCGGGCACGGTCAGGGAT
>JBKQSL010000492.1:0-3852 GCA_052143655.1 Streptosporangiaceae bacterium | reverse complement strand
TTCCCATTTGGCCCACAGGCAGGGCTGAGTCTCGCGGTCCGGCTCGGCCGGAAAGCCATAGCGAAGCCGGTCGCGGCTGGACGCAGCGTCAAAGTTCAACCCCAGCGGGGGAAACTCCTGGTCCACTAGTGATTTCTGCGCTATGCCGGAATTCCATTCATCTGCCATCGGTCAATTCCCTTCTGCTCCGACGACGGCATGCCATCGCGCCAGAAGGCGAAGGCGAGCCCTGATGTTCAGACGCTGTCCCCGCACCGGCAGCTCATCCGGACGGCCCCCAGCCCGGCGCCTGGCGCTCTCATGCATACAGAGGGGGCTTCCGGCCATCTGATACGCAGCAGGCGCGCCGGGAATCCGCGTCCTGACGTCCAGGCCAGCCTGGAGAGCTGCGCGCGCGTGGGCCCGGGTGCCCGGGGCCCGCGCCAGCGGCAACATGACCGAGCCCCTCGGAAGTAGTCCGGCCGCCAGGTGCCGTGACCGGCCTGCTGCTGGCACGGGCTGACGCTCCTTCTCGGGAGCGCGATCGTGCCAGATGCGTGCGTTCCGGATGCGCGTAGCGGGTGTCAGCGGCGGAGGATGTCGCGTAGGTGCTGGACGGGCCATCGGCGGTCGAACAGGGTCGGGTCGTCCCGGTCCCCGGCGCGAAGGTGCTTGATCAGGGTCACATAGTCGTCGAGGTCGAGTGTCCTGATCAGGGTGAGCAGGTCGGCCGCCTCGCCTGTGGCGGGGGCGATCGGTGCGACGAGCCGGTCGTAGAGTTCCACGACCTGGTGAATCATCGTCAGGTGGCGCGGCCCGGGCTCGACGGAGGGGAAGTTCGTCGCGGCGAAGTCCTCAGTGAAGACGATCGGCTCGACTGCCAGGGCCCCTGGTCCGTAGTGCTGGGCGAGATGGATGAGCAGCTCGATGTCGAAGGTCTCGTTGAAGGACGTCATCTGCTGGATGGCCGGGCCGAGCGCGGCTGCGTCGAAGGCCTTGAAGCCGGCCTGGGTGTCGAGTACCTGGGCCAGGGGCGGGACGAGCAGGGCCCGGACGAAGTGGCGGAACAGGATGATGATCTTGTCCGGCTTGTCGCCGGTGCTGTGCGGCTCGGTGACCGGCCCGTCGGCCCGGACCAGCACTGCCCCGTCGATCCCGTAACGCTGGCCGAGCGCGCCGACCACCTTGTCACCGGTCACCACCGGCACCGCCAGCGAGCCCAGCTGGGCCAGGTTCGCGGACAGGTCGGCATCGGTGTAGCAGACCAGGTGGCGGCCGGCGCCGTCCGCCCGCGCCGGACCGGTCCCGACCGCGGCGGCCAGCCCGGCCAGTATCGATCCGCCCTTGCGGGACTGCTCGGTGGAGGTCAGCCGGTCGAATGCGGGACTGATCGAGATGTCCCCCCCGATTATCTCGGCCAGCCTGAGCACCGTCACGCTGCGATGGCCTTTCCCCGGGTAACCCTCGGCCCTCGCGATGTCCGTCATGAGGTCGGCACTCGAGGGCCGGTCCGGGCATCCGTCGTCGCAGGCGATGATGCTCCACGTGACGCCGGGCAGGCCGCCGGTCAGCCAGTCGAGCTGGCGGACCTTGGTCCGTACGAAGTCCTCCCCGTGCGGGTGCGCTGCACGGGGGAGCATGCGGCCCGTCTCGCCGTACATGGCCCACACCACGGTCAGGTGGATCGGCCCGGCGAGCTCGCCCAGCCGCCGCCGCGAGCGAGCCGCAGCAATCGCCTCGGCCGCCACCGCCGGACCGTGGCTGCCCGCGACACGCCCAGCCGCCGCGCGGCCACCGGCCAGGGCGGAGGCCACGTCGAGCACTGCCTGGTTCTGATCAGAGTCCGTGAGGTCGCGCACGGGCACCAGCACCTTGTCCATAGCCAGAGGATGCCAGGGCCCCATCTTGATCTCGTGACTGCGGCCAGACCAACGGTGCCCGACCACCCGGACGTCAGACGTGTGGTCCGGGTTCGCGGCATCCGCTGGCCGGCGACGATACTCCGAGAAAGACACCGTACGCCCGTCCCGGGCACGCGCCGCCGGTCGCGCACGGCAGACTGAGGCTGTGCGCGAGGCGGACGAGGGACAGGCGGACGAGGGACAGGCGGAGTGACGGCAGAGGCTGACGCGATCGTGGTCGGCAGCGGGCCGAACGGCCTGGCTGCCGCGGTCACCCTGACAGCCGCGGGACTGCGGGTGCATGTCATCGAGGGCGCCGCCGCGGCCGGCGGCGGCTGCCGCACGGCAGAGCTGACGCTGCCCGGGTTCTGGCACGATGTCTGCTCGGCGGCGCACCCGCTGGCCGTCGCCTCGCCGTTCTTCCGGCGGTTCGGGCTCGCCGCGCGCGGCGTCCGGCTCGCCCATCCCGAGGTCGTCTACGCGCACCCGCTCGACGGCGGCCGGGCCGCGATCGTCACCCGGTCGGTCAGCGAGACCGCCGAGCGGCTCGGCCGGGACAGCCATGCCTACCGGCGGCTCATGGGCCCGCTGGCCGACGGCGGCGACTCGCTGGCGGACGCGATCCTGTCCTCCATGCGCAGCGTCCCGCGCCCCTCCGCGGCGCTGGCCGCTTTCGCCCGGGACGGACTGCTGCCTGCGTCGTCGGTGGCGCGTCGGATGCGGACGGCCGAGGGCCGGAGTCTGCTCGCCGGGGTGGCAGCGCACGCGATGATGCCGCTCGACTCCTCCCCCACGGCCGGCGTCGGCCTGCTGCTCGGGGCACTCGCGCACTCCGCGGGGTGGCCCGTCGTGGCGGGCGGCAGCGCGCGGCTGGCCGACGCGATGGGAGACGCCGTGACCGCCGGCGGCGGACGGATCGAGACTGGCCGGTGGGTGGAATCGCTGGCCGACCTGCCGCCCGCGAGGGCCGTGCTGCTCGACGTCACGCCGCTGGCGCTGCTGCAGCTGGCCGGAAACCGGATTCCGGTTCGCTACCGGGAGGAGCTGGCGAGGTTTCGTTATGGCCCCGGAATCTGCAAGGTCGACTTCGCGCTCTCCGGTCCTGTCCCCTGGCAGAACGAGCAGTGCCAGCGCGCGGGCACGCTGCACCTGGGCGGGACGTTTGCTGAGGTGGCGGCCAGCGAGGCGGAGGTTGCCCGCGGCCAGCATCCGCAGCGGCCGTATGTGCTGGTGGTCCAGGCCGGAGTCGCCGACCCGTCGCGCGCACCGCGCGGCCAGCAGGCGCTGTGGGCGTACTGCCACGTCCCGGCCGGGTCCACCCTGGACATGACTGCGCGGATCGAGGCGCAGATCGCGCGGTTCGCGCCGGGCTTCCGGGACCTGGTGCTGGCGCGGAGCACCCGGACTGCCGCCGACGAGGAGCGGCTGAACCCGAACTACGTCGGCGGCGACATCGGCTCCGGGGCGCAGACGATCCGGCAGCTGGTGCTGCGGCCAGCGCTGCGCTGGAACCCGTACCGGACGCCGCTGCCCGGGGTCTACCTGTGCTCGGCGTCCACACCGCCCGGGCCCGGAGTGCACGGCCGGTGCGGTGAGCTCGCAGCGCTGTCCGCGCTGCGCGAGCAGTTCGGCATCCGGCAGCCGCCCGACATCGGGCCCGAGAAATCACGCTCTCGCCATCCCAGCTAGCGCTCATGCCAATATGTTATGGATTGATTGCTATGCAGTCATTGGACGCATAGTTTGCCAGCAGCCAGACTGGCGGGTAAAGCCCGGAGCCAGCCAGCCAGGAACCGGGCCCGGCCACGAACGGCTGAGAGGATTCCATGCCTGATCACGCGCCGCCGCCCGCCGGGCGGCGGATTGCCCTGATCGCGCACGACAACAAGAAGCGGGACATGATCGAGTGGGCCAGGTACAACCTGGACCTGCTGGCCGCCCACGAGCTTTTCGCGACGGCCACGACCGGCCA
>JBKQSL010000491.1:0-8847 GCA_052143655.1 Streptosporangiaceae bacterium | reverse complement strand
TCAGCCGGATCTTCGACAAGCTGCTGGTGAACTTCACCTGGTGGGTCAACCGCGAGGACGCCGAGGGCAACAACCTGTTCGAGGGCGGCTTCCTCGGCCTGGACAACATCGGCCCGATCGACCGCTCCCACCTGCCCGTCGGCGGTGTCCTGGAGCAGTCCGACGCCACCGGCTGGATGGGCTTTTACGCCATCGCCATGGGCTCCATGGCCGTGATCCTGAACCGGTCCGGCCAGCGGCCCGGCGTGGATCTCGTGCTGAAGTTCCTGGAGCACTTCGCTGCGATCACCGAGGCGCTGGACGGGCTGGGCCTGTGGGACGAGGCCGACGGCCTGTATTACGACCGGCTCAAGACGCCGGGCGGCGCCGTGGTGCCGGTGAAGGTCCGCTCGATGGTCGGGATCATCCCTGCCCTGGCGGCCGCGGTGGTCGACGAGGATGATCTGCAGCGCTCGCTCGCGGTCGGCAAGCAGTTCGCGGATTTCCTGCGCCGGCACGGCATGGCGGACCGGGAAAAGCTCGGCGAGGCCGGCCTGCTGCGCGGGGAAGCGGGCCAGCAGCGGCTGCTGCTCAGCCTGTGCGGCGTGCAGCGGCTGCAGAAGCTGCTGGCCAAGGCGTTCGACGAGAGCGAGTTCCTGTCTCCCTACGGCCTGCGAGCGCTGTCCGCCTATCACCGCGAGCATCCCTATCAGCTCGAGGTTGAGGGAATCAGCGCGCGCATCGAGTATGAGCCCGCTGAGTCCACCACGCCCATGTTCGGCGGCAACTCCAACTGGCGCGGCCCGCTCTGGTTCCCGCTGAACTACCTGATGATCAGCGTGCTGGAGCGCTACCACCGGTTCTTCGGCGAAGAGTTCACCATCGAGTACCCGGCCGGGTCGGGCAGGCGCATGAGCCTGGACAAGGTCGCTGCCGACCTGCAGGACCGGCTCATCTCGATCTTCACTCGCGGCGCCGATGGCCGGCGGCCCTGCTTCGGCGGGACTGACCGGCTGCAGACCGATCCGGACTGGCGCGACAACCTGATCTTCAGCGAGTACTTTCACGGCGATAACGGAGCAGCGATCGGCGCTTTCCACCAGACCGGCTGGACCGGGGTGATCGCCGACGTGATCCGCCGCCGGCACGGCGCCGTCAGAGCCGTCGGAGATGTCATCCGGCTCGTCGGCACGGAGGCCGGGGAATGACCGCAGTATCACTCTTGCCGGGTGATGTCCGGCAGCCTGCGGCGGGTGAAGGTGACGATCAACGACGACCTCCGGGATGATGCCATGTCGAGCAGCACGCAGCAGAGCAGCGGCGGCCCGCAGCTCAGGTCCGGCCCGATGATCACAGGCGGGGCGCTTGTCGCGGCCGGCTCCCTGATCGCCCTCGCCGGCTTCGTCGTCGGCGGTGCGCATCTGCTCTCGGCCACCCGTCAGTGGATCCGGGGGATGGAAATGCCGCCGAGCGAAGCAGCCAGGCTGAAGTGGGCGCAGGCCAGGGCGGCCGCGGCAGCAGCCGCCGGCACCTGGCAGGACGGCACCGGGGCACGCCAGGGCACCAGCGCGTGACCTGACTGCTGTCATATCGCACCGGGGGAGCTGATGACAGGCCAGTCAGCGCAGACCGTGCTGTGGACGGCCGGAGTGGAGGCGCCCCGGTGGCAGGACGTCTGCGAAGGGCGCCGTGACCCGGACGCCGGCCCTGGCGAGCCGGACCAGGCCGCCGAGGCGCCCGGTCACCGGTCAGGCAGGCATGCGAGATGAGTCTCAGCAGATCCCGGGCTCGCCGGCGAGCGAGCCCGGGGCCCGCATCCGCCATGCGTCGGTGACAAGCTCCGCCAGGCGCCCGCCGTCCACTTCGGGCAGCCGCAGCATCACCAGCGGCCAGCCGTCGTAGCCGGGCGCGGTGAAGAAGATCTCGGGCTCACCGAGCAGCAGGGCCTGCTTCTCGGCCTCGTCGCCAACGTACAGCACCGCGATGTCGGTCCGGATCACCCGTGCCTGGCCGGGCACGCGCTCAGGGTAGGACCAGACGAAGCCCTTGCCGCCCACCCGGAAGTCGAAACCGTCGCAGTCGATCTCCTCGGCGCCGGGCAGCGACAGCGCGAGCCGGCGCACATCGCTCGCGTCAGCCATCCAGATTCCTCCTAGGTCCGGCCGCGCATGCACACAGGCTAGAGCCCGGCACTGACATCCCTCGCTGTCCAGTGCCAGCCGCGGGGCGTGCCTGCGGCCCAGGCTGGCCGGATGGCAGTGACGGGCTTCGGCGCCGCGAGAGAAGGGACAGACTGTAGGCGGTGCTCTCGCGAAGGAGCAGATGATCATGACAGAGCCGCAGCTCCCGGAACCCCAGCCGCCGGAACCGCAGCCGGTGCTCAGGCAGCTGACGAGAGCGGCCATCTTCCTGGTGCTCACGATCGAGCCGGGCGGCGAGCCGACGGCCCGCGACCTGCTGGCGGATCTGAGCGGCCTGGTGCGGTCGGTCGGGTTCCGGCTGCCGGAGGACGCCCTGACGTGTGTGGCCGGGATCGGCTCCGATGCCTGGGACCGCCTGTTCGCCGGCCCGCGCCCAGCCGGGCTGCACCCGTTCACCGAGCTGGCCGGCGCCCGGCACCGGGCTGTGGCCACGCCGGGGGACCTGCTCTTTCACCTGCGGGCCGAGCACCTGGACACGTGCTTCGAGCTGGCCGCGCAGATCATGGACCGGCTGCGCGGCTGCGTGCGCGTGCAGGACGAGGTGCAGGGATTCCGCTACTTCGACGAGCGGGACCTGCTGGGATTCGTCGACGGGACGGAGAACCCGGCCGGCCGGGCGGCCGCGGCGGCGGTCCTCATCGGCGGCGAGGACCCGGAGTTCGCCGCGGGCAGTTACGTGATCGTCCAGAAGTACCTGCACGACCTGCCGGCCTGGAATGCCCTGCGCACTGAGGAGCAGGAGAAAGCCGTCGGCCGGACCAAGCTGTCCAACATCGAGCTGCCGGAGGAGAGCAAGCCGGCTGACTCGCACGTCGCCCTGAACACCATCACCGGCCCGGACGGCGAGCAGCGCCAGATCCTGCGCGCCAACATGCCCTTCGGCCGGGCCGGGCACGGGGAGTTCGGCACCTATTTCATCGGGTACGCCGCCACTCCCGAGGTGACCGAGCAGATGCTGGCGAACATGTTCATCGGCAGCCCGCCCGGCAATACCGACCGGATCCTCGACTTCTCCACGGCAGTCACCGGCGGCCTGTTCTTCGTACCCTCGGCCGACTGGCTGGACGACCTGCCCGGCCCGCCGTCCGGGCCCGCGGCCGCAGCGCGCCCGGCCAGCACGGCCGCGGCTGCAGCCGGTCCCGCCCGCGCGTCGTCCGGCGGCCCCGCCGGTGACGGCTCGCTGGGAATCGGCGACCTGAAGCGCAGCGCCCGGCCCTGACCGGCGGCCGCCCGCCTCCGGTGCGGCTGCCGGCGGTTTACCGGTGCGGGACCAGCAGCGGCTGCCCGCCGAAGGTGAAGGCCAGCCAGGCCTGCCCCCCCGGGTCAGGTCCGCCACCTGCGGCTGTGCGCCATCAGGCATGGTTCTGTGACTGTGCCTGCGGCCGGGTCAGGCTGGCATGGCCGGCCCGCAGGCCGTTATGTGAGCGGGGCCGGGTGATGGCACTGGATTAGCCTGGCGTCTCATGCGCCGCCTCGACGTGTTCGGGCCGCTGGCCGAGCGGCCGTTCCGGCGGCTGTGGCTGGCCGCGACCACGTGGCGGCCCGGCTGCCGCTGCCGGTCAACGTGGCCAGTGCCGTCCTCGGCACGCCCGGCGCGATCTTCCTGAATACGAACTGGGCCACCGTCATCCAGCAGCTGGTCCCCACCGAGGTGCTGTCGCGCTTCCGCAGCTACGACTACCTGCTGGCGTTCGTCGCCACGCCGGTCGGCTACGCGATCGCCGGGCCGCTCGCGTCGGCCTTCGGCGCGGACACGGTCCTGGTCGCCGCCGCCGCTGTGATCACCGTGTCATCGTTCGTCCCGGCCATGCTGCCGGCGGTCCGGGTGATCGTCCGTCATCAGGACGGCACGATCACCGGCCCCGCCGGGCTGGCCACGGCTGGGCTAGCGCCGTCACCGGCCGGCCGGGGCCAGCCTGGCGAGGGTGAGCTCGGCGGCGACCAGCAGGACGGCCAGGGCGGTCAGTGACGGGCCCAGCACGGCCAGGCTGGTCACGCCGACGAGCAGGCCGATGGCGCCGGAGACCGCGGCCCCGCCGACGGCGGCCGCGCCGACCTGCCACGCGATGACGTGCTGGGCGCGGCGCGCCCCGATGCGACCCGGGGTGAGGGTTACCAGCGCCGGGAAGATCCCGGCGAGCGTGCCGCCGAGCACGACGAAGCCGGTCACGGCGACGGCGATGCCCGGCTGCCACCAGATGGCCGCGGCGCCGGCCACGGCGGCCACGCTGCCCCAGCGGATGATCAGGCGGGGGGGCAGCGGCCGGGGGAGCAGGGCGAGGGTGATCCGCACGGCGGTCAGCGTCGCCCAGTAGCCGAACGTGGCCAAGCCCGCCGCCGCCGCCGACAGCCCCAGGTGACCCCGGCAGAAGCTCGCCTCCCACTGCCCGGCGCCGACCTCAAGCCCGGTGTAGAAGAAAAACACGCCCAGGCCGGCCACCACGACCCAGCGGTACCGGCGCGCGGGCCAGGACGGGCCCGGGTGCGCCGCGTCCGCGTCCGCTGCCTGCCCCGATCGCGGCGCAGGCGGGACCGCGGCGGCCCGGTGCCGGCGGACCAGCCACGATCCGGCGACGGTCAGGTCGAGCACGAGCAGCACCAGGTATGCCGGGCGCCACGAGCCGAGGAGGATCGCCGCAGTCACCACCAGCGGCCCGATCGCGGTGCCGATGCCGTAGGCGCCGTGCAGCAGGTTGAGCAGCCGGCGTCGGCCCGCGAGCGCTACCGCCGTGTTCAGCCCGCCGTCCATCATGCCGGCGGCCGCCCCGGTCAGGGTGGCCATGCCCAGCACCAGCGGCAGCCCGGGGGCGGCGGCGAACCCGGTGGCCGCGACCGCGGCGCACCCGCCGGCCACTGCCAGCAGCGCGGGCACGCCGAGGCGGCGGATCAGCCTGCCGACGAACGCGGTGACGAGTGCCGAGCCCGCCGTCGCGGTGACCAGGATCAGGCCGAGATCACCGACCGGCGCGCCGAAACTCTGCCGCATGGCCGGCCAGGCGGTGCCGAGCATGCCGTCGGGCATTCCGAGGACGACGAAACTGCTGAGACTGAGAACCTCCAGGCCCCGCCTCACCGGCCTGCTGCCGGGCCGGGCCGCTGCCACCGCTGGTCCATGGGTCCATCAGAACCTACCTGCGGTTGCCCGCCGCACCCGGCCCTGCGCGGGCCGGCCCGCGCAGGCAGTGCCTGCGGCCTTGATCGCGGCGACATGGGCAGACTGCGAGGAGGTCGGCAGGCCGGCGGCCGGGTCATTGTTGACCTTCGCGGTTCCGGCGGTCGCGATGATGGCGCCGGAGACCAGGACGGCGACGGCTAGCAGAGCCAGGCGGATACTTTTTCCGGTAATCATGGGCAGCAGGCGAGCGGTCAGTGTCTGCGGCCGCCGAAGTCTCATGAAGTAAGATTCTTATTAGCTAAGAGTTAGGCTGTGAACGGGAGGGGTTCACTGCGTGCCTGCTGACCAGAGCCCGGACCGGGACCGGCTGACGCGGTTGATCGAGGAGCACCTGCGCAGCTACGGCACCGAGTCGTCCCGTGTTGCCGACGTCTTTGCTCAGCAGCACGGCATGCACTCGACCGACCTGCAGGCGCTGGTGCTGATCATGAGCGCCGAGCGGCAGGGCGCCCCGGCCACCCCCAAGCTGCTGCGCGAGCACCTGAACCTCACCTCCGGCGCGGTGACCGGCGTGGTGGACCGGCTGGTCCGGGCCGGCCACGTGCGGCGCGAGCTGAACGCCGCCGACCGGCGGCAGAGTCACCTGTTCGCCGCCGTGCCCGCTCTGCAGGTGGCCCGGGCGTTCTTCGGCCCCCTCGGCGCGCGCACGGAAGAGCTCCTGGCCCGCCGCTCGGTGGGCGAGCTGGCCGTGATCGAGGCCTTCCTGCGCGAGATGGTGGCGGTGACCACCGGCTACCGCAGCGAGCTGGGGCTCGGCGCAGGGCCGGAGCCCCGGACGGGCCTCGCGCCGGACGGCACACGGCCGGCAGCACCTGCTCCTGACCGCCTGCCCTGAGCACCGGCCCCGAGCATGCGGCCCTGAGCATGCGGCCTTGAGCACGCGGCCGGGCACGCATTAGCGTGTGGCTATGCCTAGGGACTGGCCCGCGGCCTCCTACGAACAGTGGCGTGCGACCTGCGACACGTTGCACGCGCACACCCAGGTGCCCGGCAAGCTAGCGGCCCGGCTCGCCCCGCCCGAGCCGCAGCTGCAGCACGCCGCGCTGCGGCTGACCGCACGGGGCTGGGAGACGGCCCCGCTGCCGGCCCCGGACGGATCTGGTTACCTGGTGGCGGGCCTGGACCTGCGCGCGCACGAGGCCTTCGTCGAGCACACCGGCGGCCGCGGCGCGCGCATCCCGCTGACCCCGGACCGGCCGGTCGGGGAGGTGACCCGCGCGGTGCTCGCCGCCGTCAGCCAGGCTGGCGGCGAGGTGCGGATCGACCCGGCCCCGCAGGAAGTGCCGTGGACCGTGCCGCTGGACGCCGACACCGAGCACGCGCACTACGACCCGGCCGAGGTGACCCGGTACTTCGCCGCGGCGACCGCGGCGGCGCAGGTCCTGGCCGCGTTCCGCGCCCCGTACCGGGGCCGCTGCACTCCGGTGAACGCCTGGTGGGGCTCGTTCGACCTGGCCGTCAGCCTGTTCTCCGGCCAGCCGGCGCAGCCGCCGTCCGCCGACTTCATCATGCGCAACGCGATGGACTCCCAGGAGGTCGCCGTCGGCTGGTGGCCGGGTGACGCCCGCTACCCGCACGCCGCGTTCTACGCCTACGCGTACCCGATGCCGCCTGGCTATCAGGAGGTCGCCCCGGCCGGCGGCCGGTGGCACCCGGATCTGGGCGAGTTCGTCCTGGACTGCGATGACGTGCGCGCCGCCGCGGACCCGCACGTGGCCGCGCTGGAGTTCGCCAGGACCGCCTTCCGCGGCGCGTGCGCGGCCTGCGACTGGGACCCCGCCCTGGCCGCCAGCGCCGACGGCAACCCGCCGCCGCTGACATGACCGGCACGCCAGCATGCGCGCCTGGCAGTCCCCGGCGGCCGCGGCGCCGCGCCGCGCCCAGGCCGCCTGGGGCCGGCAGCGGAAGCAGCCGCCGGATCATCGCGGAGCGCCGCGGATGGCGACCCCGGGAAGGCCGTTCAGCGGCCAGGGGAGGCCTGCCAGCCCGGGTCGGCCCGGCGGCAGGTGCTCGCGGCCGGCGCCGCCTCGCTCGCCGCTGCGGCGCCCGGCTGGCCCGCGCCGCGGCGGCACCGACCGGCTCAGGTTCCGCGGCTGGTTCTGGTCCCAGGCCGGGCAGGCCAGCTCGGGCAGGTGGTTAGCCCGGGAAAGAAGTTCTCCTGCTCACCCTGGCATCCCCGCCCGTGCCGCGGGCAGTGGCCCGCCCAGGCGGTCAGCATGGCGCCGCCGGCCTGGCGCGGCGGCCTGGCGATAGGCTCGGTGGCGCGATGATCGTGATAGTGGCCGGGGTTTCCGGGAGCGGCAAGACGACGGTCGGCAGCCTGCTGGCTGCCCGCATGGGCTGGCCGTTCGCCGACGGTGACACGTTCCACCCGGCGGCGAACGTGGCCAAAATGGTCGCCGGGGTCGCGCTGACCGACGACGACCGCTGGCCGTGGCTGGCCGCCATCGGGACGTGGATGGACGAGCGCGCCGCGGCCGGCGAGTCGGGCGTGGTGGCCTGCTCGGCGCTCAAGCGCGCCTACCGGGACGTGCTGCTGGCCGGCCGGCCTGCGGCCCGGATGGTGTTCCTGGACGTCAGCCACGACGTCGGCCTGCTGCGGCTGCAGGCGCGGCACGGGCATTTCTTCCCGGCCGGGCTGCTGGACAGCCAGTTCGATGACCTGGAGCTGCCGCGGGTCGGCGAGGCGGCCCTGGTGCTGATGACGCGGGAGCGTCCGGACGAGCTGGTCGACGAGATCAGCACCGGACTTGACCTGCCGCAGCCGGGTAAGCAGCATGGGCCGGGACACGGCACGGGACAAACAGGGGGCACCAATGGCGGATGACTACGACGTGATCGTGATCGGCACCGGCGCGGGCGGCGGGACGCTGGCGCACACGCTCGCGCCGACGGGCAAGCGGATCCTGCTGCTGGAACGCGGCGACTTCCTGCCGCGGGAGATGCAGAACTGGGATCCCGGCCCGGTGTGATCCCGGCCCGGTGTTCGTCGACGGCCGGTACATCTCCGCCGACACCTGGTACGACGCCGACGCAAGGCGTTCCAGCCGCAGGTGCACTATTACGTCGGCGGCGCCACCAAGATGTACGGGGCAGCGCTGTACCGGCTGCGCCCGGCCGACTTCGGCGAGATCAGGCACGTCGACGGGATCTCCCCGGCCTGGCCGCTGTCGTATGCGGACTTCGAGCCGTACTACACCAAGGCCGAGTGGCTGTACCAGGTGCACGGCACGCACGGCGAGGACCCGGCCGAGGGTGCCTGGTCGAAGCAGTTCCCGTGGCCCGCGGTCTCGCACGAGCCGCGGATCGCCCAGCTGGCCGAGGACCTGGCCCGCGGCGGCTACCACCCGTTCTCCGCGCCATGCGGGATCCTGCTGGACGAGGCGGACCGGCCGCGCAGCGCCTGCATCCGGTGTGCCTGGTGCGACGGCTACCCGTGCCTGGTGCACGCCAAGGCCGACGCCGAGGTCATCGCGGTCCGCCCGCTGCTCG
>JBKQSL010000490.1:0-3468 GCA_052143655.1 Streptosporangiaceae bacterium | reverse complement strand
GCCGGTCCTGCCTCCACCCAGGCCAGCCGCACGCCGCCCACGTCGGCGTAGTGCGGTTCGCAGCCGAATCCGGGCAGGTCGGCGAAACGGCCTTCCGGCGTGCGCAGGCACTGCATCCGGTCATGCTGTCACGAAACCGGCCAGGCGTCCGCCCAGGCCTCCGCGGCCGCGCCGCCGAACGCGCTGACCTGGCGTTATGCCTGGTTTACACGTCGCTCATGTGACCGAAACCCGCTGGCAAACGGTGCCGGCGACGATGGTGCGAGCACCGATCAGGGGTGATTGCTGCCGTGCGGGCACAGGCCGCCGGGCAGCTCTCAGGAAGGACGTTCCGGCCGTGACCGGGCAGGCCGGTGTGCACAGCGCGCTGGCGGATTCGGAGATTCGCGTGACCCCGATGGCGCCAGCCCAGGCGTGCCAGTCACCCGGCGCGGCTGCCGTACCCGGCCCGGCGCCGCTGCCGGGCGAGTTCTGGCTGCGCGACGGCACGCCGGCGATGATCTGGCCGCTGCTGCCGGATGACGCCGAGACGCTGCGCGACCTGTTCCGCCGGATGTCACCCGGCTCCCGGCGCAGCCGGTTCCTTCAGCCGCTCAGCGAGCTAGGTGACCCGATGATCACGCTGCTCGTCGACAGCGTCGACGGGGTGCGGCATACCGCCCTGCTGCTGATGGTGCTGCCGTCGCAGGGACCGGAGGAAGCTGCGGGCGTCGCGCGCCTCGTCCAGTACTGCGAGGACCCGGCCGCCGCGGACATCGCCGTGACGGTCACCGACGACTGGCAGGGGCGCGGCGCGGGCACCGCGCTGCTCACGGCGCTGCTGCAGCGGCGCCCCGCCGTGATCACCCGGCTGTGCACGGTCGTCGCCGCCGACAACCGCGCCTCGCTGGCCATGCTCGACCGGATCGGGCAGATGTCCGTCGGCCCGCCCGACTGCGGCGTCCGGGACGTCATCGTCGACCTGCCCGCAGTCGGCCAGGAGCCCGCCGGGCCGGCCGCGAGCACCAGCCCGCGGGCGCGGAGCACCGGCACGCTGGCCGGGCCGCGCCTGCTGCCCTGCCTGGCGCAGGCCGGGCTGCTCCCGGCCGAGGGCTACCTGCGGATCGTGCGGCGCGTCGCCGTCCTGAACCGCGACCTCACGCTCGGCTGGGCCGGGATAGCGGTGGCCGGCAGCCCGGCGCTCCGCAGCGCCATCGAGCGCGCACAGGCCCGCCGGGTCATCGAGCGCGCACAGGCGAGCCGGCGCGGGTCCTGCGTAAGGCACTAGGACTCAGCGGCGCCCAGCTCGCCAGGCCGGACAGGATCCGGATTCCGCCAGGCGATGACGTGCACGTCGATGCCGACCGCCGCAGCCTCCCGGATGACCTGCTGCACGTTCGACCCGCCGCCGGTCAGCTGCTGCCAGCGGCTGCGCTTGCTGGACCCGATCACGATCTGGGTGATCTGATGCTGCCGCGCGAAGCTGGCGATGGCCCGGGGCGGATCGTCCTCGTTCAGCTCGTGCCAGCGGGCCCCGAGGTCCGCGGCCAGCTCGCACAGCTTCTCGCCCGCACGGCGGTTCCCCGGGGCGGTGGCATCAGTGACGGTGACATGGACGACGTCGAGCTCACCCTTGAACCTGGCGGCAATGCGGGCGGCCCGCCGGACCAGCACGCCGCTGCCGGGCGCTCCGGTAACGGCCACCATGATGCGCTCCGCCGTCTCCCACACGCCCGGGGATTCGTGCCGCCGGAGGTGCTCGAGGAGTTCCTCCTCCGTCTCATCGGCCAGAAACCTCAGCGCCAGCTCGCGCAGCGCGATCAGGTTGTCGGTCTGGAAGAAGTGGGTGAGCGCCTGGGTGACCCGCTCCTTGGGGTAGATGTTCCCGTGCAGCATCCGGCGGCGCAGCTGCTCCGGGGAGGAGTCGACCAGCTCGATCTGGTTGGCCCGGCGCACCACCCAGTCCGGCACCCGCTCGCGGACCCGGGCCCCCGTCATGTTCTCGACCTCGTCGGCGATGCTCTCCAGGTGCTGGATGTTGACCGTGGTGATGACGTCGATCCCGGCGGCGAGGATCTCCATGACGTCCTGCCAGCGCTTGGCGTTCTTGCCGGATCCCGGCACGTTCGTGTGCGCAAGCTCGTCGATCAGGGCGAGCCGGGGCCGCCGGCGCTGCACCGCGTCGAGGTCCATCTCGTCAAGACTGGCCCCCCGGTACTTGACGGGCTTGCGGGGGATGACCTGCAGCCCGTCGATCAGATCCTCGGTCCGCTGCCGCCCGTGGCACTCGACGAAGCCGATGACCACATCGGTGCCCCGCTCCCGGCGCCGGCGGCCCTCGTTGAGCATGGCGAAGGTCTTCCCGACACCGGCCGTCGCGCCCAGGTAGACGCGGAAATGACCGGCTGCCTCGACGACGCCGGCGGCATCGGACTGCGCCGCCGCGGCCGCGCTCACGCCCTTGTCGGTCTCGGCAGGCCCGTTGGCACCCGCTAGCTCGGCGATCTCGGCGGCCCTCCCTCTGCACGGGTCGCCTAACCTCGGCGCGGCAGGCTCCATCCGCGGCGCCGCAGCAGGTTGCCGGCCACCAGGGTGCCGGTTCTCATTCTGTCAGGGCTGGTCCAGGCTGGTCGCCGGGCAGCCTGTTTGGATCCTGCATGGATTCGCCGGCCGGCTGGCTCATCGCCATCCGGCGGCCGAGTTCCGGGTGCGCGCCGACGCCGCGCGCGAGCGCGACCAGCTGGCGCAGTCCGATCTGCCGGCTCGGCTGCGGCTACGCCTGGACCGCTGACGACCCAGGCTGGACCATCCAGCAACGCCCAGCTAGAGCCTGACGACTCCTGCGGTCGGCGAACCGGTTAACCCAGATGACCGTTCGCCGTTACCGCTCCGCCCTGGCCTGATGCCGCCGGCGGTCAGGTGATGCCCGCGAAACGGCGCGCCTCCTCCCGGTCCCGGCAGGCCCGCATTGCGGTGATCCGCTGCTGGTCAAGGGTCAGGACGAGGTAATTGCGGTCCCGGGCCTGGCGGATGCGCACACGGTCGATGCCGGGGGTGCGGATGACCACCATCACCTTGTCGCCGCTGGCGGCGATCTCCTCGATCCGGGCCGCCAGGCCCTGCCCGGCTTGACGTTCCAGCGTCCGTTGCAGCTGTTCCCGGCCGTGGCACGTCTGGGGCCCAGGGTCCTCGGAGGCAGGATCGAGGTAGGTCCATTCCAGCTCCGGATAGTCCGCGCTCGCCCTGAACGCCTGGCCGCCGCGGGTTCGCGGACCAGGACGTCCATGGCGTCGCAGCCGCTGCCCTCGCGGGCAGGCCGGCTGAATTGGCGGGCCGCAGCTGACTCCGGAGGTGTGAGCCTGGGTCAGGCCAGGATCTTGGCCTTCTCGCGGTCGAACTCCGCGGCGGAGATGACGCCCCGGTCGCGCAGGTCTGCCAGCTTCGCCAGCTGGTCCGCCGTACTGGCCGGCGAGCTCGCCGCGGCCTGCT
>JBKQSL010000489.1:0-17042 GCA_052143655.1 Streptosporangiaceae bacterium | reverse complement strand
TCAGCCGGATCTTCGACAAGCTGCTGGTGAACTTCACCTGGTGGGTCAACCGCGAGGACGCCGAGGGCAACAACCTGTTCGAGGGCGGCTTCCTCGGCCTGGACAACATCGGCCCGATCGACCGCTCGCACCTGCCCGTCGGCGGCCTGCTGGAGCAGTCCGACGCCACCGGCTGGATGGGCTTCTACGCGATGGCGATGGCCTCGATGGCCATGATCTTGCACCGGACCGGCCAGCGGCCCGCGCTCGACCTGGTGCTGAAGTTCCTGGAGCACTTCGCGGCGATCCGGGACGCGCTGGAGGGTCTCGGGCTGTGGGACGAGGCCGACGGCCTGTACTACGACCGGCTGAGGATCCCGTCCGGGACGGAGGTGCCGCTCCGGGTGCGGTCGATCGTGTCGATGATCCCGGCCCTGGCCATCGGGGTGGTGGACGAGGGCGTGCTGGACCGCTCGATGGTAGTCGGCAAGCAGTTCGCCGACTTCCTGCACGCCCACGACCTGGCGGACCCGGCCAAGCTCGAGTCGGCCGGGGTGCTGCGCGGCACGAGCGGCGACCAGCGGCTGCTGCTCAGCCTGGTCAGCCAGGACCGGCTGCGCCGGATGCTGTCCCGGCTGTTCGACGAGAGCGCGTTCCTGTCCCCGCACGGGCTGCGCGCCCTGTCGGCCTACCACCGCGACCATCCGTACGAGATCGACGTGGAAGGCTACCGGGCGTCGATCGACTACGAGCCGGCCGAGTCCACCACGCCGCTGTTCGGCGGCAACTCGAACTGGCGCGGGCCGGTCTGGTTCCCGATCAACTACCTGGTGGTCAGCGTGCTGGAGCGCTACCACCGGTTCTACGGCGACGAGCTCACGATCGAGTACCCGGCGGGGTCCGGCCGCCAGCTGACTCTGGACAAGGTGGCCGCCGACTTGCAGGACCGGCTGATCTCGATCTTCACCCGCGGCGCCGATGGCCGGCGGCCCTGCTTCGGCGGCACTGACCGGCTGCAGGGCGACCCGGAGTGGCGCGACAACCTGGTCTTCAGCGAGTACTTCCACGGCGACAACGGCGCCGGGCTCGGCGCGTCACACCAGACCGGGTGGACCGGTCTCATCGCCGACGTGATCCGCCGCCGTCACGGTGCCGTTCCCACCGTGGGCGACATGATCCGGGAAGTTTTCGCCAGGCCGCGGCCGTAGTCCCGGGCGCCCCGGGCTGGCGTTTGCGCTGGCACGAGCCAGGGTAGGGCCCAGGCTTTCGGCTCAGCAGGACTCCTGTCATGCTGCCTGCCCACAGGCCATTGCGGCGACCGCGAACATCGAGGGCCCGGTCCAGATCGGCGAGCTCGGCCTGGCCGGCGGGCAGGCGCCGTCAGCTCTCCGGCTCGGGCACGTAATGCCTGCTGCCGTCCGCCGGGTCCACCCACACCCGCATGACTACCTTCGAGGTCGGGTCGCGGAAGCGCTCGCCGGTCGGCACCCAGGCCGCGGCCGGGCTGGCAGCCTGGGCGTGGCCGCGCCGCCGCAGCCGGGGCCGCGGCCGGCCGGCGCCGGGCAGCAGGGACGGCAGCCCGGCGAGGGCGGCCGCGGCATCGTCGGCGAACTGCGCGGCGAGCACCAGCTCGGTCCGGCGGCCCAGCTCGGCGTCGTCTAGCCGGCCCTGCGCGTAATGCTCGCGCAGCAGCGCGATCAGCCGGTCGCGGCCCGCGTCGTCGATCGGCGCGCGCGGCAGCCCCGGGCCCTGCACCGCTAGCCGGCCGGGCGGGCGATCACCGCGGTGCCGTAGGCGACGATTTCCGTCAGCTGCTGGCCCATCTCGGAGGAGTCGAACCGCATGGCCACGACGGCGTTGGCGCCGAGCAGCCGGGCGTTTTCCACCATCCGGTCGATGGCGTGCCGCCGGCTGTCCTCCAGCAACTCCGTGTACTGGCTCACCTCGCCCTGCCGCAGCGCCGACAGGCCCGCGCCGAACGACTTGGCGATGCCCATGCTGCGCACGACGAGCCCGAAGGCCACGCCCAGGTCCTGCTCCACGGTCATGCCGGGCAGCGCCAGGCCGGTGGTCACCGGGAAGGACGCCGGCTGAGTGTCGGTCATGACGGCCATCCTACGGACCGTTCCTGGCCCGCAGGAGGTTCAGCCTCGCGGGGGCGCGAGCAACCGCCGGATCGTCATCCGGCTGACCGGCCAGCACCTGCGGCTGCACTCGGTCCGGGTACACCCGCGCAGCTCACGCGGTGCCTACAGCCTGTCGCACGGGCACTACCGCCATCACCGGTGGCAGTACGTGGTCACGCTCAACGCCGTGCAGGGGCAACCCGCCCGGCTCGCACCTGACGTCACCTTCCGGGTTCCGGCCCGCGGCTGAGACCAGTCAGGGCCAGGGCCAGGCGGCCCGCCGCCCGGACCTGGTCAGCCCGCCGCCCACGGCGGCGGGCGCCGGGCCCGGAACGCGGCCATGCCAGCACGCGCCTCCGGTGAGGCGAACAGCCGCGCCGACTTCTCGGCGAGCGCCGGGCCGACCGAGTCCATCGCGGCCAGCATGCCCGCCGTCAGCAGCGGCTTGGCTTCCCGCAGCCCCTGGGGTGACGCCGCGCGCAGCGCGTCCAGCACCGCGCCGGTGCCCGCGTCGATGTCAGGCACGGCCTCGGAGATCAGCCCGATGGCCGCGGCGGTGGCCGCGTCGAACGTCTCGCCAGTGAAGTAGTACCGTGCCGCCGCGCGGGAGGTCAGCCGCGGCAGCGTGGTCAGCGAGATGACCGTCGGCGCGAGGCCCAGGCGGACCTCGGAGAACGCGAACGTCGACGCCGGGCCGGCCAGCACGATGTCACACGCGCCGAGCAGCCCGATGCCACCGGCCCGCACATGCCCGTTGATGCTGCCGACGACCGGCTTGGGCAGCACCACTATGGTGCGCATCAGGCCGATCAGCGCGGCGGCGCCAGCGATCATGCTGCCCTGCGCCGCCTCAGTGAGGTCGGCGCCAGCGCAGAACGTCCCGCCGGTATGGGTCAGCTCGACCGCACGCACCCCGTCGTCGGCGCCGGCCGCGGCCAGGGCCGCACCCAGCTGCGCCATCATTGCGGCGGACAGCGCGTTGCGGTTGCCGGGCGAGTCCAGCGCGATCCGGGCGATGCCCCGGCTGACGGAATACCGGATCAGCTCGTCAGTGCCGTCACTCATCTTCCGAGCCTGGCAGGGCGCACGCCGGCCCGGCAAGCTGCCCCGCGGCCGGATCCGGCCCGCGGCCCCGCAGGCGGCCGCAGAGCCGGACGGCGGCCCGGCGGGCGGACGGCCGGCCTGCAGTCCGGCGCAGGCTGACGGGATCCGCTGGTCAACTAATGTTGACAGCCGATCGCCGTCAACATATGTTGACTTCATGAGCAGCGGAGTACAGCTGGCCGAGGCGGCCAGCGGCGGGGACCCGGCAGCCGGGCTGCGCGCAGCGCGCGCGCTGCGCGAGCTGGCCGAGCGGCTGGAGGCACTGCAAGTGGGCAACGCCAGGGCGCACGGCTGGTCCTGGCAGGAGATCGCGATGTTCCTCGGCGTCAGCAAGCAGGCGGTGCACAAGAAGTACGCGGCCCGTTCGCGCGACCGGTGACCGGCACCCAGACCAGCCAGCCCCGGCCAGCGCCCAGGCCAGGCGCGAGAACCGGGCCGGCACCGGGCTCCTGGCCGGTGATGCCAGGGCAGATCAGGAGAGGATCCGTCATGTTTGAGAGGTTTCACGCCAGCGCGCGGCGCGTAGTGACCGATGCCCGGGAGGAGGCGTCGGCGGGCGGCCGCGACTCGATCGGCTGCGAGCACCTGCTGCTCGGGCTGCTCGCCGAGCCGGGCGCAGCGTCGCTGGCGCTGGCCGCGGCCGGGGTTCAGGTGACGGAAGTCCGGGCCGCGCTCGCCGCCCGGCCGGGGGCCGGCGAGAACCCGCTGGACGCCGATGCGCTGGCGCTGATCGGCATCGACCTGGACGCGGTCCGCCGCGCCGCCGACGCTTCCTTCGGCCCTGGCGCCCTGGACCGGGCCGGGCTGGCCCGGCGCGGGCCGGCCCGGCGGATGACGATGACCGCCGAGGCGAAGAAGTCCCTGGAACTGGCCCTGCGCGCGGCGACCCGGCAGCGCCACCCGGCCATCACCACCGGGCACCTGCTGATCGGCATCATCGACCAGGGCCGCAACCCGGCGACGGACATCCTGGCCGGGGCCGCGGTAGACCTGGCCGCACTGCGCGAGGACGTCGTGCAGCGGCTGGCCGCCGCAGCCTGACCATCCAGGCCGCCCGGCGACCCGGCGCGGCGTGCTCTCGCCGCAGCCAGCCCGGCGGACCGGGCCCGGCCGCTAGAACAGCCGGGCGAAGCGGCGCAGCGAGCTGCCGAGCCCGATCCGGGCTGGCGGCGCCACCAGGACCAGCGCGGCCGGCAGCACCACCCGGCGGCCGAGCGCGCCGGCCGAGCTGACCGGCAGGTCCAGCTTCTCGGTCCAGCGGAACTCGCTGCCCCCGGCGCGCTCGACGACCTCGAAGATGCCCTCGCCGCGCACCACCGTGCCGGTGTGCCGGACCACGCACCGGCGAGGCGGGTCCCACTGCGTGATCACCATCGTGTCGGTGAATCCGACCGGGCCTAGCGCGGTCCTGGCCTCGACCCGCTCCCCGACGGCAGCGCCGCCGCGAACCTGGGTCGCCCAGATCCACTCGTGCTGCCGGGACCAGTCCATGGCCAGGTCCCAAACCTGCTGAGGACTGGCCGGTACCAGCACCCCCGCGGTCACCACCAGCTTCGGCATTCCCCCACGGTATCGGGCTGGTGTTCACCAGCATGCAGGGACGGCAGCAACGCATCGGGCCCGCCTGGTCCGGGCCGTTAGGTTGGGGCAGTGGCCACGTTCATCACGCGGACGGCCGCTGGCACCGGCGGGGTCCGGCTGGCGGTCAAGGACCTTATCGACGTCGAGGGAGTGCCGACCACTGCGGGCAGCCGCGTCGTGGCCGGCTCGGCCGGGCCCGCAGCGGCCGACGCTGCCTGCATGGCGGGCGCGCGGGCCGCGGGAGCCGCAGTGGTGGGCAAGACGAACCTGGTCGAGTTGGCGTACGGCGCGTCCGGCATCAACGATCACTTCGGCACGCCGGTGAACCCGCTGGACCCCGCACTGCTGCCGGGCGGCTCTTCCAGCGGATCGGCGGTCGCGGTGGCCACGGGCGAGGCGGACGTCGCCTACGGCTCGGACACCGGCGGGTCGATCCGGGTGCCGGCCGCGTACTGCGGCGTGGCCGGCCTGAAGACCACGCACGGCCGCGTCCCGCTGGCGGGCGTCTGGCCGCTGTCGCCCAGCCTGGACACTGTGGGTCCGATGGCCCGCGACGTGGCTGGCCTGGTGACCGGGATGCAGCTACTGGAGCCCGGCTTTGCCGTGGCCGCGAGCCCGGCCGCCGCGGTCGGCCGCCTGCGGCCGGCCGGGATCCGGGTGGATCCGGTCATCGACACGGCGATCGACGCGGCTCTGCGCCAGGCCGGGCTGGCCGTGACCGAGGTGGAACTGCCCGGCTGGCGGGACGCGCTGCGCGCCACCTACGCGATCATGGACCGCGAGGCCGCCGCGTGCAACGCGCGGCTGCTGGCCGACCCGGATGACCGGGCCGGCCTCGGGGCGCAGGTACGCGACCGGCTGACGGCCGCCGCCACGGTGACCAGCGAGCAGGAACAATGGGGACGCGGGTTCCAGCGTGCCTGGAAGGCGGAGCTGGGCCAGCTGCTGCGGGCCGTCCAGGTGCTGGTCACGCCCGCGACGCCGATGTTCGCGCCGCCGGTGGCCGAAGGCAGCGGGCACCATCACACGCGGTGCACCGCTCCGGTCAACCTGGCGGGCCTGCCGGCGCTGGCCATCCCCGTGCCCGCCGGGCGGCTTCCGGCCAGCATGCAGCTCATCGGCCCGCCGGGCAGCGAGGAACTGCTGCTGGCCACGGGGGCCGTCATCGAGGCCGCGGCTCGCGGCTGACCCCGGCCGCCGGCCAGGTCGCCGCCGCCACCTTGGCTGCTGGCGCGATCACGCGCGGCTCAGGCCGGTCCCGGACCAGGCCGACGGCCGACGGACTGCCGCGGGGCGGCGGTTACCGGGGTGATCGCCGCGCCGTCCCGGTCGACGGCGAGGGGCAGTACCTTCCAGCCGCCGGGACAGCCGGCGGCGATATCCGCCACCGCGTACGGGCCCGGCTCGCGGCCGGCCAGGGTGAGCGCGAGCACCGACGGCCCGGCACCGGAGATCACCGCCGGGACGCCCGCCGAGCGCAGCGCAGCGATCAGCGTGGCCGTGTCCGGCATCGCCGCCGCCCGGTACGACTGGTGCAGGAAGTCCTCTGTCGCGTCCATGAGGAGCTCCGGCCGCGCGGTCACCGCAGCGACGAGCAGCGCGGAGCGGGCGGCGTTGGCCGCCGCGTCCGCGTGCGGCACCGCCAGCGGAAGCACCTTGCGGGCGGCCGAGGTTGCCATCGGCTGGGACGGCAGGCAGATGACCGGGCATAGCCCGGCGGCCGGCTCGAGCCGGGTGAACCGGGCGCCTTCGGCCGCCGTCCAGGAGATCGTCAGCCCGCCGCCCAGGCATGCGGCGGCGTTGTCCGGATGGCCTTCCATCCGGGCGGCCAGCCGCAGGACCAGCCCGTCCGGCAGGACCCGCGGTCCGCCGGGCTGTCCCTCGGCCGCCGCGATCTGCTCGATCAGCGCCCGCGCGGCCAGCAGCCCGGCGACGATCGCGGCGGCGGACGAGCCCATGCCGTAGCCCTGCGGGATGGAATTGTGACAGCGCACTTCAAGCCCGGGCGGCTGGCCGCCGAACGCGGCGAAGCCCGCGCGCATGCCGCAGACGACCAGGTGGCGCTCCCCGGCACCGGCCAGCTCCTCGCCGGCGCCCGACACCTCGATGGCCAGGTCACCGGGTCGCACCCGGGCCTCAACGATGTCGTGCCGGGCCAGGGCCAGGCCCAGCGAGTCGAAGCCCGGTCCCAGGTTGGCGCTGGTCGCGGGCACGCGCACCCGGACCGCCGCGTCCGGCCACTTCATCGCCGGCTCCCCGGCCAGAGCCGCGGGCCGGCCAGGACCGCCAGGCTCCGGACCCGTCCGCACGCACCCGGGCGGGTGGAGCCGCCGCGCCGGCCGGACCGCAGCAGGCCAGCGCGGGCGCGGCCGCCGGGCCGCATCACGCCAGCCCGAGCGCGGCCGCGGCCGCTCCCGCGTCCGCGGGGACCGCGTCCGGGCTCGGCGGCGCCGCCGACAGCGCCGAGTCCGGGTCCTTCAGGCCGTTGCCGGTGATCGTGCAGACCACTGTCGAGCCGCGCCGGACCTGGCCGCGCTCGCAGGCCTGCAGCAGGCCGGCCACGCTGGCCGCCGACGCCAGCTCGCCGAAGACGCCCTCGCGGGCGGCCAGCAGCCGGTAGGCGGCCATGATCTGCTCGTCGGTCACCGCGTCGATCAGGCCGCCCGACTCGTCGCGCGCCTCCTCCGCCAGCCGCCAGGACGCCGGGTTTCCGATCCGGATCGCGGTCGCGATCGTGGCCGGGTCACGCACCGGGCGGCCGGTCACGATCGGCGCGGCACCGCTGGCCTGGAAGCCCAGCATCCGTGGCGCGCGAGTGGCCTGGCCCGCCGTCAGGTACTCGGTGTAGCCGAGCCAGTAGGCCGCGATGTTGCCGGCGTTGCCGACCGGCAGGCAGTGCACGTCGGGCGCATCGCCGAGCACATCGCAGATCTCGAAGGCGGCGGTCTTCTGCCCCTGCAGCCGGTCCGGGTTAACCGAGTTGACCAGCGCCACCGGGTACTGGGCGCTGAGCTTGCGGACCAGTTCCAGGCAGTCATCGAAGTTGCCGTCGACCTGCAGCAGCCGCGCGCCGTGCACGAGCGCCTGGGCCAGCTTGCCGAGCGCGATCTTGCCCCGCGGCACCAGCACCACGCAGCGCAGGCCCCCGCGGGCCGCGTAGGCGGCGGCGCTGGCGCTGGTGTTGCCGGTGGACGCGCAGATCACCGTGGTGGCGCCGCGGGCGGCGGCCAGGCTGACGGCGACCGTCATGCCGCGGTCCTTGAACGAGCCCGTCGGGTTCGCACCCTCGACCTTGAGGTACACCGAGCAGCCGGCCTGCGCGGACAGGGCCGGGGCGGGCAGCAGCGGGGTGCCGCCCTCGGCCAGGGTGATCACCGGGGTATCGCCGCTGACCGGCAGCCGGTCGCCGTACTCGGCGATCAGGCCGCGCCACCCGGCCGCCCGGCCGCCCGGCGCCGGGCCCGCAGCCGCCACAGCGGCGGGGCCAGCGCCCGGGGCCTGCCCGGCGCCCGGGCGCACTAGCCTTCCTCGCCTTCGACTCGCATCACGCTGCCGACCGCCCGGACCGCCTCCATCTGGGCCAGGCTGGCGACGGTGGCTGCCAGTGCGGCCTCCCGGGCGGTGTGCGTCACGATCATCAGGTTCGCGTCGTCGCCTCGGCCCTCCTGGCGGACGGCCTTGATCGACACGCCCTGCCGGGCGAACGCGTCGGCCACCGGGCCGAGCACGCCCGGCCGGTCGGCCACGTCCAGCGCCAGGTAGTAGCGGGTCAGCGCGTCGCCGATCGGCACCACGGGCAGCTCGGCGTACGCGCCGGCCTCCGGGCCGCGGATGCCGGCGACCATGTTGCGCCCGACGGCCACGATGTCGCCGAGGACCGCACTGGCTGTCGGGCGGCCGCCCGCGCCGGCCCCGTAGAACATCAGCCGTCCCGCCGACTCGGCCTCGACGAACACCGCGTTGTAGGCCTCGCGGACGGCGGCGAGCGGATGCTCGCGCGGGATCATCGCGGGGTGCACCCGGGCCGAGATGCCGCCGTTGCAGCGCTCGCAGATGGCCAGCAGCTTGACTACGCAGCCGAGTTCCCTGGCGTTCTCGATGTCCGCCGGGGTGACCCTGGTGATGCCCTCGCGGTGCACGTCGGCGGCGGTGACCTGGGTGTGGAAGGCCAGGCTGGCCAGGATCGCGGCCTTGGCCGCCGCGTCGAAGCCCTCGACGTCCGCGGTCGGGTCAGCCTCGGCGTAGCCGAGCGCCTGCGCCTCGGCCAGCGCGTCGCCGAAGCCAGCCCCGGAGGTGTCCATCCGGTCGAGGATGTAGTTCGTGGTGCCGTTGACGATGCCCAGGACGCGCTGCACGGTGTCGCCTGCCAGCGACTCGCGCAGCGGGCGCAGCAGCGGGATCGCCCCGGCCACCGCGGCCTCGTGGTAGATGTCCGCCCGGTGCTTGCGGGCGGTGCTGCGGATTGCCGCGCTGTCGGTGGCCAGCAGCGCCTTGTTGGCGGTCACCACGGACTTGCCTGACTCCAGCGCGGCGACCAGCAGCGTCCGGGCGGGCTCGATCCCGCCGATGAGCTCGATCACGATGTCGACGCCGGGGCTGCTCGCCAGCGCCATGGCGTCGGTGGTCAGCAGGGCCGGCGGAACCTCGGGGTGGCGCTCGGGATGCTGGACGGCAACGCCGGTCACTTCCAGCGCCGCGCCGACCCGCTGGGCCAGGTCACCGGCCTGCGCGGTCAGCTGCCGGTAGACCTCTGATCCCACGTTGCCGTGGCCGAGCAGGGCCAGCCGCAGTGGCGGGCGCTCTGGATTATTCCGCACGGCAGGTCCGCTCCCCTCGCCCCGCAACTGCTGATCGCCTGCCGGACGCTCGTTCGCTCGCAGCAGCGCCGCAGGTAGCGGCTGCGGTCGCAGCTGCGCAAGTTCTTCTGATTCCGCCCATAGCTTACCGAGGCCAGCCAGGGCGGCGATCGGTTCCGGCGCACTGTGGCCGATGGCACGTGTCCCGGCCGCCGTCCGCTCAGCGCGAACGCGGCCGGGAAACAAACCGGTCCGGTCGCAGCTTGTAGAGATGTAATCAAGTAACACCAGTTCAGGGAAGTGACGAAACATGAGCGAGAAGCTCTCGCTGCCGGTGCTGCCGCTGGACGACATGGTGGTGCTGCCGACGATGGTGGTCCCGCTGGACACCTCGGCGGCCGAGATCCGCACCGCCATCGAGGCCGCGCAACTGGCCGCGTCGGCGCCGGGAGCGCCGGCCGGGCCGCCGCGGGTGCTGCTGGTGCCGCGGCTGGAGGGAAGGTACGCGCCGGTGGGCACGCTCGGCGTGATCGAGCAGGTCGGCCGGCTGCCCGGCGGCGAGCCGGCCGCCGTGATCCGCGGCATGGCCCGGGTGCGAATCGGCACCGGGACCGTGGGCCCGGGCGCTGCGCTGTGGGTCGAGGGCTCGACAGGGACCGAGCCGGACTCCACCGAGCGGGCGCAGGAACTGGCCCGCGAGTACCGCGGCCTCGCCGCGAGCATCCTGCAAAAGCGCGGCGCGTGGCAGGTGGTGGACACGCTGCAGCGGATCACCGACCCGTCCGCGCTGGCTGACAGCGCCGGGTACGCCACGTACCTGACGCTGGCGCAGCGGACGGAGCTGCTGGAGACAGCTGACCCGCAGAAGCGGCTGGAACTGCTGACCGGCTGGGCCAGGGACCAGCTCGCCGAGCTCGACGTGGCCGAGACCATCGCCAGCGACGTGCGCGAGGGCATGGAGCGCCAGCAGCGCGAGTTCCTGCTCCGCCAGCAGCTGGCCGCGATCCGCAAGGAGCTGGCCGAGCTGGACGGCGCGCCTGCCTCGGAAGAGGACGACTACCGGGCCCGGATCGAGGCCGCCGACCTGCCGGAGAAGGTGCGCGAGGCGGCGCTGAAGGAGGCCGCCAAGCTGGAGCGCGGCTCCGACCAGTCCCCCGAGGCCGGCTGGATCCGCACCTGGCTGGACACCGTGCTGGAGATCCCGTGGAGCTCCCGGACGCGGGACGCCTACGACATCGACGGGGCCCGCGCGATCCTGGACGCTGACCACGCCGGCCTGGACGACGTGAAGGACCGGATCATCGAGTACCTGGCCGTGCGCAAGCGGCGCGCGGACAAGGGCCTGGCCCTGGTCGGCGGCCGCCGCAGCGGCGCCGTGCTCGCGCTGGCCGGCCCGCCCGGCGTGGGCAAGACCTCCCTCGGCGAATCGGTCGCCCGCGCCATGGGCCGCAGGTTCGCCCGGGTGGCGCTCGGCGGCGTCCGGGACGAGGCGGAGATCCGCGGCCACCGGCGCACCTACGTCGGCGCGCTGCCCGGGCGGATCGTCCGGGCGATCCGCGAGGCGGGCTCGATGAACCCGGTGATCCTGCTCGACGAGGTGGACAAGCTCGGCACCGACTACCGGGGCGACCCGACGGCCGCGCTGCTGGAGGTGCTGGACCCCGCGCAGAACCACACCTTCCGCGATCACTACCTGGAAGTCGAGCTGGACCTGTCGGACGTGCTGTTCATCGCCACCGCGAACGTGGCCGAGGCGATCCCCGGGCCGCTGCTGGACCGGATGGAGCTGATCGGCCTGGACGGCTACACCGAGGACGAGAAGGTGACGATTGCCCGCGGCCACCTGCTGCCCCGGCAGCTGGACCGGGCGGGCCTGGACGCGGCGGACGTGACCCTGACCGACGGCGCGCTGCGCCGGCTGGCAGCCGAGTACACCCGCGAGGCCGGGGTCCGCTCGCTGGAACGGGCGACCGGCCGCACGCTGCGCAAGATCGCGGCCCAGCTGGAGTCGGGAGCGGCGGCGCTGCCGGTCACCGTGGACGCTGACGACCTGGTCGGCTACCTCGGGCACCCGCGGCACACGCCGGAGTCGGCCGAGCGCACCGCGGTCCCCGGGGTGGCCACCGGCCTGGCGGTCACCGGAGCGGGCGGCGACGTGCTGTTCATCGAGGCGTCGCTGGCCGACCCGGAGACCGGGGCGGCCGGCGTCACGCTGACCGGCCAGCTCGGCGACGTGATGAAGGAATCGGCTCAGATCGCGCTGTCCTACCTGCGCTCGCACGGCGCGGAGCTGGAGCTGCCAGTCGGCGACCTGAAGGATCGCGGCGTGCACTTGCACGTGCCGGCCGGCGCGGTGCCCAAGGACGGGCCGAGCGCCGGGGTCACGATGACCACGGCCCTGGCCTCCCTGCTGTCGGGCCGGCCGGTGCGCAGCGACGTGGCGATGACCGGCGAGGTCTCGCTGACCGGCCGGGTGCTGCCGATCGGCGGGCTGAAGCAGAAGCTGCTGGCCGCCCAGCGCGCCGGGATCACGACCGTGCTGATCCCGCAGCGCAACGAGCCGGACCTGGATGACGTCCCGGAGAAGGTGAAGACCGAGCTGACCATCGTGCCCGTCAGTGACGTCCGGCAGGCAATCGCCGAGGCCCTGGAGCAGGCGAGCGCTCCGGCCATGGCCGCCTGAGGCACTGCCGCCTGAGGCACCGCCGCCTGAGGCACCGCCTGCCTGTCAGCGGGCGGCGGAAGCGGGGTGGCACCGGGTTCCGGTGCCACCCCGCGTGACGTTTATGATCTGGGAGGACTGGCGTCGCTGGCGTCGGCCGGCTTTACCGGATCATGGAGACCGCCCCCAGACCAGCCGGGCCGGTCAGTCCGAGCGAGGGGACGCCCGGCGCAGGCAGCCGGCCAGGTCGGCGGCGAGCCGCTGCGCATCGTCGGCGGAGAGCGTCCCGGTGCCGATCCGGATGGCCGGCGGCGATGCGATGCGGAAGCGCTCGCCGGGTGCTACCGCCCAGCCCCGGTCCAGCATGGCCGAGACGACGCCGGCTTCGTCGGCGACCGGAATCCAGACCGCCAGGCCCGAGCGGCCATGCGCGGTAATGTGGCGGGCGGCCAGCGCGGCCAGCAGGCTGCCACGGCGCTGGGCGTACGCCGCAGCCGCGCGCTGCACAAGCATCTCGGCAGCCGGATCGGCCCACAGCCGGGCAACCGTTTCCTGGAGCAGGTAGCTCACCCAGCCCGGGCCGAGCGCCTGCCGTCCCTCAACCCGGGCGACCGTGGCCTCGTCCCCGGCAAGGACAGCCAGCCGCAGATCGGGCCCCAGCGATTTGGAGACCGAGCGGACCGTCGCCCAGCGCTGCGCGCACCCGGCGATGTGGTGCGCGACGGCCCCGGACACCGGGCCGGCGTGGTCGTCCTCGACTACCAGGACGTGCTGGTGCTTGCTGATGACCTCGCTCAGCTCGGCGGCGCGGCTGGCATCCCACGCGGCGCCGGTTGGGGCCTGCGCCCGCGGGGTCAGCAGCACCGCCAGGCATCCGGCACTCAGCGCGGCGTCCAGCGCGTCGGCCCGGGCACCGAAGTCGTCGACCGGCACCGGCACCGCCGCCAGGTTCATGGCACCCAGCAGGTCCAGCACCGGCGGATAGCCAGGATCCTCGACGGCGACCCGGTCGCCGGGCCGCAGCCACGCCTGCAGCAGCCGCTCGACCCCGTCCAGCGCGCCGCTGATCACAGCCAGGGCCGCCGGGTCGATGCCGTCTGCGGCCAGGTGCCGCGCCGCCGCCGCGGCGAGGGCAGGCACCACCGGCGCAGCCCCGTAAAGCCGGGGCGGCGGCGAGACGCGCGGCAGCGGCGGCAGCAGGGCCGGATCGGGGCTGCCCGCGACGAGATCACGCACCCCGGCGGGCACCACGACCGGGGCCCGCGGTCCGATCGGCGGCACCGCGGTGATCCGGGTGCCGGCCCGCCCGTTGCCTCGCGCGATCCCCTTGGCCCGCAGCTCACGGTAGGCGGCTGCCACGGTCGCCGGGCTGAGGTGCAGCACGGCCGCCAGCGACCGCACGGGCGGCAGCGCCGCGCCCGCCACGAGCCTGCCGTCCCGGACCGCCGACTCGACATTGGCTGCGATCTCGGTGGCGCTCCGCCCTGTCGGCCTATATTGTATTGGCATAATAGAAATATGTACCAGAACAAATTCTCGCCAGCTAGTGGTTCTCGCGAGCCAGTGGTACGGCTGGTGAACCGGTCAGCGAACGTCGTCGCCCCGGCTGCCCGCGGAGGTCTGCTTGATGAGCATGCTGCTTCCCCGCCTCGACGGCCGGCATGTCCGCCTGGAGCCGCTGCAGTTCGAGCACGGCCCCGGGCTGGCCAGCGCGGCCGGCGGGGACCAGGGACTGTACCGGTGGACCGCGGTGCCGGCCGGCGAGGCAGGAGCCGCGAGGTACATCCGGCTGGCGCTGGACCAGCGTGACGCCGGGACCGCGGCGCCGTTCGCGATCGTGCGGACCAGCGACGGCGCGGTCATCGGCTCCACCAGGCTGTGGGATCTGAGCTGGTGGGACTGGCCGCCGGGACATCCCAGGCACGGCCAGACCTGGCCGGATGCGTGCGAGATCGGGCACACCTGGCTGGCCCGGCAGGCGATCCGGACCGGCGCGAACACGGAGGCGAAGCAGCTCCTGCTCGGCCACGCCTTCGAGTTCTGGCAGGTGCACCGCGTGTGCTTCCATACCGACACCCGCAACGAGCGCTCCCGCCGGGCTCTGGAGCGGATCGGCGCCCAGTTCGAGGGGATCCTGCGGGCGCACCGGCTCGCGGCTGACTGCACCCCGCGCGACTCGGCGCGCTACTCGATCACGGCGCCGCAGTGGCCGCAGGCGCGAGGGCGCCTGGCGGCGATGCTCGCTGCCCGCGATGAGGGCGGCGAGCAGGCCAGCGCGCCGAGCCGGGCCGGCGGGCCGGCGGACTGCCTCGGCGCACCGAGCCAGCCGACGTAGCCGCGCGGCCCGGCGCGGATCTCACCCTGCTGCCGGCGGCTGCGGGCGCAGCCCGTCCAGGACGAGCCCGAGCAGCCGCTCGGTCTGGCCGGGGTCGACCGGAGCACGCTGTGCTGCGATGTTGACCGCATGGACCAGCCTGATCACGTCCTGGGCCTCGGCGTCGGCCCGCACCACTCCCGCCTGCTGCGCGCGGGCCAGCAGCGCCTCGGCGCGGTCGCGGATTGACGCACCGCACGAGGAGAGCAGCTCGGAGTCCTTGCCGAGCCCGGCGAGCATGGCCTCGGTCAGCCGACTCTTCGCGGCGCTGAACGCCACAAGCGCCCGCAGCCACGCCGTCAGCGCCGCGCCCGGCTCGGCGGCGGTCAGCAGTTCGTCCGCCCGGGCCGAAAGCGCCTCGACCTGGTCACGGTAGACGGCCTCCAGCAGCGCCTGCCGGTTCGGGAAGTGGCGGTAAAGCGTGCCGATCCCGACCCCGGCCCGCCGGGCAATCTCCTCCAGGCAGGCATCATCGGCGCCGTGCTCGGCGAACGCGGCACTGGCCGCGGCCAGCAGGCGCTGGCGATTGCGCTGCGCGTCGGCACGCATGGCGCGCGGCTCGCCCTGGCGGGCCTGCTCTCCCGCTCGAGACAGCCCCTCGGCCCGGGCCGACGCTGGCCCGGCGGTCGTGCTCATCCAGCCGTCACCCAATCCAGGTTGCAAAGCGGAGGCAGCCTCCGTATAGTTCTTAGCGGAGGCATCCTCCGGATACAGGTTAGCTCATCAGGGCCGGTCCCGCTGCTGCCAGCCGGTCCCGGCTCAGCTTAAGCATCCGCGCAGAAAGGCACCTATGTCGACGTCCTCGACAGCTCAGGTCGCCGCGGCCCAGGGCACGGGCACCGCCCGCCCTGGCGGCAAGGGCATCTCCCTGGCCGTAGTGCTCGGCGCTCAGCTCATGATCATTCTCGATATGACGGTGGTGAACATCGCGCTGCCGAGCATCGCCCGCGGACTGCACTTCTCGCCGCCCGCCCTGTCCTGGGTACTGAACGCCTACACCCTGACGTTCGGCGGGCTGCTGCTGCTCGGCGGCCGGGCAGGCGACATCCTCGGCCGCCGCCGGGTCTTCGTTACCGGTATCGCCCTGTTCACCGCCGCCTCGCTGGCAGGCGGCCTGGCGACGTCAGCGGCCTGGCTGCTCGCCGCCCGCGCCGTCCAGGGCGTGGGCGGCGCGCTCGCCTCGCCGGCGGTGCTGGCGCTGATCACGGCCAGCTTCGCCGAGGGCCGCGAGCGCACCAGGGCAGTGGGCGTTTACACCGCCGTCGCCATGGGCGGCGGGTCGCTCGGCCTGGTACTCGGCGGCGTGATCACCGAGTGGGTGTCCTGGCGCTGGGTGCTGTTCATCAACGTGCCGATCGGCATCGCCGTGATGGCCGCCGCCCCGATGTTCCTGCCCGAGTCGCAGCGGCAGCCGGGACGGTTCGACATTGCCGGGGCCCTCACCTCGACGGCGGGCATGACCGCGCTGGTCTACGGCTTCATCCGGTCAGCGTCGAGCGGGTGGGGCAGCCCGCTGGCCGTTGCCTCGTTCGGCGCGGCCGCAGCGCTGCTGGCCGCGTTCCTCATCAGCGAGTCCAGGGCGCCGCAGCCGATTACACCGCTGCGGCTGTTCGCCGACCGGAGCCGGTCTGGCTCCTACATCACCCGGCTGCTCATCGTGGCCGGCATGTTCGGGATGTTCTTCTTCCTGACCCAGTTCGTACAGGACATCCTCGGATTCAGCCCGCTGCGGGCAGGCGCCTCGTTCCTGCCGATGACCGCCGTGCTGTTCGCTGCCTCGCGACTGTCGCCCCGGCTGCTGGCCCGGTTCGACCGCACGCCGCTGATGGTGGCCGGCCTGCTGCCGGTCGTGGCCGGGATGGCCTGGCTGTCCCGGATCACCCCTGGCACCGGCTACCTGGCAGGCGTGCTCGGCCCGATGCTGCTGATCGGCCTCGGGATGGGAGTGGCGTTCGTGCCGCTGACCATGGCCGCGCTCGCTGGCGTGCGGCCGGAGGACTCCGGTGCGGCGGCCAGCATGGTGAATGTGACCCAGCAGGTCGGCGGATCGCTAGGGCTGGCGATCCTGGTGACCGCGTTCAGCACGGCCAGCCGGTCGGCGGCCCGGCATCCGGTGGCCCGCCTGTCCCCGCTGGCGCAGGCGCATCAGGTCATCGTGCACGGGATGGCCAGCGCGTTCACCCTCGCGGCAATCTTCGACTTCGCCGCGCTTGTGGTGATCCTGGCGATCATCCGCTGGCGGCCGCGGCCTGTGCTGCCTGCCGCCTGACCGGCGGCAGGCCATGCGGCCTGCGGCCGGCAGTCCGTCGCGGCCGGCAGTCCGTCGCGGCCGGCAGCGGGCTACCGGGCCCGGCCGCGGCGGCGCACCTGCGGGACCGGCCTGCCGTCCTCCAGGTACAGCGCGTCGCGGGCGCCCGCGG
>JBKQSL010000488.1:0-2536 GCA_052143655.1 Streptosporangiaceae bacterium | reverse complement strand
GCCGCGGAGCCGGCAGCGGCCGCGGAGCCGACTGCGGCCGCGAGCGGCGGCCCGGCCGGGCCCTGCGCCGCGGGCGGCACGTCGAGCGCTGTCCGGCCCGCCGCGCCCGGCCCGGCAGGCGGCTTCTGGGCCAGGCCGGCGGCCGCAGCACGGCCGGGGCGCCGCCAGCGCCGCCCCGCGACCAGGCTGGCCGGATCGAGTGCCGCGGCGGCGGCGCTGAGCTCGGCGGCCGACGGGCGGCGGGCCGGATCCCGCGCCAGGGCGCGCTTGACCAGCGGCACCAGCGGCGGCGGCAGCTGATCGAGATCG
This sequence comes from Streptosporangiaceae bacterium, assembly GCA_052143655.1. Taxonomy (GTDB): domain Bacteria; phylum Actinomycetota; class Actinomycetes; order Streptosporangiales; family Streptosporangiaceae; genus CAVSUR01. The sequence continues at coordinate 2,227 of JBKQSL010000488.1, read as the reverse complement.
GGCTGCCCCTGCACGATCCGGTAGAAGATCGCCTCGAACGAGCCGGTGCCGAACGGCGGCCTGCTCGTTGCGGCGAACGCCACCGTCGCGCCCCAGGAGTGCACATCCGCTGCCGGGCCGCCCGGCCGGCCCTCGATGACCTCGGGCGCCAGGTAGCCGGGAGTGCCCATGAACATCCCCGTCATGGTGAGCCGGGTCGATTCGGGCGCCTGGGCGATCCCGAAGTCGATCACTACCGGCTGGCCGTCGAGCAGCATGACGTTGCCGGGCTTCAGGTCCCGGTGCACGACTCCGGCCGCGTGCACGGCGGCCAGCGCCGCCGCCAGTCCGCTGGCCAGCCGGGCCAGCGGCGGGCCGGCCAGCGGTCCCTGCTCGCTGACGACAGCATCCAGCGTCCGCCCGGGAACGTGCCGGGTCACGATGTACGGCGGCTCGGCGCTGACGTCGGCGTCGATGACCTCGGCGACGAACGGGCTGTGCACCCGCCGCATCATCTCGACCTCACGGGCCAGCCGCCTGCGCGCAGTCGGCTCAGCGGCCACGGCCGGGCGCAGCGCCTTGACTGCCACCATGCGCCCGGCGGAATCGGCGGCGAGGTAAACCACGCCCATCCCGCCCTCGCCCAGCCGCCGGAGCAGCCGGTAGGGCCCCACCCGATCCGGTATCCGGTTTTGGACGGTCATGACCTCACAGCCTACGGACATCGAACCGCGGCCGGCCCTGGCTCGGGCCGCCCCCGTCCGGCGATCGCTCTGCCTACAGCAGGGAACCTACCGTGCCCGGCGGAGCCGGCCAATCGGCTGCGGCCGGGAGAGGCCCTGGCCTGCGGCCGGCCGCCGCGGCACTATCACTGCCGCGGCGCCGTCACTGGCCGGCCACCAGGCGGCGCAGCGCGGCGGCCGCATCGGCGTTCTGCTCGGCATGGCTGTACAGGGCCCTGGCCAGCTCGGCGGTCCACTGCGTGAGCGGCACCGGCTGGCGGGACAGCACGACGCCCCGCACTTCATGGCAGATCTCGGCGACCGGGGCACCGCGCTGCATCGCCAGCGTGAGGACCTGCTCGCCCAGCCGGACTGTGATCTTGGACACTGAGCCGTCCCGGCCGCGCATCCGGTCGGCCATCGACCGGTCGCGTTCCACGCTCACGCATCCGGGCGGCAGTGACTCCCCTAGCGACTGCGTCAGCACCCGCGCGTATATCGCCACGTCGGTGCTGTCGGCGCGCAGCGCTGCCGTGAGCATGTCCAGCGACAGCCCGTCGCCGGGCTCCGGCCCGGTCATCGCCCGGCGAACGTGGCCCGGCCGGGCCCGTCGGCGAGGAAGCTGCGCATCCCGGTCTTCTGGTCCTCGGTGGCGAACAGGGCAGCGAACTGCAGCCGCTCGATCTCTAGCCCGGTGGCCAGATCGGCCTGCAGCCCGGCGTCGATGGCCCGCTTGGCGGCGCGCAGCGCCAGCGCCGGGCCGGCGGCGTACCGGCCGGCCATGGCCCGGGCCGCCTCGTAGACCTCGTCGTCGGCTGCCACCTGGTCCACCAGCCCGATCGAGTGGGCCTCCGCGGCATCGACGAACCGGCCCGTGTACACCAGGCCCTTGGCCCGGGCCGGCCCGATGAGGCGCGGCAGCCGCTGGGTGCCGCCGGCTCCCGGGATGACGCCGAGCAGGATCTCGGGCTGCCCGACCTGCGCGCTCTGCCCGGCGACCCGGAAATCCGCGCACAGGGCCAGCTCAAGGCCGCCACCCAGGGCGTAACCGGCGATCGCGGCCACGACCGGCTTGGGAATCTGCGCCACGGCGGTGAAGCACTCCTGCAGCCGCCGGCAGGTCTCCGCCATCTCGGCGCAGCCGGCCTCGGCCATCTCCGCGATATCGGCCCCGGCCGCGAACACCCGCGGCCCGCCGTAGAGGACCACGGCGCGGACCAGGGGATCGGCGCCCACCTGCACGGCTGCCGCAGCCAGTTCGGCCTGGAGCTGGCTGCCGAGCGCGTTCATCGGCGGCCGGTCCAGCCGGATCGTCGCCACCGGCTGATCGGCTTCCACCCGCACGTACTCGCCCATGCCGCTCCTTCCGCGCCGCCACGATCTTACGCAGCCGCGGGCAGGCCCGGCCATGCCGGCGAGCGCCATGCCGTGAGACGACCGCAGGCAGCGCGGCGGCGTCAGGCCTGCGGCGCGGCGGCGTCAGGCCTGCGGCGCGGCGGCCGGCGGCAGCGCGGGACCGCCCAGCG
>JBKQSL010000487.1:0-5516 GCA_052143655.1 Streptosporangiaceae bacterium | reverse complement strand
ATCGACGAGTACGGCCGGGGCAAGAACGCGATGATCCAGCGGCTTCTCGCCGCCGCCGGGCTGACGGACGCGGAGCGGGCGTCCATCGACGGCAGTCAGGTGCCATCGCATGATGAGGTCCCCCGGTTACAGCCGGGATAAGTGCGCGGCCACGGCTGGGCCGGGCGGGATCCTGGTTCGAAGCGGTCTACACGTTCTCCACCGTTGCGCCCGGGTTGAGCTCGCGAAGCCGCTGGTCGGCCATGGTGAGCATGCCGCCGGTGCCGGCGGCGGGATCGTAGACGGTCCGGACCGGGGACTGCCCCGTGAGCGCGTCGGCGTCCTCGTCGAACAGCAGGTCGACCATGAGCGGGATGACGTCGCGCGGCGTGTAGTGCTCGCCCGCCGTCTCGTTGCTCATCTCGGAGAACTTCCGGAGTAGCTCCTCGAAGATGTACGACGTCCGGGTGCAGCTCGACGTCGGCGAAGTCACCCAGCACCGCGTAGAGCACGCCGGCCTTGTCGAGGCGGGCGATGGTCTGCTGGTAGCCGAACGCGTCGATCACCTCGGCCGCCGCCGGGCTGAATCCGGCGATGTCGGTCTGCAACTGGGCGGCGATGTTCTTGTCGTCGGACAGCATCGTCTTCACCGAACCCTGCCGGTGTGGCCAACGCCGTCCTTTCGATCGGTTCCCACGAAAATGGCCCCACCAGTCTCGGGGGACGGTGGGAGCTATGAGCCCATCGTCGCACGCTGCCGGCGGAACGGCTGGACGCGGCGGCTGCCGGAAATCAACTGTCTGACCAGGGGTTGAGGTACTCGACGCCGGCGCATTCAAAGTCGCGGGTGTTCCGGGTGACGACCGTCAGGCCACGCGCGAGCGCGGTGCCCGCGATGAGCGCGTCGTGCTGGGGCGCTTGGTCTGGTACATGCAGCGATGCGACGCGGCGGGCGGCCGCGAGATCGAGGGGAACGATGCGGCCGGCGAAGCCGGTGAGCACGTTGTTCTCGAACCATCGGGTCAGAACCCGAGCCTGGTCGGGATCGGTCCGGCCTTTCCGCAGGATCCCCGTCTCGATCTCGATGATGGTCACGACACTGATGGCAAGGTCAGCCGCGCTCTGCTCGGCTACCCACTGCTTGACTCCGGAGTCGCCGCGCCGCTTTCGGAGTTCGCTGACGACATTGGTGTCGAGCAGGTACATCACACGTTCGCGGGTCGGATATCCAAGCCGACCGGTTCGATCTCGAACTCGACCTCGTCGTCCATCTCCAACCAATCGGCGAGGTCAGTCGGCGTGCGAAGCAGGCGCTGATACTCGGCGTAGGTCAACAGCACGAAGGACGGGCGGCTGTGCTCGGTGATCACCACCGGTTCTTCCTCGGCCGCCCGCTTTACCTGGCTAGGGCGCTGATTGAACTCAGCCGCGGTAACGGTAGCCACATCCACCTCCCCTGAAGTAGTACATGTAACTACATCTTATAGGGCGAAGTCGGCGCCCGCAATCCCGCTGATAGTCACCCGCCTGACGCAGCCCTTCTCGAAGCTTGCCCGATTGCACGGACCCGCGCCGAGCGGGAGGACTCGAACAGGTGACGGTACCCGCGCCTGCTTTCAAGTCACTGAGACCAGCCATCCGATGGACGGCGCTGCTGAAGTGCAGCCACCCATGAACGAATCGAGGACCAGAACCCCGAAATAGCCCCGAAGGGCCCATTCTCTGGCATCCCGGGGACCATCAGACGTTGAAGCGGAACTCCACGACGTCGCCGTCGCGCATGACGTAGTCCTTGCCCTCGATCCGGGCCTTGCCGGCGGCCCGGGCGGCGGCGATGGACCCGGCGGCCATCAGGTCGGCGAAGGAGACGATCTCGGCCTTGATGAAGCCGCGCTGGAAGTCGGTGTGAATGACGCCGGCCGCCTGCGGCGCGCTGGCCCCGGCCGGGATCGTCCACGCCCGGGCCTCCTTGGGCCCGGCGGTCAGGAACGTCGACAGCCCCAGCGCGGCAAACCCGGCCCTGGCCAGCTGGGCCAGCCCCGGCTCGCCCATGCCCATCTCGGCCAGCAGCTCGGCGGCCTCGTCCTCGCTCATCTCGACCAGCTCGGCTTCGGTCTTCGCGTCCAGGAAGATGGCCTGGGCGGGCGCCACGAGCGCCGTGAGCCGGTCCCGCAGCTCCTTGTCGGCAAGCCCGGCATCGTCGACGTTGAACGCGTACAGGAACGGCTTGGCCGTCAGCAGCTGCAGGTCCCGCAGGGCGGCCAGGTCGATGCCGGCCGCGGCGGCACCCGCGGACAGGGTGGTCCCGCCGTCGAGCAGCTGCTGCGCCCGCTCGGCGGCGTCGGCCGTGGCGGCACGCTCGCGGTCCTTGGCGAACCTGGCTTCCTTCGCCAGCCGCGGCACGGCCTTCTCCAGCGTCTGCAGGTCGGCCAGGATCAGCTCGGTCGCGATCGTCTCGATGTCCCGCTCGGGCGAGACGTCGCCGTCCACGTGGCTGACGTCCGGGTCGGTGAACACCCGCACGACCTGGCAGATCGCGTCGGTCTCCCGGATGTGGGACAGGAACTGGTTGCCCAGGCCCTGCCCCTGCGACGCGCCGCGGACCAGCCCGGCGATGTCGACGAACCGGACGGTGGCCGGGACGATCCGGGCCGAGTCGTACAGGTTGGCCAGGGCCTGCAGGCGGGAGTCGGGGATGCCGACGATGCCGACGTTCGGCTCGATGGTCGCGAACGGGTAGTTGGACGCCAGCACGCTGGCGCGGGTCAGGGCGTTGAACAAGGTGGACTTGCCCACGTTGGGCAGCCCGACGATGCCGATGGACAAGCTCACCCGGGCGAGTCTAGGCCGACCCGCGCCCCGGTCGCGCCAGCTGCCCGCCATCGGGCCGGAGTAGCCAAAGCCGGGCGTGTCAGCCGGAAACTGTCGGTCCCGGCTGCGAGCATGGCGTGACATGAACGCCATTTCGCTGCTCGTCGGGCTGCTGGCCGGCGCCATCCTGGGCGCAGCCATCGGCTACCTGTACGCGCGCAGCCGGCTGGCCGCCGCGGCCGCGGACCTGGCCGGGCAGGCGCGGGCCGCCGAGGAGCGGGAGCGCGCCGCCCGCGACCGCGCCGCGCTGGTCGAACGGGCGGCGGCGGAGAAGGCCAGCCTGCTCGACGGCCAGCTGGCCGAGCGGTTCCAGGCCCTCTCTGCGCAGGCCCTGGATCAGAGCTCGCGGCGGTTCCTGGAGATCGCCGAGGGCCGGCTGGCCGCGGCGAACGTCAGGGCGTCCGGCGACCTGGAGACCCGGCGGGCCGAGGTAGAGGGCCTGGTCCAGCCCCTGAAGGACACCCTGGCCCGGGTGGAGGCCCAGCTGCGGGAGACCGACGCGGCCACGCTGCGCTCGCACGCGGCGCTGACCGAGCAGGTGAGCATCGCCCGGCGGAGCTCGGAAGAGCTGCGCGCCCAGACCGCGGCGCTGGTGACAGCGCTGCGCAGGCCGGAGACCCGCGGCCGGTGGGGCGAGATGCAGCTGCGCCGGGTCGTGGAACTGGCCGGGATGTCCCCGCGCTGCGACTTCGACGAGCAGGTCAGCGTGAGCACCCAGGACGGCCAGCTGCGCCCGGACATGGTCGTGCGGCTGGCCGGCGGCAAGAACATCGTGGTGGACTCCAAGGTCACGCTGGCCGCCTACCTGGAGGCGGCCGAGACGGCCGACGAGGCGGTCCGGCAGGCACGGCTGGACGCGCACGCCCGGCACCTGCGCGATCACGTAGACCGGCTGGCGGCGAAGAGCTACTGGACCGCGCTGAGCCCGGCGCCGGAGTTCGTGGTGCTGTTCATCCCGGGCGAGGCGTTCCTGGCCCCGGCGCTGGAGCGCGACCCGATGCTGCTGGAGTACGCGATGGCGCACAGGGTGCACATCGCCACGCCGACCACGCTGGTCACCATGCTCCGGACGGCGCAGTACGCGTGGCAGCAGGAGGCGCTGTCGCAGAACGCCCGGGCCGTGTTCGAGGTCGGCCGGCAGCTGCACGAGCGGATCGGCAAGCTGGGCCAGCACATGGACGGCCTCGGCAAGTCGCTGAACGGCGCTGTCACCGCCTACAACCAGACGGTCGGCACGCTGGAACGGCGGGTGCTGGCCAGCGCGCGCAAGCTCGGCGAGCTGGGCATGGTCGACGGCGAGGTCAGCACGCCCAGGATCGTGGACGAGGTGGTCCGGCCGCTGTCGGCAGCCGAGCTCACCGTTCCGGCCGGGCCCGAGCTCATCGCCGGGCCGGCCCTGGCCAGCCAGCAGGACGCCGAGCAGGCCGGCCAGGCGCCGCCGCAGCTGCGCGGCAGCCACCACGCCATCGAGGCGGCCGGCTGAGCGCGGCGGACTGAGCGGGGCCGCCCGCCGACGGAAGCGGCCGCCCGACGAGGGGAAACTGACCAGATCCCGGGGAGGACTGTAGTGCCGGAGCCGACACGGCCGTTGCGACTGGCGGCAGGGGCCGAGCAAGACCCAGCCGTGTCAGGCACGCCGGAACCGGAGCCGCCGACGGCTGGCCCGGCCGGGCTTCCCGGCGAGGCGGCAGCCCGGACAGACAGGCCGGACAGCACGGCTGACGGGGCTGCAGGTGCGGCGGATCGGCCGAGGCCGCCGCCGGCCCGGGCAGCCCGGCTGGGACCGGCCGCAGTTCTCGGCTCGTCCGCCGGGCCGACGGCCCGGGTCCGCCCGTCGGCCATCCCGGCGCGGCCAGTTCAGGAACCGGCGAGGGCGGCGCCCGGGACGGGCCTGGCCGTCCGGCGTCCCGCCGTCCCGCGCCGGCCGGGAAACGCCCCGGACAGCGATGGCCTGGCCAGGTACCGGCCGGTCGCCGACACGGCTGACTACGGCATCGGCGACAACCCGATTCGCTATGACGCGGCCGCGGACCCTGTTCGGTACGACACCGACGCCGATCCCCTCCAGCACAACGCTGGCGACCTGGATGGCCATGGACTGGCTGACGGGCCGCCGCCCGCCACGGCTGACGGGCCGCCGTCCGCCACGGCTGACGGGCCGCTGCCCCGCGCGCATCCGGCCATGGGCCTGCCCGGCTGGGCGCAGCCCGGCGGGAGCCTCGGCCGGGCGCTGGGAGCCGACCGGCCGCTGTTGCGGGCCGGGGTCGTGATCGGCCCCATGGCCGTGCTGTTCCTGGCCGGCAACCTGGCCTCAGGCTGGCTGCATTCCGGCGTGCTGATCGGCCTGAGCTTCCTGGTCGGCTGCGTGGCTGCGACCTGGTTTGCCCGGCAGCGTGACCTGCTGCGGGTCATCGTCGCGCCGCCTGTGCTGTTCCTCGTGACCGTGCTGTGCGCGCAGGTCATGACCGCGCCCGGCAGCACGACCCGGGCGGCGGCCGAGGCGATCCTGGCCGGTGTCTTCCTCACCCTGTCCGCCGCGGCGCCGTGGCTGTTCGCCGGGATGCTGGCCGCTCTGCTGATCGCGTTCCCGCGCGGTCTGCGCCAGTGCGCCCGCCAGCTGCGCTCCGACCTGCATGGCGAAGGATCCGCGCAGGTCGGAGCGCGCC
>JBKQSL010000486.1:0-4230 GCA_052143655.1 Streptosporangiaceae bacterium | reverse complement strand
GCAGGGCCGCGGCATCCTCGACGACCTGTACCGGCAGCCCTACACCGAAAAGCAGCAGCGCGCCGCGGCGCTGCCGCCGCGGTGCCGGGCCGTCGCCTGGCCGCACCGGCAGGCCACGCTGCAGCAGCTGGACCTGCGCCGCCTGGTCAGCGCGGCCGGCAGTGCCGTCATCGTGCTCCAGGTCGGCATAGGCAACACGCTCCAGGAAGGCGGCCCGGTCGCCGATCTGCACGGCGGCGAGGTCACCGACGCGGCCGTGCTCGGCGGGCTGGTGGCCGGGCAGGAACGCACCTTCCACCAGGATCCGCTGTTCGCCTTCCGGCTGCTGGCCGACATCGGCATGCGGGCGCTCTCGCCCGCGATCAACGACCCGGCCACCGCCGTCCAGGTGCTGGACACAATCGAGAGCCTCCTCAGCCCGCTGGTGTCACGTGACCTCGACATGGCCGAAGTGGCCGACGGGTCCGGAGCGCTCAGGGTGCTCCTGATGCTTCCTTCCTGGAAGGACTACCTGCGGACCGGTCTCGACGATCTCATCGAGTCCGGTTCCCAGTCCCCCATGCTGCTGCTGCGGGCACGGGCCCTTCTCGCCCGCCTGCTGAGTGCCGCGCCGCCGCGGCTCCGGTCATCGATCGCCTGGCGGCTCCGCCACGTCGAGGATCTTGGGGCCGGCCGATTCCCGGAGATCTGGCGAGACATGGTCACAGATGAGTCGGGATAAGCGAAGCGCTGAGCGACGCCCAGGTCGGGCAAGCCCGGCGCCGGCAGGTGACTCCCTCCAGAGCCAGACGGACCGGTGAGCGCGAGCGACCGCCAGGCTAGACGCGACGTCACACGGTGGCTGTCTGGTGGATGTCCCGGGCGCCCTGGCGGTCATGGCGCAGGCTGCGCTGGCGCTGTGGCCTCGCGAGGCCGCTGCCGGAGCGTGTCGAGGTACCCGGCGATCGCTTCCCGGGTCTGAGCCGACGCCCACATAGCCAGGACGGCATCGTCGTCCCCGGCGCGGGCGGCGATGCGGTCCCGGGCCGGCTGCTGCAGCTGGCGCTTGCTGACCGAGAACACCCCGGCCGGGATCTGCGCCATCTGCCGTGCCCGGCCGAGCGCCGAGTCCAGCAGGGCGCCTGGCACCTCGATGTCATGGACCAGCCCGGCCGACTGCGCCTGTGCAGCGTCGAGCAGCGAGCCGGTGAGCACCAGCCGGCCAGCGGCCGGCCCGGTCGCGTGCCGGAGGATCTCCATCGCGCTGACCGGAAACGGAACGCCGACGCTCAGCTCCGCCAGGCCGATCGTCCCCTGCGACATGATGCGCACGTCGCATGCCGCCGCGATCACGCAGCCGCCGGCGATCGCGTGGCCGTTGATGGCGGCCACGACGGGGCCCGGATGGTCAAAGACCGCCAGGAAGGCCGCCGACAGCGCCGGGAGGAATTCCTGAACGTAAGACCGCCCGCCCGCCACGATCCGCTGCAGGTCGACACCGGCGGAGAAAACACTGCCGGTCCCGGTGATCACCACGGCCCCGCCAGCCGCCGCGTGCACGGCCGCGGTGAATGCCTCCAGCAGCTCGAGGTCGAGAGCATTGACCTTCCCGTGCCGCAGCTGCACGATCGTGACGGCGGACCGGTGCTCGACGTTCAGCATTTCTTCCTCCCGGCAGACTGTCATCGCCGCGGCGCGCTGCATCAGGAGAAACGCCCCGGCACCGAGGCCGCGGTCCCGCCTCCATCGTGGCGGCCCAGTCCAGCCACGTCACTCCCACCTTGGCAGGGCTTTTGGATTTTAGGTGACAAGTTTCTGGCGGGTGTTGTACCAGGTCACGGCCGGAGTGGGGCGCCGTTTAGATCCAGCTCACCGCACCTCAACTGGCCGAACTCAGACAAGGGCCGACCAGGCTATCGGCAACGATGCCTACGCCGTCGGCAAGACGAATCTCGGACATTGACACTTCCTCGGCAGTGAACCGGCCTTGCGAACATTCAGGCTGGGCCAAGGCCGCCACTACGCCGTGAGCCGGCATGTCGCGGCCGTCAGGGACCGGGCTGGCTGAGCGCTGGCACTGACCGCGTGCCAGCACCTGACCGCTCCGCTCAGTCGCGGTCCGGCAGCTGCCGGCCGTCCCTGGACTGCGCTTGCCCGGCGACGCGCCGCATCCGGATCATGAGGGATGCCGACGGCGTGACCTTGCCTGACATATAAGTGGACAGGCGCGGGCGGGAGGTGCCGAGCCGGAGGGCGAAGTCCTGCTGCGACAGGCCGGATCGGGCGACGAGGTCGCGTATCTCGCTCGCGGCCTGTTCGCGTTCGGCGTCGGCGGTGTCCTGGCGTGCGCGCTCGATGACGGCCGTCAGGAGTTCGCTGGTGCCGTAGGGCCGGGACAGCTCGACGGCTTCGAGGATCTGCTGCGCGACGGGTCCCCAGGGGTCGGCGCGGACGGCGGCGGCCAGCCGCCGCCAGTCGGGCAGGGTGCCGCGCTCGACCGCCGTGAGGATGCCCTCGAAGGGCCAGGTCTCGACGGGGTCATCGACGGAGGCGGTGATGTTCCGGAACTTCAGCGCGCTCATCGTGTCATCTCCGCGGCCAGCGACCGGCACACGCCGGTGACAGTCTCCCAGGTGGCCCAGCGGGCGTCGAGGTCCTTGTAGCTGCCCAGCTGCCTGATCGTCCGCTGGTCCGCCGGACGTGGATCGGCGAGCTGGCGGGCGAGCTGCGTTGCGACGCCCTCCGCGTCAGGGCCGCGCTGGTCGGTGTAGTAAAGGTCGATGCGGGCGAGGACCTGCCCGGAATGCGGGATCCCGTAGCGGTCGGACAGGGCGGCCTCGTCAAGGTAGTCCCGGACCTGGTTCCGCCGGACGATCAGGTAGCCCTTGATCCGCAGGGTCTCCTCCGGCGCCGGCACGCGCAGCTTCTGCCCGGAAGGCAGCTCGACCTCGGTGACCTCGAGCGGCCTGCTCCGGATGAGCTGGCGGACGCCGGACTCAATGTCACCCAGCTCGCCGAGGATGATCTTGCCGGGGGCGACCCTGTTGGTGACCCATCCTTCGGTTGCCTCGATCGCCTCAAGGACGGTGTCGAAGCGAACGTTCAGGTCCGCCAGCACGTGGTCGTGGGCGGACGACGTGCGGTGGCTGGCCCAGAGTGCCGCAGCCGAGCCGCCGACCAGGATGGCGTCGGGGACAACAGCCTGAAGGCGCGCGGCCGACTCAAGCACGCGCACCAGGTCGGGACGGCTCAGCCCCGGTGTCATGTCCGCGTCCTCGGGCATCGGCATGACCCCCCTCGGTTGATCACGAACGTATCATATCTGATACAGATCGCCAAATGGGGGGTCGTACCGCCGCACTACCAGCCCTGATCCCGCAACCGGGCCAGAACCGGGGCCGAGGCTGCGGCTAACGTAAGACACGTCCCGTCTCGCAGTCTCGGGGAGAACACCTACGGCGCCGGCAAGACACAACTGCGCGCATCCGCACCACACTGGTCCGGTCTGCCCGCGGCCACGCCGGGTTCGACGTGCTGAGCCAGGCACGCCACATCCGGCAACTCATCCGGCTGGCCGGGCAACACGCGTCGGTGGACGACATACTCACCCGCGCGGAGAACCTGATCCTCAGCGGGCGGCTGGCCGTCAAGTCACGGCAGGCGGCCAGGGTCGGGATGGATGTTTCATCCCGTCAGTCAGGGCTTCCGGGTTCTGGGTGGCAAATTTCCCAACGCGTGTTGTGCCAGGTTACGGGCGGCGCGAAGGCGAGCAGCGTGCCGTGCATGAGCGGACCAGCGATGCGGGACGCATGCGCCGAGCCCCGCGGCGAGCCACGCCTGGGTGACTGCGTTGATGGCGGGTTCGGCGCTGGCGTGCCCGGTGCGGAACTGGGACCGGCTCAGCCTGGTGCGCACCCGGCCTGGTCACTGGATGAGCATGAGCGGGGAACAGCGGCAGAAGGAGCGCACGGGGGGCTCATCTTCCCCTTTCGAGCAGAGGAGGTGCCGGTGTCCGGCAACCCCCTGTCCCGGACCGAGTTCCTTGTCCGGGTATGGCCGAGCCGCCGGTCTCGGCCATACCCGCGGCCGCCCGGCCGGTCATGCCGCCCGAGGTGCGAAACCCCGGTCAGGCCAGGATCTTGGCCTTCTCGCGGTCGAACTCCGCGGCGGAGATGACGCCCCGGTCGCGCAGGTCTGCCAGCTTCGCCAGCTGGTCCGCCGTACTGGCCGGCGAGCTCGCCGCGGCCTGCT
>JBKQSL010000485.1:0-10489 GCA_052143655.1 Streptosporangiaceae bacterium | reverse complement strand
TTAGGCCGCCCCGTCTTTGCCATGTTGGCAACCATACTGATATAGCTCGACACAATGAGTGACGACACTCTATCGGGAGATGTGACCTGCACCACTTTTATGTTTGATTAAAGATCCAGGGCACTAGCCCGTCAGCAGCGCTTCCGCCACGGCCAGGTCGCCGGGGTAGGTGATCTTGATGTTGCGCTCGCTGCCGGGCACCACCCGGACCGGGACGCCCGGGACGTAGCGCAGCACCAGCCCGCAGTCGTCGGTGGCAGCCGCCGCGCTGAACGCCGGGTCGGCCGCCGCGCGCTCGTGCGCGCGGGCGATCACCGACAGCCGGAACCCCTGCGGGGTCTGGCAGCGGGCCAGCGCCGTCCGCGGCAGCATCCGGCTCATCGCCCCGTCCGCCACCTCGACGATCGTGTCCGCGGCGGCGACCGCCACCCCGACCGCCTCGCTCGCGCCCAGCGCGGCCACGCAGTCGGCGATGATCTGCTGGCTGACCAGGGGCCGGGCGGCGTCGTGCAGCAGTACGTCGCACTCGGCCCGGCCGGCCAGCGCCGCGAGGGCGCGGCGGGTGGAATCGGCCCGGGCCGGGCCGCCCGCCACGATCTGGGTCAGCTTGGGATAGCGGGCGGTGCGCAGCACCCGCTCGGCGTGGCCGGTGAACCCGGCTGCCATCACGACCAGGACCTCGTCCACCCCCGGCGCGGCGTCGAACGCCGCCACCGATCGCTCCAGCAGCGTCATGCCGCCCAGCATCAGCAGCTGCTTGGGCAGCGGGACCGGGTCCTGCCCCGGGCCCGCGCCGAAGCGCTGGCCCGTTCCGCCGGCCAGTACCACCGCCACGGTCCGCATGGCTGCGACCCTACCGGGCAGTACTTCGGGGCCACGGGTCACGCCCGGATCTGCGTACCGGGGTGAGAACGGGCCGCGCGGGTACGCTACCTGGTGATTGAGCTGCCCACCGTCCAGTGCGCCACCGGGAGGCACCGATCGTCGCCGGGCTGAACAAGCCGGCCGGACGGCCGGAAGGGGCGCGGCAGGCCGCCCCGGACGCGGGCCCGGCCGTCGTGGCAGTCCCGCGCGCCGTCGACCGCGCGATCGGCTGGGCGGCGCGGCGGCGGCTCACCCCCGTGAGCATGTCCGGCATCTCAGCGGCCTGCGCGGTCTGCGCCGCTGCCTGGCTGTGCGGCGAGACCGCGGCCGACCGCGCCGCTGCTGTCGCGGCCCTGGCCTGCTGCTGGCTCGGGGCCGCGGCGGCCCGCGCGATGGCGCGGCAGGGGCAGCCCGCCAGCGGCCTGGCCTGGGCCGCGGACGCCAGCCGGATCGGCCGGGTCGCTGTGCTGGCCGGGGAGGCCGCCGTGCTGGCCGGGCTGGCGACCGGCGGCAGCCACGGCGCGCTGCCGGGGCTGTGGCCCTCCGCGATCGCCGTGCTCATCCTGATCAGCGTCCGCGAGACGCTGGGCGCCTGCAGCCCGGCCCGGCGCGAGGCCGGCGACCCCATGGCGACCGCCGCCTGGCAGGTCCTGGACATGCCGCCCGGCGGTCGGCTGCTGCTGATCGCCGTGGTCACGGTCGGCTGGGGCGCCCGGACGGCGCTGTACGCGCTGTTCGGCTGGTCGATCCTGGCCATCGGCGTGGCGGTCATCACCGGGCTGGCCCGGCCCGGGCCGGCGGCCCGCCAGCCGCCGCGTCCCCCGGACCGTCCGGCCCCGGGCGGCCTGGACGTCCTGCTCGGCCCGGCCGGCCCGCCGCCGCCCCGGGACCCGGCCGGATGGCCGCCGGAAGCGGCCGGGCCGCGGGAGCGGGCCACGCCGCGGCCTGGCGCCGCGACGCCGGCCGGGACCGCCCTCGCGCGCCTGCCCGGGTACCCGCCGGCGGGAGCCCAGTCCGGGCGCGGCGGCCCGCCCCGGCCGGGATGGCGTCAGCCGGCCAGGCGTGCGGTGCCGGCCGGCCCGCCGCCGCCCGCGACCGTGATCTCTGCAGCCCGCGACGACGGGGCCGTGGCCCGGTGGCTCGGCCGCCTGGTCCGCGGCAACCTGATGCCGCTGCCGCCGGCCGTCGCGGGCCTGGCGGCCGCCGCGGTGCTGGCAGTGCTCGGGCTGCGCGGGCTGCCCGGCTTCATCATGCTCACCCCGCTGGTGGTGCTGGTCCTGCTCGCGGGGCCGGGGTCGAGCCACCCGCACGACGGCCGCGCTGACTGGCTGGTGCCGGCCCTCCTGCAGGCCGCCCAGTACATCTACATCGCCGCGGTCGGCTTCGCCACGGGCGTGCCCGCCCCGGTCACGTTCATACTCTGCGCCGCCTGCGCTGCCCTGCACGCCGACCTGGCCGCGGCCGCCGGGGCAGGCCAGGATGTCCAGCAGCCGATCGGCGCCGGGATGGGCTGGGAGGGGCGGATGCTGATCGTCGGGGTGGCGGGCGCGGCCGGCCTGGCAACGTTCGCCTACCTGGCACTCGCGGCGTATCTTGGGATGCTCATCTGCTGGAAGCTGAGCATCAGCCGACGCGCCGCGCCAGCGGCACTGCGAGAGGGAGTCCGCCAGTGATCGGCATGGTTCTGGCGGCCGGAATGGGGCGCCGGCTGCGGCCCGACACCGACGAGCTGCCCAAGACGCTGCTGCCAGTCGACGGGCCGGACACCATCCTCGACATCGCCCTGCGCAACCTGGCCGCGGCGGGGCTGACCGACGTCGTCGTGGTCGTCGGGTTCGCCGCCGCGGCAGTCGCCGACCGGGCCGAGGTGCTGGAGCGGCGGTACGGGATCACGCTGGAGCTGGTGTACAACGACCGGGCGCTGGAATGGAACAACGCGTACTCGCTGTGGCTGGCCCGCGAGCACTTCGGCCAGGGCGTGCTGCTGCTCAACGGGGACACCGTGCACCCGGTCAGCGTCGAGAAGACCCTGCTGGCGGCGCGCGGCAGCGAGACCGGCCGCAGCGCGGACCTGATCCTCGCGCTCGACGACGTGAAGTCGCTCGGCGAGGAGGAGATGAAGGTGATCCTCTCGCCGAGCGGGCTGATGGCGCGCATCAGCAAGCAGATCGCGCCCGCTGACGCGCACGGGGAGTACATCGGGGCGTCGCTGATCTCGCCGCGCGCCGCCGTCAGCCTGGCCGACGCGCTGGAGGCCACCTGGCGCCGCGACCCGGGCCTGTACTACGAGGACGGCTACCAGGAGCTGGCGGAGCGGGGCGGCGAGATCGTCGCCGCGCCGATCGGCGACATCGACTGGGTGGAAGTCGACAACCACGAGGATCTGCGCCGGGCACGGGAGATCGCCCCCCGCTGCTAATCTCGCGGGCATGCCGCTGCTCGCCCGGATGCTCGCCGCGCCGATGGTCGTCGACGTCCGGCCGGGCGCGATCAGCGGCCTGGCCGCCCTGCTGGCTGACCGCCGGATCGCGCTGCAGGGCCGGGTCGCGGTCGCGGTCGGGCCCGGCCAGGGCGACAGCATCATCGCCGAGCTGGACATCGACGAGGCCGAGATCTTCCGGATCGCCGACGGCAGTCACGCCACCGCGGCGATGCTGGGCACCCGGCTGCGGGCCGGCTCCTACGAGGCCGTGGCCGGGATCGGCGGCGGCCGCACCATCGACGTCACCAAGTTCGCCGCGCACATGGCCGGCATCCCGATGGTCGCGGTGGCCACCAACCTCGCGCATGACGGCATCGCCTCGCCGGTCAGCTCGCTGGAGCACGAGTCGGGCAAGGGCTCCTACGGAGTGGCGATGCCGGTCGCCGTGGTGGTGGACACCGACCGGGTGCGGGCCGCGCCTGACCCGCTGGCCAGCGCGGGCATCGGCGACGTGGTGAGCAACTTGTCGGCGGTCGCCGACTGGGAACTGGCCGCCGCCGACACCGGCGAGCCGGTCGACGGCCTGGCCGTCGCGATGGCCAGGTCGGCGGCCTGCGCGGTGCTGAACCGGCCGGGCTCCGCGCGGTCGGACGAGTTCCTCACCGTGCTGGCCGAGTCGCTGATCCTGTCTGGCCTGGCCATGTCGGTGGCGGGCTCCAGCCGGCCGTGCAGCGGCGGGGACCACGAGATCATGCACGCGATCGACCAGCTGTTCCCGGGCACGGCCAGCCATGGCGAGCTGGCCGGGGTGGGCGCCCTTTTCTGCGCCTTCCTGCGCCGGAACGCGGCGCAGGCCGGTCAGATCTCGGCCTGCCTGCAGCGGCACGGCCTGCCGCGCACCCCGGCGGACCTGGGCCTGTCGGCGGCCGACTTCGCCAAGGCCGTGGACCTGGCGCCCGCGACCAGGCCAGGCCGGTACACCATCCTTGAGCGCCTCGCCCTGACCGAGGCGGAGATAGCCAGCACTGTGGAGGAGTATGCCCGGGCCATCACTGGCTGAGCTGCGCTCGCAGGGCCAGCCGCAGGCGGTCATCGACCGGCTCAACGACGAGCACTGGGCCGGCCGGCTGTACATGCGCAAGCTCTCGCCCCGCGCCACCTGGGTGTTCGCCCGGCTCGGCTGGTCGCCGAACGCGGTGACGCTCGCGTTCATCGGCTGCGGCATCGCGGCCGGCGTGGTGATCGCGTTCGGCGGCCTGGCCACGGCCGTGGCCGGCGCGATCCTGATCCAGGCCTACCTGCTGTTCGACTGCTCCGACGGCGAGCTGGCCCGGTGGAGCAACCGCACCTCGGCGACCGGCGTCTACCTCGACGGGATCGGCCACTACCTCGGCGAGAGCGCGCTGCTGGTGGGCCTGGGGGTGCGGGCGCAGGGCCAGTTCACCACCGCGGGCCGGTACGTTACCGCGGGCCTGGCCGCCGCGCTGCTCGCGGCCCTGGTCAAGGCGGAGACCGACAACGTCGTGGTGGCCCGGGCGAAGGCCGGCCTGCCGGCCAGCCACGGCGACGCGGCCCTCGCGCCCGGCCGGTCCGGCCTGGCGCTGACCCGGCGGCTGGCCAGCCTGCTGCGGGTGCACCGGATCACCCAGGCCGTGGAGCTGTCGCTGCTGATCCTGGCCGCGGCCATCGCCGACCAGATCCGCGGCGGCTTGCTGGCCACCCGGGTCCTGCTGCTGGCGTGCCTGGCGGTCAGCGCCCTCATGGTGATCGCGCACCTGCTGGCGATCGTGGCATCTCGGCGGCTGCGGTGAGCCGGTGCCCGTGGTGCCCGTGCCGGTGCCGGTGACTGCGGTGAAGCTGTCCTGCGTGATCCTGACGATGGGAAACCGGCCGGCCGAGCTGGCCCGGGCGGTGCACAGCGTGCTCGCCCTGGATGGCGACCCGGTGCAGACCGTGGTGGTTGGCAACGGCGCGGACGTCCCGCCGATGCCCGCCGGCGTGCAGGTACTGCGGCTGCCCGAGAACGCCGGGGTGGCGGGCGGGCGCAACGCCGGGCTTGCGGCGTGCACCGGGGACATCGTGCTGTTCCTCGACGATGACGGGTGGTATCCGGACACGTCGCTCGGCGCGCACGTGGCCGCCCGGTTCGCCGCGGACCCGAAGCTGGCGGTGCTGTCCTTCCGCGTCGTCGACCCGGACGGCGGCGCGGGCGCGCGCTGGCACGTGCCCCGGCTGCGGGCTGGTGATCCGGGCCGGTCGTCGCCGGTCACCACGTTCAGCGGCGGTGCCTGCGCGGTCCGGCGGACCGCGTTCCTGGCCGCGGGCGGGCTGCCCGACGCGTTCTTCTTCGCGCACGAGGAGCTGGACCTGTCCTGGCGGCTGATCGAGCTCGGCTACTGGCTGGAATATGACGCGCAGGCCCGGATGTGCCATCCGGCAGTGCCCAACTCGCGGCATGAGTTCTTCTACCGGCTGGACGGCCGCAACCGCGTGCTGCTCGCCCGGCGGAACCTGCCCTGGCCGCTGGCCGCCGCCTACCTGCTGGACTGGCTGGCGCTGACGATCGTCCGGGAGCGGTCGGCGGTCGCGGTGCGGGCCTGGCTGTCGGGGTTCGCCGAGGGCTGGCGGGCCGATCCCGGGTACCGGCGGCCGATCTCGGCCCGGACGGTCTGGCGGATGACCCGCGCCGGGCGCCCGCCGGTCGTCTGACGACCAGGGTCAGCCGGCCGGGGCCGGCGGCGCAGCCAGGTCGGCGAAGTCCGCCTGCCAGTCGGCGTACCAGCGGGCG
This sequence comes from Streptosporangiaceae bacterium, assembly GCA_052143655.1. GTDB lineage: Bacteria > Actinomycetota > Actinomycetes > Streptosporangiales > Streptosporangiaceae > CAVSUR01. The sequence continues at coordinate 4,415 of JBKQSL010000485.1, read as the reverse complement.
AACCACGGCACCCGGGCGGCCAGCGGGACGATGTAGGTCACCGTCTGGGCGTAGTAGGACCGCTGCCGCGGCAGCGGCAGGTTCCGCAGTGTCTGCACGTTGCTCGCCCGGTCGGCCAGCTTGACCAGCAGCGCGTCGGCGGGCGCCGCGGCCAGGCCGCGCAGGTAGGCCTCCTTGACCGCGGCCCGGTCGGCGCCGGCCGGCGCGGGCGGGATCGTGACCCAGCCGACCAGCCCGGCGACATGCCGGCCGAACCCGGCTTCCAGCTGTCCGGCAGTGCACGCGGTGTCCTCCAGGACGTCGTGCAGGACGGCGGCGGCCAGCACGTCGGCGCGGGTCTCGCCGGAGCCCTCGGCCAGCACTTCCAGCGTCTCCAGCAGGTGCTCGGCGTACGGCGCGCCCGTCGGCCGGGTCTGGCTGCCGTGCCACCGGGCCGCGAACGCGACCGCGGCGGCGACCTGGTCGAGGGCCTGCGGCGTCAGCCGGGCGCGCAGGCCCGGTTCCGCGTCCGCCCAGGCGTGCCAGCGGGTGAACAGCTCCACCCGCCTCATTGTGGCGGGCCGGCCCGGTGCCGCGGCTCGCCGGCCCGGCCGGATTTCATGATCTTGGGAAAGCGCCGGGATAAGTCGGCATGGAGGAGGAGATGGAAGTTCTCTGCGTCGAAGGGCTAGCGACCCACGATGACCGCGAACCGTGCGTCGGTGCCCGTGAGGGTGCAGGCGAAGCGTCGGTAGCGGCACGTGCAGGCCAGGCTATTGAGCCGCGTAATCACAGAGTCCGGGGTGCCGACGCTGTCTGCGGGAACGAGCGCGGGAAGTCAGACAACCTCGTAGTACCTGCGAAGCCGCCGAGCAACGCCGGGGAACCGGCCGCGGAGGTGGTGGAGGGAAGGGGGTTGGCCGAGGGGAACACGGACAGTTCGACACGTCCCGGACGCAGCGCCGGGCAAGGCGTGCCAAGCGGGCTGGACCGTGTGCGAGAGGTAGCACGAAGGGACAAGGAAGCACGGTTCACCGCACTGCTGCGGCTTACCAGGAATCGGATGATGAGTACGTGCCGTCAATCGTGCAAATGTGCAGGTGGATGGAGGTGTCACGGTCCGGGTTCTGGGCGACCGGCGATAACTACAAGACGCCGCTCATCGAGAGGGCCATCGAGATGGCCGCCCGCAATTGTCCTCTCGCCGAGAATGCTATTTTCCACTCCGACCGCGGCAGCAATTACACGTCTCAGCAGTTCGCCGGGACGCTGAAGAAATACAACCTCCGGCAGTCCGTCGGCCGCACCGGGATCTGCAGCGTAAATTAACCACAAATCCGCTGTCCGGAAAGTTCGGGGCAGATCAAAACCATCTCCGCGCCGATCACAGATGCCGCAAGCACTAGGACTGCCTCCGTTGACCGATACGGCCAAGTCTGCTTGTGAACAAAGAGTCCTCCGGCCGGTGGTCACGTCATCCCAGCCCACCCGGCCATAGTGACGGCCCGAACAGCACGAAAACCACTTGCCCTATGAGGAAGAAAATCGTAAACACCAGATCGACGATGAAAAGAAACGCGGCAAGAATTAGCCGGAGCAGGAACCAGATGAACCCGATGCCGTACCACTTCGTCAAGGTTGAGTCGTCGTAGGCCCAACCGCACAGCATGAATGGCTTGTACCAGGATCTGCGGTAGCCCGCGTCCCAGCGCTGCCCCATAAGATGCCCCTTGACCGCGAACCAGCTTTGATGGCGAGTTCCCGGAAGGGCCTCGTTAAAGCGCCGGAACCTCACCTTCTTAATATGGCCGTTAGTAACGTCGATAACTACTTCGCTATTGGTTACAGTGATGCTAGTAGTGCCGTTGACCACCGCCGTAAACTGCTCATTGCCGGTACGTATGTCCCACACGCGATCGGTACCTGTCCGGTGGTCTCGCAAGATGACGTAAATGGTCCCATCGGGCGGTGATGCCAGATCATCTTCGGCACCTATGGAGATCGTGCCAACTGGCGTGGCAAGCGAGGTGTCACCCTGCACTGATATCCCGGACGAGCTGATGTTGAGCTGGACCGGGAGGAAGATCGGCTTGAAGCTGGCCTCTGGCTGGATGCTCCCGCAGCCAGAGCAGAGAGCCACTAGAGCTAATACCAAGATCAGGCCAGAGCCCTTGAAGGCAAATGCCCGCATGCCACTATCACAGCCTTCCTCCACCCAGCAAGACAAACAAAAGGTCGCACGCAACACGGGCCAGCCAGTGCTGGTATCGGCGGGCAGTCAAACGACCTGCCTAGCCTACAGAACCGTCACGGGGCCTGCGCTCTCAATGACAATGACGCAGGGCCACCCCAGGTGGAGTACACGATCCCCGCCACTGCGTGTCTAACTGCGTGACAACCACCACGACGACGAGCAGACAGCTACGGACGGCTCCTAAGCAGTAGGTCGTGATGGCGCAGGGCGGGGCGTGGGTGCTGCCGATATCGGCGGGGCGTGAGATCATGCAGACGTGAACAGCGGCACGGTGGTCTTCGGCTGGTGCTTCACGGCAGCGGCGGCCGTCGCTCTTGGCCTGTCGCTGACGATGGCCCGGCGGACGCTGCTGGGCCGCATGGCCCCCGGTGGCTTTTGGTGATCTGCCTGCTGGGCGGGAGCTGGCAGCTGGCCAGCATGTACACCAGCGGCTCCTGGCCGTTGTACTTGCTATGGATCATCGTGCCCGTCGTGCTGGCGGTGATCGCCGCCGAGTGCCGGTTCCGGGCAGAGCGCAAGCGCAGCTCCTGACGCGGCCGGGTGCAGCACGAAAGTGCAGCAACCGCAGCACGCTGTCGCTGGCCCTTAGTGGTTAGCCCCGTAAGTAACTGGCGGGTTGACTGCTGCGGCGGTCTGAGGCGGAGCCTCTCTGGGCGTCGTGGTCGGCGAGGTGTACCGCGCAGGCGGTGTCGAGAGCTTCTTCCAGGGTTCCGACGGGCGATCCGGTGAATAGAACGGCGTCGTCGTAGCGGCCGTGGGCGGCTGAATAGATCGCGAAGCCGAAGGAATGCGCGGAGCCGCCGTAGCGCAGTCGGCAGAGCGGGAGTTCGGTGCTGTCGGGGAGCACGCCGGTGACGTAGGCAGATGGGCTGCGGAAATGTGTGGTGACGCGGGCCAGCGCGGGCCAGTGGTCACGGCCGTGGTGCAGCAGCCGGAGGGTGATGGAGTTCTTGGTGGACTGCGGGATGGCGGGCATGTCCCTCATTGTGCTGGCGGGGCTGGCCGGGTCCGCTATGATCATGGCTACCCGGGAGCGAATTACATAAGTGTAATTTACCCGGGAGTGCCTCATGCCGCGGATGCGTGCTGTGCCGGTCGTGCTGACTGGGCTGGCCGAACGCCAGGATCGCCCGGGAACTGAGTACCACCGAGGACATGGTGCGGCTGTGGCGGCGCCGTTTCGCTGAGGATGGCCTGCCGGGGCTTTCGGATCGGCCTCGCAGCGGTCGGCCGCGTCAGATCACTGCGCTGGAGCGAGCGCAGATTTGCGCGCTGACGTGTCAGCTGCCGGCGCAGACGGGGGTGCCGCTGGCCCACTGGACCGGCCCTGAGCTGCGCATGGAGTTGCTGGAGCGGGGCCTGGTGAACGCGGTGTCGGTGTCGTCGGCATGGCGGATCCTGGCGGAGAATCCGGTTAAGACGTGGCAGTACCAGTCGTGGATCTTTATGCGGGATCCTGATTTCGCCGCGAAGGCCAAAGTCGTTCTGGACCTGTACGAGGGCTGGTATGAGGGGGAGCCGCTGAGCCCTGATGATCGCGTCGTGCCGGTCGATGCGAAACCATCGATCCAGGCGCGCGCCCGCTGCCATCCCAGTACGCCAGCGCAGCCGGGTGAGCCGGTGAAGGTCGAGGATGAATACGAGCGGGCAGGCGCGCTGGCGCTTCTGGCGGGCAAGGACATCCACTCCGGCGAGATCACCGCGACGTGCCCGCCCACGACGGGGATCGCGCCGTTCCTGGCGCTGATGGACATCTGCATGGCACAGGATCGCTGCAAGAAGGCCCTGCGGGTGTTCGTAATCGTCGATAACGGCTCAGACCACCGCGGGAAGACAGCGATCAAGCGGCTGAAGGACAAGTATGCCAACTGCATAATGATCCACACACCGGTGCATGCGTCCTGGCTGAACCAGATCGAGATTTTCTTCTCAATCATCCAGAAGAAAGTCGTGTCGCCCAACAACTTCGCGAACCTGGCCGAGCTGGCGTCCACGCTGCAGGCCTTCGTGAAGCGGTACAACAAGACCGCGAAGCCGTTCAACTGGAAATTCACCGGCTCTTCACAATCGAGGGTGTGGTCCCCGTCGAGGTGCTCGGCGCGTCGGTGACCGGATAGGGGGTCGAGGTCTCCCGAGGATGAAGGCTCCGCGGTTCAGGTGGTTTCGGGCTGCACGAGACAGA
>JBKQSL010000484.1:0-2766 GCA_052143655.1 Streptosporangiaceae bacterium | reverse complement strand
CCGGCGAGGCCGTTGCCGACGGGGGTGCACCTGCGGATACCGGTGCGGCGGCCGGTGGTCTCCCCAATGCCACTTAGGGCTTGCAGAAAAATAACTCGCATGCTTCCCTTCAGCGGTCCGCTGGTGTGGTATTGGCGGCATGGAGGAGACCGGGGCTGTGCTGGCGGCGAAGTTCCAGGCGATCTTCCCGCATCTGGATGAGCGGCAGCGGCGGCTGCTGATGGGAGCCGAGGCCCGCGCGCGGGGGCATGGCGGGATCCGGGCCGTGGCCCGGGCTGCCGGGGTCCGCGAGGCCACGGTGTCCGCCGGGGTATATGAGCTCGAGGCTGGCGAGGAGCCTCCCGGGCGGGTGCGCCGGCCGGGCGGGGGACGCAAGCGGGCGGCCGGCGCGGACCCGGGGCTGGTCCCGGCGCTGCTGGCCCTGGTGGAGCCGGATGAACGGGGCGACCCGATGTCGCCGCTGCGGTGGACGGTCAAGTCGACCCGCGGCCTGGCGGCGGAGCTGACCCGCCAGGGCCGCCGGGTCGGCGCGGATACCGTTGGCGACCTGCTGCGGGCGGAGGGATTCAGCCTCCAGGGCAACGCCAAGGTCATAGAGGGCACTCAGAGCCCGGACCGGGATGCGCAGTTCCGCTACATCAGCGGACAGGTCAAGGATCATCAGGGCACCGCGGACCCGGTGGTCAGCGTGGACACCAAGAAGAAGGAGAACGTCGGCGAGTTCAGGAACGGCGGCCGGGAATGGCGGCCGAAGGGCGATCCGGCCCGCGTCCGCGACCACGACTTCCCCGACGAGGAGCTGGGCAAGGCCATCCCCTACGGGGTCTATGACATCACGGCGAACGCCGGCTGGGTCAGCGTGGGCACCGACCACGACACCGCCGCGTTCGCCGTCGAGTCGGTGCGCCGCTGGTGGAACGGCGCCGGGCGGGCCGATTACCCGGCCGCCCGGCGGCTGCTGATCACCGCCGACGCCGGCGGCTCCAACGGCTACCGCACCAGAGCGTGGAAGTCAGAGCTCGCCGCGCTGGCGCTGGAGACCGGCCTCGCGGTCACCGTCTGCCACTTCCCGCCGGGAACCAGCAAGTGGAACCGGATCGAGCACCGGCTGTTCAGCCACATCACGATGAACTGGCGGGGAAGGCCGCTGACCAGCCACCAGGTCATCGTCAGCACGATCGCCGCGACCACCACGGCCACCGGCCTGACCGTGCACGCCGAGCTTGACCCCGGCAGCTACCCCGACAGAGTAAAGATCAGCGACGAGCAGATGGCCTGCCTGCCGCTGGACCGGCACGGCTGGCACGGCGACTGGAACTACACCCTGCGCCCCGAACCGCCCGCACCCGCACCACCAGCTGCACTGCCCGCCCGCGAACCCGAGCGGGCAGCATGGGCGCACCCGGCCCTCACCGGCATGCCCGCCTCCGGCTGGAACCAGCTGATCGCCGCGCTGACCACCCCGCACCAGCTCCAGCGCGAGGCCGCCTTGTACATCGCCCGCGGCGGCCCGCCGGCCCGCAAGCCAGCCGGCGGGCACCCGCCCGCCCTCAGCCTCGCCGAGCAGGTCCTGGTCACCGTGCTGCGGCAGCGATTCGGGCTGCCCCAGCACGCGCTCGCCGGGCTCTTCGGGGTAGTGACCGGCACCATCGCCAGGGCAGAACACCAGGCACGGCCGCTGCTAGAGCACCACGGCTACCAGATCGGCAAAGCCCCCCAGCCGATCAGGACCCTAGCCGGCCTGACTGCCTACGCCGCCGCTCACGGCGTCGATCTGACACCGAAAGCCAAACCAGCGTGTTAATAATCTGCGAGCCCTAAGTGGCATTGGGGGCATGCGTGACTGGGGTCTCCTGTTTTCCGGTAGCTGCCAAGGTTTGTGGCGAGCGGGCTCAGGTCGTGCGCGGTGGCTCGCCGGAGATGCAGGCCGGTCAGGGGTAATGGCTTGGTGCGCTTTCCGCCTGGGTGGTGTCCCTTGGTCAGGCGGCTCCGCCGAGGTCAATGTCGCTGATGCCGGGGGCGGCGATGCGCAGGGGGCTGCCGGTGGCGTGAGCGAGGCGGGCGAGCATGTCGAGGGTGGGCAGGCTGCCGCCGCTTTCGATGCGGGCGATCGAGGACTGGGTGGTGCCCATCCGCCGGGCCAGTTCAGTCTGGGTCAGGCCGGCCCGGGTGCGCAGTGTGCAGACCAGTTCGGCCAGCTGGCCGGCCAGAGTCGCGGTGGCGAAGGCGCGGTCGTATTCCTCCCGGTCCTGTGGGGGGTACTTGGCGCGGAGCTCGTCCAGGGTGATATTAGCCATCGCTGTTTCCTGCTTCCTGGCTGGCCTGCATGGCCTGCCTGGCCCGAGACACTTCCCGCCGCTCGTTCTGCCGCTGCTTGCGGAATGTCGTCAGCGTGATGACATTCCGCTGTGTGCCGGTGTAGTACGTCACCCGGCGAGCCGTTCCCTCGCAGGTGAACCGCAGCTCGAACAGGCCGTCGCCGAGCGGCCTGGCGTGCGGCATCCTCAGCGCAGGCCCGAGGTCGGCGAGCCGGGTCAAACGCGCGGTCGGCCATCGCCTTGTCCTTGCTCTTGAGGGTGGCATACCAGTGCTCGATCTCCGGGGAGATCTCCACGGTCCAGCTGCGCCTGTCCACCAGCCGAGTATCGCACCAGCACTATATCGCGTTCACGCGATAGGCAAGATTCTTCTGGCGCGTCCGTCGCGTACTGTCATCACCTCTTGGCCTCCCCAGCGGCGAGCGGTGGACCGGGTCGTGGACCGGCC
>JBKQSL010000483.1:0-9359 GCA_052143655.1 Streptosporangiaceae bacterium | reverse complement strand
GCGGAGGCTCGGGGATTTGAACCCCGGACGGGCGTGAACCCGAACCGCATTAGCAGTGCGGCGCCATAGACCGGACTAGGCGAAGCCTCCTGGTGCCCACTGGGCAGCCCTAAGGGTACCGGTATCGCTGCGGCGGCGGCAAAGCGTCCGCACACTCATTTCATTTCCCGGCGAGGCGGCGGCGTCCCCGGCCGGGGCGGCGACGTTCCCGGCCGGGGCAGCCGCGGCCTGGCGCAGCCAGACGGGGCCCGCGGGCCTCGATGATGGCGTAATCACTGCGGGCGTAGGCGTCCCGCATGCGCGTCTTGGCGAACTTGCCGACGCTGGTCTTGGGCACCTCTTCGATGAAGCACCAGCGCTCGGGCACCTGCCAGCGGGGCAGCCGCTCGGTCAGGAACTCGCGCAGTTCCGCTGCGGTGAGCGCGGCCCCGTCCGCCGGGACCGCGGCGGCGAGCGGCCGCTCCCCGCACGTCTCGTCGGGAACGCCGATGACAGCGGCCTCGGCTACCCCGGGATAGCCCATGATCAGGTTCTCCAGCTCCATGGAGGAGATCCACTCGCCGCCGGACTTGATCACGTCCTTGGCCCGGTCGGTCAGCGTGACGTAGCCGAGCGGGTCGATGGTCCCGACGTCGCCGGGGCGCAGCCAGCCGTCGCGGAACCTGGCCGGGTCGTCATCCTGGTATTACGCGCCGGTGATCCACGGCCCGCGCACCTCGGTCTCGCCGACCGCCTGGCCGTCGTTCGGCCGGATCGCCCGGCGCGGCTAGTCGGCCAGCAGGTTGGCGTCGATCCGCAGCTTGGCCATGGCCCGCGAGACGGTGCTCTTGACAGTGCCCAGGCTGACGCCGAGGGCGTCGGCGACCTCCGCCTCGGTCATGTCCTCGTAGAAGCGCAGCACGACCGCCTCGCGCATCCGCTGCGGCAGCCGGTCGATGGCCTGGCGCAGCGTCGCCTGCAGGTCGCTGTCACCGGAGTGGTCGGCGACCGCCTGGTCAGGTATCTCGTCGGTGGGGAACTCCTCCAGCCGCCTGCGGCGCCACCACGAAATATGCGTGTTGATCATCGCGCGGCGGACGTACCCGTCCAGCGCTCCCCGGTCCTCGATCCTGTCCCAGGCGACGTAGGTCTTGGCCAGTGCCGCCTGGACCAGGTCCTCGGCATCGGCCATGTTGCCGGTGAGCAGGTAGGCGGTGCGCAGCAGGGAACGGCCGCGCGAGGTCACGTAGTCGCGGAACCCCGGTTCGTCCAGCCGGCCACCGCCAGGCGGCTTGCCCGCCTCCGCTGCGCCGGACGCCGCGGCGGGCGCGCGGGCCGCGTCGTTCCCCGTCCGCGGCCGGTCCGCCGGCCGGCTCGTCCTGCTGTGCAGTTGCGTGCTGCCGCCTCCTGGCGGCCTGGTCGCGCTTGCGCGCCCCTCGATGACCAAAGTGATCGCCCCCGACCCTCGATTCCTACCGTACCTACGACAGCGCGCATGCGACAGACTCCGTTGTGTAACGGCGCGTCCGGCCGCGAGGATAGGCATAGCGGACGAAGAAGACTGCGAGCGCCGCCCCCGGGACCGCGATCGGACACGACCAGGAAAAAGATCACCGAACCGCTTGACGAAAAGCCATATGCAATTGCATCGTCAGTTGCTGGGCCTATCGCCCAGGGGAGGCCCGATGACGGAAGTGCGCAAGCGCCCGGTGTGCTGTGACCGCTGCGCCGGGGCCGCCGCGTCCGTTGCCGCTGCCCGGATCGCCCGCCGCCGCCTGCTGCGGACCGCTGTCTTCCCGCCGCGCGGCGGGCAGGCCGCCGGGGCCGCCTTACCGGAGGACCCCGGATTCCCCGACGCCAGCCATCAGCCGCGCGCGGTGACCGGCACGATCGTCGACGTGAGCCCGCAGGTCATCGTGCTGAGCGGTGCCAGCGGCGAGCAGCGCTACACGCTGACCCCGGACGCGGTGGCCTGGCGAGGTGGCTACTGCGACCCTGCCTCACTGAGGTCCGGCCAGCAGGCCGTGCTCCGGCTGCACCCGTCCCAGCGTGCCGTGGCCGACCGGATCTGGGCGGGAATCGGGCGGGTCACCGGCACAATCACCGGGTACGGCCGGGACGGCCTGACGGTGGACGAGGGCCGCACGCGGACGCCGCAGCGGGTGGTCATCCCGGCCCGCGCCGCAGGCCGGATCCAGGTCCGGTTCCCGTCCCTGGAGCCCGGGTTCCTGATCGACGTCATCGGGGTGCGCCGGGACGGCGCGCTCGAGGCGCTCGTGCCGGCCACCTCCCAGCCGTCCTACCGCAGCGACCGGCTGCCGGCGCCGCCGCTGCTCAGCGGGCGGGTGCCCGAAGCGATCAGTGGTTCAGCCACCTGGCATGACGCGGGCAGCGAGCCGCATGGCGTGCTGGGCGTGAACTACCCGGCACTCGACCCGGCCACCGGGTGCGCCGAGGACAGCGACGGCCGCGAGCCCCGCGGCTTCGTCCGGATGCCCTACCTGGCGCTCGGCAGCGTGCTGCGGATCCGCAACGACTGCACCGGCAGCTCGGTTGCGCTGCCCGTCACCGGCTGCGCCCCGGTTGCCCGCCTGTTCAACGACCGCTGCGTCACCTGCGGCACTTCGCCGCGCGGCCGGATTGCGGACCTGACACTGGCCAGTTTCGTGGCGCTGGGCGGCGAGCTGGAGCGCGGCTGTTTCAATGCCACGATCACGATGGGGCGCTGATGGAACTGCTCACTGCGATCAGGGAAGTGCAGATACCGCTGCTGTCAGCCATGCTACTCGGCGGCGGCGCGGCCAAGCTGCTGCGCATGGCGCGGCCCGGATCCGCAGACGCCGGAATCGGGGCGGCCACGCTGTTCCCCACCCGGCTGCGCCGGCCGCTCGCGCTGGCGGTCTGCGCGGCCGAGCTCAGCCTGGGCGCCGGGCTGATCATCACGGCGGGCAGCCTGGGCGGCCGCTGGCCCGGCATCTGCGTGCGGCTGGCCACCGGCGTGCTGTTCCTGGTGGCCACTTGCGCGCTGATCGAGCTGCGCGGCAGCAGGTCGGATGCGGGCTGCGGCTGCTTCGGCGAGCTCAGCACCGCTCCGGTCAGCGGCCGCACCCTCAGCCGGGCGGCCATGCTGGCCGTGGCCGCGCTGGGCACGATCACGCTGCCGCCGCTGCAGCTGCCGCACTCGCACGCCGACGCGGCCCTGATGGCCGGCATCCTGGCCGCCGAGCTGGTAGTCATCGGCGCCCTGTCGCCGGAACTCGGCGAGGGCCTGGTGCGGCTGGGCTACTCCGAGCCGTGCGAGCTGCGCGTGCTCTCGGAGTACCGCACGCTCAGCTCGCTGCGCCGCAGCGCTCAGTGGCGCAGGTACGCCGTCGTACTGACCGCCGACCGGCCCGTGGACAGCTGGCGCGAGCTGTGCTGGCGGTACCTGGTGTTCCCCGGCCAGGTCAGCGGACGGCCGGCCGAGGTCGTGTTCGCCGTGTACCTCAAGCCCCGGCGGCCGGCCGTGCATGCAGCGCTGGTCGACGCCACGACCGGCGAGGTAATGCCCTTCACGGCACTGCCGCCGCCCGGAGCGCTGCCCGGGCCGGCGCCCGCCGGGCAGGCGCTGCCGGGCGTGCAGCAGGCCGCCGCGCGGCCGCTGGTCCCCGCTCAGGCGTCGGCCGCCGGGCGCCATCGCGGCGGCGGCGCGCCGCCGCGGGAGCTCGACCCGCCCGGGGATATCAGGTCCTCTGCGCATCTCTAGCGGAAACCCTAGAAAGCCGCAGAGAAGGGCAGACAGCCGTCGGGAACCCGGCCGCGGCCGACCCGGCGGCGTCGGGTCAGGCCGGCTGGGCCCGCAGGAACCGGCCGAAATGCGGCACGGTGAAGGCGATCAGGCCGCGCTCCGAGCTGTAGATCAGGCCCTTCTTGATCAGCCCGTCCCGGGCCGGCGATACGCTCGACGGCTTGCGGCCGAGCTCGTCGGCGACCTGGGCCGTCGGCACCGGGTCATCACCGAGCACGGCCATGGCTCGCATGTACTCCCGCTCGGCGGGCGTTGCCCGTTCATAGCGGCTGCCGAAGAAGCCGACGGCCAGCTCACCCTCGGCAATCGGGCCCGCCACCCCCACGTCCCCCGCGGTGACCGGGCTCGCCGCCGCCACGTCCCAGGTGACCTTGCCGTAGGCCTGGACGAAGAACGGGTAGCCGTCCGCCGCCGCGTACAGGGCGTCCAGCGCCTGTCGCTCGAAGTCCGCGCCCTCCCGCCGGGCCGGCGCCAGCAGGGCCAGGTCGGCAGCCTCCCGGTCCAGGCGGTCGATGCGCACGTACCGGAACAGCCGCTCGGAGTAGCTCTTGCTCGCCGACAGCACCGATGGCAGGTGCGGCAGCCCGGCACCGACCACGATCAGCGGGCCGCCGTTCTGCGACAGCTCGTGAGTCGCCGCGCACAGGGCCGAAATGTCCGCCGCGGGCACGTCCTGCATCTCGTCCACGAACAGCGCGATGCCCACCGACAGGTCGGCAGCTACCGCGGCTGCGTCGGTCAGCAGCTCGGTGAGGTCGATTTCCAGATCGCCGGAGTCGGCCCGGCCGCGTGCCGCGGGCACGTCGATGCCCAGCCGGTTAGACAGCGCGCCCTTGGGCGCGGTCGGGTCACGGGCAGCGAACGCCTTCAGGACGCCGAGGAAGTCGTCGATCCGCTCCGGCGCCCGGTGCCGGGGAGCCAGCTCGCGCACCGCCATGTGCAGCGCGCCGGCCACCGGGCGGCGGATCGACTGCTCGGGCCGGGCCTCGATCTTGCCGGTTCCCCACAGCCGCCGCATCGCCATCGACCGGAACGAGTTCAGCAGGACGGTCTTGCCCACGCCGCGCAGCCCGGTCAGCACCATGCTGCGCTCGGGCCGACCGCGGGCGATGCGCTCCAGCACCACCTCGAACTCCCGCAGCTCGCGGTCACGGCCTGCCAGCTCCGGCGGGCGCTGGCCGGCGCCGGGGGCGTAGGGATTGCGCACGGGGTCCACGGCATAGAACCTTATGGCGCCATCTAGCGGATTCCATAGATTGCCGTAGACAGTGCTCGCCGGCGTGTCGCGCCGGCGAGCACTGCCCGGCTCTGGCCGGCTGCATCCCGTCCTGCCCAGTTCAGGCGGGTATCGCAGCGGTCAGGCCTCGGGGGAACGGCTCATCTGAGCAGGCGCAGTTCGTTCACGGCGTCGTCGACGTAGTAGATTCCGCGACCGCCCGGCGCCACCGCCAGGCCGAACAGCGCCCCGCTGCCTGGCGGGTTCCCCGAGCGGTCGAGGAACCGGCGGGCGATCTGCCGGCCGCCGGGTGTGGTCTCGACGATCCGGCCGTTGCCGCCGTTGACGGTGAGCACGTCACCGTTGGGCGCCATGGCCAGCCCCAGCGGGGCGTTCAGGCTGCCGCCGGAGGTCACCAGCCGGCCCGGGCCCGCACTGCCGCGCCGCAGCCCGGCCCGCGGGATGACCCGGATGGAGTTCGCGTCGGTGTCGGCGACGTAGAGCGCGCCGTACCGGCCGAGCCCGACCCCGGTCGGCCCGAGCACGAACGAAGGTGCGCTTGACTGCTCGGCCAGCCCGGAGGCGATCCGAGTCACGGCCAGCAGTCGCGGCGCCCGGCGCCCGTGCAGGCCGATGGTCAGCCGCAGCACCGTACCGCGGTGCACCACCTTGCCGTGGGCCGCGGCGGTTCCGTTGAGCACGTTCGTGACGAACAGGTCGGCCAGCCCGCCGCCGCTAGCGGCGGTCATGTCCCACGGCCCGTTGATCCCGTGCCCGGCGAAGGTCTCCCGGACCCGGCCCCGGCTGTCAAGCACTATCAGGCAGCCGGCCTTCGAGGTCGCGGCGGTCCCGTCCCGGGACGGCAGGCTGCCGACGATGACCCAGCCGTGCACGACGGCAAGCGCGGTGGTCAGCCCGATTCCGCCGGGGCACGATGCGCCGCGCAGCGAGGTCCGGGTGATCCGGGCGAACTGCGCGACATGACCGCCCGGCGACACCTCGACGATCGTCGTGCCGGTGCCCTGCAGGTTGGCCTTGTCGTTGAAGTTGCTGACGAGCACGTCGCCGCGGTGCAGCCGCCCCTGGCTGCGCCGGACGACCGCCACGCCGTACGGATTGACGTCGCCGTTACGCGGCACCGTTGACGCGATGCGCGCCAGGTGATGGAACCGGCTCAGGAACGAGGAGGGCGCGGCCAGCGCCTGGGCGGCGGGAGCCCCGGTGAATCCCGCCGTGGCGATGGCAGTGCCGGCGATGGCAAGGCCGGCGGTAGCAGTGCTGGCGGCGTTGCGAACGGCAGCGCGGGTTACCCGCATCGGAATGCTCCTTCCGCTGAGGACAGGCAGGCTGCGGCGGATCCGGCGGATCCATTGCGGCCACGGCGGCACGGCCCGGGCTGCACGGCTGGCTGCGCCGGCGCAGGCCGCGCGCCGCTGCCCGCTGATACGTACGCACGGCGCGGATGGTTCACGCCGCGCCGCGGAATCAGCGCGCCGCAGAGGCAGCACGGCGGCGAGAAGCAGGGAAGCGGTGAACAAATGTGCCGCGCCGGTGAGCGCGGCCGGCCGGCCAATCCAGGGCCTGCAGGGCTAGCGCGGCTGGCCCTGGCCGCGGGTCTCGGCCTCGTGCAGCCGGGCCAGGTAGGCGTTGTAGGCGGCCAGGTGCTCGTCGTCGTCGATGCCGCCGTGCCGGGCCCGGCCGGCAGCGGGCTCGCGGGCCGCCGCCGCGTCCTGGGCGGCCGTCCCGGCGGCGACTGGCCCGGCAGCGGTGGCGTCCGGGCCGGCGGTCGCCTGACGGTGCGCGGTGACGAGGCTGGCGAAGCTGGCGCTGCGGGCGCTCTCCAGCCACCCGCCGCCGATCGCCGCGGTCCGGTCGTCGGTGCTCCACATCAGGTAGACCAGCATCATCAGGGCGAACATGATCGCGTCGCCGCCCACCCACATGACGGCACCGCCCAGGTGCAGGTCCTGGACCGCGGACGGCGCCCAGGCCGGCCGCGGGCCCGGCGGTATCCCGGGGGTCCCGGCATTGCCGTAGCCGAGCACCAGCCCGGTGAAGGTGTCCACCGGCATGATCAGCAGCAGGATCACGAACCGCACCGGGTACGACAGCCGCCACCGGATCGGCTCACGGCCGATGACCGGCAGGAAGAACAGGTAGCCGACGACGAGGAAGAACACTTCCTCCAGGTGGTACACGGCCGGATCGCGGGCCGCGGTGCTGGCGATGCTCGTCAGGTGAAACACCATGACCGCGACCGTGTAGGCCAGCGCACCGAATACCGGCCAGGTGAGCAGGCTGGCGAGCCGGGAGCGGACCATCCGCTTGGCCCAGGTATGCACCGGGTTCCGGCTCGCGTGCAGCAGCAGCGTGATCGGCTGGCCCGCGATCAGCAGCGGCGGGGCCACCATGATCAGCATCAGGTGCTGGATCATGTGGTCCCAGAACAGGATGTCGTCGTAACGGCCGATGCCGCTCAGCGTCGCGACGACAATGACGGCCAGGCCGCCCAGGAACATGGCCGCGCGCCAGGCGGGCCACGGCCGGGCCGGGTGCCGGGCCGCCACCCGGCGGACTCCCCAGAGATAGAGGATGGCCAGGATCGCCACCGGGACGATGACGGCGGGCGCGAACTGCCACTGCGTCACCACCGCGGACCAGCTGTACGGGGGCAGCATCACAAGAATCCTCCACAGCGAGCTTACTCACCGGCTGCTGCGGCCGGACCCAGCGGATCTGCCTCCGCGCCCGGCTGGCTAGGGTGTGGCCGTGAGCTGGCCCGAGAACCCCGGCGATCTCCTGGCAGGCCCGCGTGGCCGTGACCTGTGCTGGCGGGTGCTCGAAAGGGCCGCCGGCGGCGCGGCCGACCTGGATGCCGTCGCGGCCAGCACGAGCGAGCTGGCGCTGCTGGCGCCCTTGGCCGATGCGGTCTGCGCCGCCATGTACTGGCAGGAACCCGATGCCGGCGATCGCGCCCTGGCCCACGCCGAGGTGGCTGCAGTACTGCGGCCCGTCGCGGACGCGGTGACCGCCGCCCCGGCGGCCCGGTGGTGGCCCGGCGGCCTCGGACTGGACGCCCAGCGCTACGTGCAGCCGGCCGGCGGCCCGGGCCCCGGGCCGCCGGCCCTGTCCGGTGCCGCGGACCGGCTGGCTGCGTGGCGGGCGGCTGAGATCGAAGAGGAGCGCTCGGCCGCGAAGCGCCCGGCCGACCCGGCCGCGAACTGGAGCGGTCACTGGTGGTCTGGCCCGAACCTCTCCGGGCTCGTGTCGACGACCCGGGCGCTGCCCGGCCTCGGCGCTGTCCAGCTCGCCGCGACCGAGGACTCGATGGGCTGGACGGAGGTGCGCTGCTGGGCGCTTGTCCCGCAGCGGACTCCCCGGCTGTACCGGATCGCCGGCCCGGCCGACCGGACCGCCCTCGTGCAGCGATACCCGCTGGATGTCAGCAAGTCCCGGCGGCACGACTGGTACCGGGCCACCGGCTGTTCCGGCAGCTGGCTGATGCCGGACTACGCGGCCGTCGCAGCGGACTATGACGCCGTGCACCTCACGGTCGGCGGCTACCTGACGACCGCCGGCCGCGCCCTTCCGGTCGATGACGCGCGGACCATGCTGGCCGGGTGGGACCCGGACGAGACGTACTGGCTGGCTGACATCCTGACCGCGGCGGGCGAGCCTGTCGGCTGGACGCTCCCGGACCAGGGATCGCCCGACTGGCGTCAGGCCGGCGGTACGCCGGGCTGACCATGACCGGAGAACGCTGCGATCGCCCGGCTGTCACGTCGGCGAGAAGCGCACGGCACGCGCTTCCGTCCGCAGCCGGGTTCTGGCGGCGGCGCTGGAGGGCCTCCGGAATATGAGAAGCTGAGGGCGGGCTGCTGGCTGCGGCCAGCGCCCGTGCTGTGGAGCACGAGCCGGCAGGCTTGTCCCCGTCGGCCGTCGGCCCCGGAGGAGTCCGCAGCGTGGAGGGTTCGCCTAGTGGCCGATGGCGGCGGTCTTGAAAACCGCTATGGGGCGTGAGTCTCATCGTGGGTTCGAATCCCACACCCTCCGCTGATCAGCGCAAATGCCGTCTTACCTGGGCGTATGTGTGATACTCCACCGCCGGTTCCAGTCGGCCATATGCAGCTATGTGCCGCTGAGAGCGGCTGTTTGTCGCTGGTCGCGGGATATTCGCGGGATGTTTCCGCAGGTCGCGTTGGGCAAGCGGGCGAGATTGCGGGATGCTCCGCAGCGTTTGCGGCCGATAACTAGTGCCCTGGATCTTTAATCAAACATAAAAGTGGTGCAGGTCACATCTCCCGATAGAGTGTCGTCACTCATTGTGTCGAGCTATATCAGTATGGTTGCCAACATGGCAAAGACGGGGCGGCCTAA